>JADHVC010000010.1 GCA_016784175.1 Patescibacteria group bacterium | reverse complement strand
AAGCTAATGAAGAAATCTTAAAACAACATAAACTTAACCTAGAAAAAGAAGAAAAGAAAATCAGTAACCTAATAGACATGCGAGCTGAGGGTGAGATTAACAAAGAAAATTATTCAAAAAAGGTTAAAAATTATCAAGAATCAAAAAATCAAATAGAGTCTATTATTAATAATTTAGAAAATGGCAACAAAGACTTAAATCAAAAAGTAGAGGATGTTTTTAGCTTTGCTGTAAATCTAAAAACGAAGTTTAAAAATGGTAGCCCTAATGAGAAAAAAGACACACTTCAAAATCTTGGCTCAAACCGGTTTATATAAGATAGAAGACTACTAGTATTACTTGATTTACGTCTACAACCCTTTGAAAAGTACTCCCAACCCTTAAAGCAAGAATTAGCCAGACTCGAACCTCTTAAAATAACTAAACATTACAACAAAGTAGGCACTCGCGTACCTACTTGTTCATCTCGGTGGGCCGGGCAAGACTCGAACTTGCGAAGGCAGGAGCCAGCAGATTTACAGTCTGCCCCATTTGACCGCTTTGGTACCGACCCAATTTATATATTTAAATTATCATACAAATTCTATATTATCAAGTAGCCTGCCTGTTAGGCCTGCGTAAGTGCTCACTAAATTTGCATCACTTTTTCGCTTAGGATGGAATATTGGGCAATTTTTTTCGCACAATTTAACCCTGAGCCGTTGTCGGGATTTGAACCCGAGACCCCTTCCTTACCATGGAAGTGCTCTACCAGCTGAGCTACAACGGCCTATTATGTAACTACTTATAACTCATCGACCATCTTCTTAAATTCCTCTAATTTTTTATTATCTGGATTTACCTGTTTAAGTTTTTCGTATGCAGTTATTGCCTCAGATCTGTCTTTTATTTTTAATGCAGTCTCTAGGAGAGAATCAAGATAACGAGGATTATTCTCATTTAAGCTAATTGCTTTCTTTATATATTCCAAGCTCTTTGTGTAATCTTCCATTTCTTTAGAGATCAAAGCCAAATCAAAGTAAGTTTCATCATCTTCACCGCCTAACTTAAGAGCATGCTCAAGGGTTTGTCTGGCCTCGTTGTAACTCTTTTTTTCATAATATATCTGACCTAAAGTAGCAAAAGCATCAACATTTTTATGGTCTAATTCTATAATGCTAATTAATAATTTTTCACAAGCATCAAAATCACCCTTCTTTATAAGGCTATCAACTTTTTGGAATAACTCATCAATCTTCTCGTCTTGATCGTTTTTATTGTCTACAAATTTAGTCTTTGCCTTATTTTTTTCTTTAATCTCGAGTGCCTTTAATTTTATTATGTTTAAAATCTCAACCAATTGCTTTAATAATGGAGACACGAAACCAAAAAAACTACTTTGCCATTTTACAATACTTCTTTTTAATTTTTTTGATATCATCTCATCTTTAAACTGGTCTTCCCTAATTTCAGCTACACTTTCAGCCCTCAAATTTGACAATTGAGGTGCGTTTCGAATAACGATCACTAATATTGTACCAATAGATAAGATAATTATTGCAATTGGGATTATATACATAACATATTTGTTAAAATTGACCAGAACTAGCAAATAATTTCATCTTTTTTTCTACAACTTTTTTAATATCATCTTTTGCGCTAGCAAATAAAATTCGTGGATCAGTTTCTTTAGAATTTTTTAATGAAGCTTTTATAACAGACTGAGTGAATGCCACTTTAATGTCTGTTCCAACATTTATAATATTAACACCCATCTTTATAGCTTTTCTAATATCACGGTCAGGAACACCAGACCCACCATGCATTACAAATGGAATTCGTAAATCCTTTTTGATAGCCTTTAGTAAATCGAATGAAACTTTCTCGTCGTCAAACGATCCATGAGCAGTACCAATTGCCGCTGCCACTGTATTTACATTTGTTTCCTTAGCGAATCTTACCACATCTTCACAATTTGCCAAGGGTACTACGCCAATTTTCTTTGATACCTTGCCATGACTACCCATAATCATTCCAACTTCACCCTGAACCCATACATTTTTTCCTTTCGCATAATTAACAATTTTTTTTGTTATCTTGATATTTTCTTTAAGCGGGTAGGCTGAAGCATCAATATGAACAGACTTAAATCCGCTATTAATACATGCTTTTATCAAATCAATATCATTACCATGATCCAGATGAAGAGTAAATGGTATACTTGCTCCATATGTTAATATAATCTCATTCACTAAACATACAATACTTTTTACACCAAAATATTTGACACTGCTTTCTGAAGCTTGAATAATGGCGGGTGATTTAAGTTTACTAGCCGCCTCAACAATCCCCTTGATCGATTCAATGTTATGAATATTAAAAGCTCCAAGACAATAGTTATTTTTTTGAGCATGCTGAACAAGTTTTTTTAGGTCTACTAACATATTTTTATGATAGATAATTATTAATAATTTGCACAAAACTCTCCGATCTAAAACTCGCCCCTCCAACAAGTAAACCATCAACATTGACCTGCCCACTAAATTGGCCGACATTGTCAGGGCTAACAGATCCACCATATAGCACTTTGAGTTTTTTATTACTTATGGCACCAAACATTTCCTTTAAAGCTAACTTAACCATTTTAAATGTATACTGCACCTCCTCAATATCCATAACCTCTCCAGTGCCAATAGCCCAGATTGGTTCGTAAGCAATTATAACTTCGTTAAAATCTGTAAATTTAATACCACCTAAAGCCATTTCAAGTTGAGTAGATAAAATAAAATTTTGCTTACCTCTTTTTCGATCGTCGCTTGTCTCACCAATACACACAACGGGAATAATCCCACCAGCCTTAACAACATTGTAAACTTTTTTGTGAATCATCTCATAACTTTCTTGTAAATGCTCGCGTCTTTCAGAGTGACCAATTAATACATACTTACATCCAATCTCCTTTAATGTTTCTATGGATATCTCTCCGGTATACGCTCCTCTAGTTTCCCAAAATACATCTTGAGCGCCAATTGAAATATTTGTATCATTAAGAATATTACTGACTTCTTTGAGCGAGACAAAGTCGGGACAGACCACAATG
Organism: Patescibacteria group bacterium; assembly: GCA_016784175.1. Taxonomy (GTDB): domain Bacteria; phylum Patescibacteriota; class Patescibacteriia; order Patescibacteriales; family BS150m-G62; genus BS150m-G62. Next base: position 32,151 of record JADHVC010000010.1, on the reverse strand, counting down.
TCAATGTCTTTATTTTTTTTCAAACATTGAACCAAATCAGTTGCTAAATCAATTGACTCTTGATTACCCAAATTTAATTTCCAATTGCCTATTATTTTATTCATAACAAATATATTTTTAAACTATGCGTACACACATTTCTTAAAATATCTTAATAAAACCAAAGCTTACAAAAGCTATAATATAAGCAGATATCATTATGCCTATTGTGATATAAAGTAATGCTTGACCCTTCGAAACCTCAAGTAACCATGCAGCCAATGCTCCTGTCCAAACGCCAGTAAACGGTATTGGAAGTGCGACTAATAACATCAGTGCTATGTCTCCAAGCGCCCGATGCTTGTGCAAAATTGTCCCTCTCGTTCTTTCGAATATCCTTTCTACAAATGCATCGAGAGAAGCGCTTCTCCCTTTTACACAATTATTCAGATGAGTAAAGAAATACACTAATAGGGTAACTAATAGAATATTAGATGAAATTGCTACAAATAGTGCTTCAGAGAGGGAAAGCTTATAAAACCCCAATGCAATTGGGATTGATATACGCATTTCACCAACTGGCATTATGGACAAAATAAATGTGGCAAAATATGGATTTAAGTAATGTAATATTTGATCTGGAACCAAATCTATCATATCTATAATGTAACTAAATTATTAATTTTTACAATATAAATAATTCAGTAATAAAAGTTAATACTATTCCCATTGATAATTATTATATACCCATTTTACCATTTTTTCTGTCTCAAGAAAACGATCTTCTTTTTCCTGAGCGCCCAACACAACCGAAACTACCATGTTTCCAAACTGATCACTAAACTTACTTACAAAACAATACTTAGCAAAACCAGTATAACCAGTCTTACCTCCTAATAATTTTATTCGTTCATCATTAAAAGTCGTTAATAAATCATCTGTTGAAAGAGCTGTTCTTTTTTGATTGTTTACTGTTGCAAAAACATACTTATCCTGCCTAACAGCTTGCTCAATTTTATCGTTTGCCATCGCAATAGCCACTAATTTAGCTAGATCTCTTGCGGTTGAGACGTTTAGCTCTGATAATCCAGTTGCGTCCTTAAAAAAAGTATTAGTTAATCCCAACTCGCTTGCTTTATTATTCATTTTTACAACAAAGTCTGACTCACTTACTCCAACAGAACTCAACATTGCTATTGTTGCAGTATTTGCAGAGGGAACAAGTGCAAGATTAAATAGATCACTAACTTTTACTTCATCACCAGTATAAAGAAAAATTTTACCTCCATTTCGCCTGTCACCTCTACCTACTTTATATATATCAGTAAACCTAGGATTTTGCTCTAAAAAAACCAAAGCTGTCATCAATTTTGTTATACTTGCTATAGGAAATTTTTCATCGATCATTTTTCCGTAAAGGGTATCTTTTGTTTTAATGTCCATTATTAATCCGCTAGTAGCTTCTAAGTTAAACTCCTCAAACCTAGCCATTTTATTTGGCATAATAATATCATTGTTAACAGGCAGGTGATAAATTGGTAAGTACTGATTTTTTAGCCCTAACTCAAAAGAAGATAAATTTTCATCTATACCGCTAGCGCTAACCATGTTAACTCGAGCTCCATCACTTATAACACTTAATATTGGTAAAAAAAAATTTACACCAACAACAGCGACAGAAGTTATTAAATTTAATATTGAGTAATGCATTTATATATAAATAAAATTAGAGCTAAAAATCATTTAACCCTCATCTATATGATATTATACAACAACATTTATAAAAAGCCAAATTAAATAACCCCGCGTGGAACGAGGTTATTAATAAAGATCAATTTATGATTATTTTGATTTGTTTTTCTATTTCCGAATATGTACCAACAATAACAGATTGCATGCCAGTACATAAACCCGCACTGACCTCATGAAAAGCTATGGAGCTAAGTGTATCTACTACATAGTCGGCAAGCCAATCAGCATTTTTCTTAAGTAGGTTAATTTGCATACTCATAGTATCTTGAGCTATATCAATACTAGGTTGCTCGGATTCGGATACAGAATCTTTACTATGCAACATATAATTATAGAGTTCAAATGCAAGACTTATTTGAGCTTTAAAAACTTTAAACTTATTGCACATCTCAATCAGTCTTGGATAAGACAAGTCATAGTTAAAGCTCTTTACATCAGAAGCCAACAACCATGAATAAGCATCTGTGATAATCTTTTTTACTTCGCTCATAGTATGAGAACTTTGGTAGTTTGTCATTCTATATCTCCTTTCAAATTGTTATTGCAATGCCCATTTGTCAAAAAATTTTGACCTTTCTGAATCGATACTATCATTACTATACTGAATGTTTTTTTTCGCTGAAACATCCGCTTGTCTACAAGCATCATATCGCTCATAATTGTCTCCTGAATTATTATCCCCTTCGTTTGCAGCATCGTGCTCGACTATACAAGTTCCGCAACCTTGTGACATGTCATTCTCCCAATTCTAGGATGGCGTACATAAAACAGCATAAACAAAGAACAGTAACTTTTTTTTAAAGAACAAAGAATCCCAGGATAGTTATCCCCGGATTCTTTTTTTGCATATATAAATCTATTTAACAATTGCTTCTTCAACAATAATTGGTGTAGTCACAGCCTGTTCATCAATAAATCTATTTATTTCTCTACCATATTTATTAATATTTTTTATAAAACAAGTATACTCAGCACCATGTGGCCATACATCAGATATGAAATCTCTATTCGAACCAAGCTCTTCCCTATTTGACAAGTTAAATTTTGCACATATCTTGTATTCTTCTCCTTCAAAAGCCCTATACTCAAAAATCTTACCTGCATCTACGCTACGAATATCAAGATCTCCTAAATAAATCACACCCACAGCTAAGTCTTCTAGCTTGACTGGCAAACGATTGTTATTGTTATAATATTCATTTAAAGAATTTCCAATTCTTTCAAACTTTTCGATTGTCAGATTATCCAACTTTCTTAATCTTGTTTGACGTGGAGATTCCACAAATAATATTCCAGACACAAAAACAACTAAAAGAGCTACCAGCGTTGCATAAAGATATATTTTTGCAACATTATCTTTCACCTTTTCAACTTTCTCTTTTTTAATATCGCGGAAATAATAAGACCCAACAGTCGCTGCAATTACAATAACAGTCAAAGTCTTAAGACTAAACTTCCAAGTTAAATCACCGTCCAGTATCGAATAAACTATTGCGATCAACCATCCAATAACAACTACACCGCAAACAAATATAATAAAATAAGTCAACCAACGCCTAACGGCAGCATCTTTATCCAACTTACCCGAAAATAAACTTTTATGAATACTAATGACACTCGCGTAATAAACCGGAGCAGAAATTATCAAAGAAGAGAGCGCAAACTTTAATGCATCAGGAGAATACATACTTCCGTAAACATTAATTATATCGATTACATGCTTATTGATGAGCTGAAAAACAATATTTCCTACCGCCATCACACTAAACACTAGTGACAAAAGAGATATGAAATAGAGAAAAGTATATTTAGCAATGTTCGAACTATCCTTGCGTTTTAATATATCCATAATATTTTAAAGTTACTTATTTATTTTCAATTCTTTTAATTGTTTCAAGTCAACAGAAGATGGCGAATCCATCATCACATCTCTACCTTGACCATCTTTTGGAAAAGCATATAGATCTCGAATTGAATCTGAATCAGTCAATATCATTAGTATTCTGTCTATTCCTGGAGCGTTACCACCGTGAGGTGGAGCACCATATTCAAAAGCACGAATCATGGCTCCAAATTTTTCATCTACTTTTTCTTTATTGTATCCAGCCAACTCAAAAGCTTTGTACATTATTTCAGGATTGTGATTTCTGATAGCTCCACTAGATATCTCAAAACCATTTAAAACTAGGTCGTATTGATTAGCTAAAATATCTAAAGGTTCCTTTGTATTTAAAGCTTCTAGACCTCCTTGTGGCATAGAAAATGGATTATGCCCAAAATCTATCACACCGTCGTTTAATTCATACATTGGGAAATCTACTATCCAACAAAATGCGGCTTTTGTTTTGTCCTTTAACCCTAATTTTTCTCCACATGCATTGCGAACAGCACCCAAAGCATCACATACAGTCTTCCACTTATCAGCACCAAAAAATATTATATCTCCTGGATTTGCGCCTAAGTCTTTAACTATAGCATTAGCAAGATCATCGCCCAAAAATTTAACAATTGGAGACTGCAATCCACCTTCTGGTTTTATTATAACATAGGCTAGACCCTTTGCACCACAGCTAAGAGCCAGCGCAGTTAAATCATCGATCTCTTTTCTACTAAACTTAGCACCATTTTCTACCTTTAATGCATGCACAACTCCACCGTCTCTTACCGCATCAGCAAACACAGAAAAACCGCAATCTTTTACTAAATCTGTAACTGGTTTTATCTCCAAGTCGAATCTTAAATCTGGCTTATCAGAACCATATTTCTCTAAAGCTTCGGTCCAAGGAATTTGTTTAAACCGCCCAACTTCATTAACGCCTATCACTTCCTTACTACTAAATTTTTTAGTTACTTCAAGCATTAATGGCTCCATAATCTTAAAAATATCCTCTTGATTTACAAAACTCATCTCCATATCAAGTTGATAGAATTCGCCATATAATCTATCCATGCGAGGATCTTCATCGCGAAAACAAGGTGCTATTTGAAAATATTTGTCTAAACCACCCACCATCAGAAGCTGTTTAAATTGTTGTGGTGCCTGAGGCAAGGCATAAAAATTACCAGGATAATATCGTGATGGCACAAGAAAATCACGAGCTCCTTCTGGACTAGAGTTAGCTAGGATTGGAGTTTGAATCTCAACAAAATCAAGCTTTGTAAAATAAGCTCGAAGATGTTGGATAAACTTATCTTTTGTAATTAGTATCTTTTGAATCTTTTCCCTTCGCAAGTCAATAAAACGATACTTTAATCGTAAATTTTCATTCACAACGTTCGCGTTCTCTTCATTCAACTCAAAAGGTGGCGTATGAGACTTATTCAATATTTCTACATGACTACACTCAATTTCTATTTCACCAGTACTCAACTTTTCATTAATCATTTCACTAGGGCGAGCAATAACCTTACCCTTAATATTAACCACCCATTCCGATCGCAATAGATCCGCTTCACTATGAGACTGTTCGTTCACCTCCGGATCAAAAGTTATTTGAGTAACACCATATCGATCACGCAAATCAATAAAAATAATTCCTCCATGATCGCGCCTGCGAGCCACCCATCCGGCCAGCTCAACTGTTTCTCCAATATTTTCCTTATTTAATTGTCCACATGTATGCGTTCTTAGCATAATAATAAATTTAAATTATTTTAATATAAGTAAATTATATATGAAACGCTAGAATTAATCAATAAAAAAATGAGAGTTGGTTAGACTCTCAAAAAACTTTATAACCGTTATAGATTATTGACTTTTACCTAATTGCTTTTGCAGTCCTTGAACAATATTGGACCCACCCAACAATTGATAGGTCGCAGCAGCTCCCTCAAGCCCACCTTGCCCTTGAACGCTTACCATTGGAACCTTGACTATTTCTGGGTTTGCAACAGCTGCTCCCAAGATCAGCTTAAGCGCTTCCAATTGGAAAGTCATTTCTGGCCCAAGAACACCTTTTTGAGCTTGTTGACCTTGTGCAATTTCCATAAGCCTTTCTTTTTCGCCACGACCATCTTCTTTTTTTGCATCAGCCAATGCCATTGAGGCTTCTTTCGCTATCTCCGCCTGCATTAATACGGATTGCTGGTCGGCCTTAGCGCGAGATCTCTCAACTTCTATTCTTTGAGACTGCGCCAACTGCTCTTGAATAAAAGTATTCTTTAACTGCTCGGCAAGTTGCTCTCGTTTTCTTGCCACCATCAATTCTGGTGGAATATCTGGATTGCTAAAACGCACCTCACGAACAGTCACGCCAACTTTTGCAGCCGCTGGACGGATAACAGCCAAAACTGCTTCCTCTAGAAAAGCACGCCTGTCTTGAAGGTACAAGACTTTTCTAACATCGTTGCTCCTTTCCTTATCTTTGTTTGTGACACCTTCTTTATCTGTTGCTCCTTCTATATCTTTGTTTGTGACACCTTCTTTATCTGTTGCTCCTTCTATATCTTTGTCTTCACCTTCACTAAAATTACTACTAGTGACAGTCCTTACCACGCTCTCTACCAACGGCGAGATTATTTTATCCTCCACCGCCTGAAGATCACCAACCGATGCTACGACTAAAGAAGCATCTTCTGGTTTAACCTGAACAACAACTCTTAAGCCCTGATACACCGACCACCCTTCCACTTTCAGCTGGATTGCTTTATCAGCCGCTCCCTCGGGTGTTGGGACAATTATTGATTCTTCTTTTTGCGATATATTACCTTTATCATCGACTGTAAGGTTAATGCGACGGCTCGTGTAACCGCCTTCATATTTCCATGCCTGAACTTGCGTTGATATTAGTTTAACATCATATGCACGCCGATTTAGGTAGTATGCGTTAGGTACATATGGATTTGCCCAAACCCCAACACAACCTTCTGGCACTAATGGCACAGACAAGCTAGCGGTCAGATCATTAACAATAGGGCGACATTTATCAGCGGAAAGTTCTTGAACATTGGACTTTATCACCGCCACACTTCCTGCTGGTACAGATGTTGACTTTGTAAAATCTGTACTGGTCGTAACATCAAACAAATACCGATTTAGTCGATATTTGCCCGGTGGCAAAAGCGTCAGCTGTGGACCCATTTGCCCACCTTCCTTTTCGGCCAAAAATACCTTTGCATCCAAAAAGTTCTTCTCCGCTGGCCATCTATCCGCGATATATTGTCCATTACGAAGAGGTTTCCCATCCTTAGCACTAATAAAGCCATAATATCCATCTGGCACTTCTACCAGCGGTAGCTGCTCAACATTATACTGGATATTCACTAGCCACTGGAAATTGAAGCCTGGTCCAAGTATGTCAGCTTGTGGACCCGTCTCACCTTTAACTGCAATGATCTTACCAGGAGCAAGAGTTCCAGCACCGTAAATCTTATTGAGGTGACCGATCTTATCTTGTTCGATCACCACAAAAGAAGTAGCCCCAAGGACAAACAAGGCAAGAGCAAATAAACCATATCGCACCAACTTTCTCAACCAAATAAGCGAAATTTTGGGTGGCTCTCTTTGCCCGTCACCTGGACGACCGCTATTATCAACTTTCCTACCAATAGTCTCTGGTATCTCACCCGGCAAAAAAATACCAAGAATAATAAGGGCTGCCATTAAAAGAAAATAGGTCATTCCGTTTTCCTCTTCTGCATGTTAGTTATTGGTTTATATCGATTTGTGAAAGACCACATCATTATATCATGGTAGATTCATTCTATAATCCTCCTTTTACAAAATTGGACGAAAATTCATAAAGATTGCCATGCAGAGTATTATTATGCATTATATATATTTTAAAGTCAATATCAGTTTGACAGAATTATACTTAAGTTTTATTGCTAATAATTATATTTGGCATTTAGTGCAATTTTTTGCTAAGATAGAATAAATTTCAGAATACCATAGCAGAATAAAAAATACACAAACTTGCTCTTTAAAAAAGGAGGTTCTCATGAGCACTAAAACATTAACCATTGATGAAAAAATGGAGACTACAAGCATAATTATTCGGTTAATTGATCCTAATAAAAAAAAATTTTCAAATTCTTATAAATTAATACTTAATTATTTTAAATACCGACATATAAATCTAAGTTACCATTCATATCAATCACTAATCTTTATTTTTCATCTGCCTTCGAATAAATGCTGGGATATCAGAATCTTCTTCATCCTCTTCTGGTTGACTATTTATTGTGTTAGCATAACCCTTTTTTCGAGCTGGTTGCGATTGAGCCTCAATAATGGTAGAGGCTTTACTTGCATAATTATCTACAATATCTTCTCTTTCCACAGATTTTCTAAAACTATGCGCTTCACTAACAGAAGAATCTTCGTCATCCTTTAAAAATGAATTTGGAGAATATGAAACTTCTCGCTCTTTTAAAACACCTTTTCTTGCTCCATTATCAAAACCAGTTGCGACAACAGTAATCTTTACACTGTCTTTCATTTTTTTATCGACTACTGAACCAAAGATAATTTTAGCGTCTTCGTCCGCTGAAGCTGTAATAACCTTAGCAGCTTCATTGACTTCATTCATAGACAAATCAGAGCCACCCATAATCGTAAACAATATTCCTCGAGCGCCCTCAATGGACATTTCAAGAAGTGGAGAGCTAATAGCTGCCTTTGCTGCCTCTATTGCTTTATTCTCGCCTGTTGCCTCACCAATACCCATTAACGCACTTCCAGCATTAGACATGACCGCCTTAACATCTGCAAAATCGACATTAATTTCACCAGGCATTGTAATAACCTCTGCAATACCTTGAACACCTTGTCGAAGTATCTCATCAACAATTCTAAACGCATCCATCAAAGAAGTTTTTTTATCTATAACTTGTAATATTTTATCATTTGGAATGGTAATGATTGTGTCAACTTTATCAGAAAGCTCAGCCAAGCCACGCTCTGAGATGTTTTTTCTTTGTGCACCCTCAAAAGCAAAGGGCTTCGTAACGACAGCTACTGTTAAAGCACCTAAATCTCTAGCTATCTCCGCAACAACAGGGGCTGCTCCAGTTCCAGTACCACCACCAAGCCCACAAGTTACAAAAACCATATCAGAGTCTTTTAGAGCATCTCTGATATCATTTTGTGATTCTTCGGCTGCCTGCTTACCAAGCTCAGGATTCATTCCAGCACCTAGCCCACGAGTAATAGACTTGCCGATATGGATCTTTTTAGCCGCTTTATTATAATGCAAAGCTTGAACATCAGTATTAATTGCTATGAACTCTACTCCCTTCACGCCAGCTTCAATCATACGGTTAACTGCACTACCACCTGAGCCGCCTACGCCAATCACCCTAATTTTAGCCAGTAATTCTACTGGTGGTTTAATTTCACCCATTTTTATTCTAGGATTAGTAATTAAGACTCATAAAATACTTAAGTTTCATATCTTAACTTTCTTTATATTTATGTATCTTATCCAATATTAATAAATAAATCAATACACAAAAAAATTGTCTTTACGGTTTTAATGACATTATTCCATTCTTTACTTTAGAAAAAAAGTTTTTTATAGCGTCACCTCCGACACCAAAATCCATTCCCTTTTTAACTGCTTGATTGCTATGCCCCCATAGCACGAGTCCTAATGCCGTTAAGAACTGAGGATCATTAACTTTTTCGATTACCGCTTCAACTGTTTTATTATTAGCTATAACAACTGGAAGTCTAAGTTTTTCTTTAGCAATTTCTACAATGCCGGGTAATTTCACTCCACCACCAATTAAAAATGCTCCAGCCGGTAACATTCCCGATCTATTAACCTTTTTTAATTCCCTATCTACCTTCTCAAATATCTCTTCCACTCTAGCCCCAACAATCTCAGCGACATATCTTCGTGAGATAGGATTAATGTCTTTAATTTGACCTTGCATATCATCATCCACCAAAGAACTTATGTCAACCTCATCTTTTTTCATAAAAGCTTGAGGTAGTGCATGTCCATACTCTATTTTTATCTTTTCAGCTATTTCGATAGGACATCTTAATCCAATAGCTAAATCTTTGGTTATATCCTCTGATCCAATCTTTAATATGGCACAATGTAAAAGGTTATCTTCTTCATAGATTGCCAAACTCGTTGTTGTCGCACCTATATTTATAACAACTGCGCCTATCTCTTTTTGCTTATTTGATAATACTGCTGATGTTATGGCCATTGGAGATATTACCAAATCATCAATATCCAAACCAGTTCTATAAATTGCTTTTGTAAGATTATTTATTTCAGTTGTAATACCACGAATAACCAAAGCCTCAACTTCTAACCGAACGCCTGTCATACCAACTGGATCTTTTATATCCTCCTGGTTATCGACAATGAAATTCACAGGAATTACATGTAGAATTTGAGAATTTGAAGGCATAGAGAGAGCTCGTGCTGCCTCAAGTACTCTGTCGACATCATCATAAGTGATCTCACCATCGCTCTTACTAACAGCTACTACACCGCGTGACCGCTCACATTTAATACTTGGGCTATTGATGCTAACCCACGCACTATTAATCGGCACACCAACCAATCGTTCGGCCTTGTCTAGACAAGTAGATATTGATGATGTTGCACCTTCAATACTGCTTACTATACCCTTGTTAATACCACTAGAAGATGCTTCTACTGCTCCGATAATCTTTATACTTTTCCCATCCACATTACTGCCGACTTGTCCAACCACTAGACGCACAGAAGAAGAGCCAATATCTAAACCAGTTATTATGTTATCACTCATACTTTAACAAAATTCAAAAATTAATTTTAAAATTTAAATAATTAATAAGAAAAATATTTAAATTGAATTATGTCGCAATAATTAAAATTTATATTATTTTTTTTCTTGTTAATTCACTTATGAACTCATTTCCAAGTCTCTCCATAACCAAAGCTTGTTTTGCTGTTTTATCATCAAAGCCAAGAAGGTGCAATAAACCATGTACCAAAACAAATACTAATTCATCATTCACAGACTTACTATTCTTATTACTTTGCCTCTTAATTTGAGCAAAGTCAATAAGAATTTCCCCAAAACTATCTCCATCATCTCTAAATGATAACACATCGGTTGGTTTATTCTTTCCCCTATATTTTTGATTGATTTTTTTAATGGCAATATCACCGATAAATGCGATTGACAGGTACTTACTCCCTAAACCATGCTTCTTCAAAAAAAAAGATGCTACCCTACCTACAAGTTTAATGTCGATTTCAGACCTTGTCCTATTACATATCAAAAGTGTACTAGACATAATTATACAATATCTTTAAGAACTTATGGAGTTGTTGTTGCTAAATTCTCCATATCACTCGAAGTTGACACAATTGTTGCTTCACTATCAGCAACTGGCTCACGAATATACTCAACTGATGCAGCCTCAACCGAATCACTTGCCAACCTAAAACTATTAATCATCATAGTGAATATATTTTTATAATCTGGAACCGCATTAAAACCTGGCGAATAAGATATAACAAACACTCTATTGCTTCCAGGATAACCCAAATAGAGAGTTAATCCGTCCGCACTAAAAAGTCCATGCCACCCATTTTTATCGATTCGACTAGAATCCTGTATTTTTCTAGCACTCACTTCAGTTGAATACCATTCATCAATCGATAATAAATTTTGGTTGTCTGGTGACAATATTTGAATACTTTGATTATCACTAGCTTTGAGTATCACGGAATTATTCCCGCTAATCGCACTAACCGACCACACGCTAGGATAATAAATTTGATAATCTAAGTTTGAATTAATATACTTCTTTATTAATTGATTATCGATTATTGCCCCAGCACCATTTGGATTATTTAAACTTAAGATTTCTTGGAGGTCACTGTATCCATCACTGTCAGAGTCTGCCAATAAAGCATTTAAACCTAACAACTGCTCTTCTTTATTTGATAATCCATCAGAATCACTATCTCCATTCACCAACACATCTGGCTCAGGTTTCGTTTCAGTCTGACCTACTACATCCTCATTACCACTAAACATTTCTGTTCCAATTTCAGACCCTTGAGAAAGATCCTCTTGAATCGTTGTAGTTGCGTCAATATCTCCACTAGTTAAAGCTTCTTGGATTTTCTTTGCTGGATCATCTTTTGTACTCATCGTTACTTCAGTTGCAGTGTGGGCACCTTCTTGGTACATACCCTTCGCACCCTCCAACTCATAATTTAAAGTATAGCTAGAATAGTCAGCAGAGAGATTATAATCATAATCAACTCCACCTGGTGTAGGATTATTTGGAACATTTATAATGTGGTTAGTATTAATCAAATCATCTAAAAGAACCGGATATTCACTAAATTCATTATGATAGGTTTCTAAGGCTGATCTAATATTTTGAATATCTGTTAATCTTTGTGAGTCACGAATACTTCGCTCTTCATCTTGAGTTAACATAGACTCTTGATTTATTTTCTCTTGCTCTTTTACTAGTTCCTCCTGATTAACCTTGCTTACTACCGCCTCATTGCTAAAATTTTCCTCGACAGCAATTTTTCTATCCATTGCATCTTGATTATCAGTAGTGCCATTGTAACTTTTCACTTTCATATAATAATAACCGCCCGCTATTAAACCCAATACAATAAGCAAGATAAAAACAGTTATAACAACGAACCCTGATCGAGATGCATTTTTTTGAATCTCCTTACCGAATTGTCTAGGCATAACATGAATAGCTTCATCAAAGACCACTACCTTAGGCTTAGTGCTACCACTTAAAATATCTCCAACCGCATTCTCTAACCCACCAGCTTTCGCTTCATAGCCACCGCCACTAATATTATTACCGTCGTTTGTAACTCCCTTTTCAACCGCAGATGCTCCATTCGCACTCAAACCTACACCCTTAGTAGTATCTTCTATAGGAGTACCAGTAACAGCAGCAACCTGTTTATTAACTTCAGCTGCTGCTTCACTAACTGCAGCAACCTGTTTATTAACTTCAGCTGCTGCTTCACTAACTTCGGACTTCATTTTTTCACTGTCAATCTTTTTAGCGTCTTCGCTAGATACTTCAACCTCTGAATCAATATTTTGTTTTTTATTATCTTTAGGTATGCTAAACATTTTTTTATTTTAAATACTTATATGCTTAATGCGCCTTGATTTAACTTTCCAGCTCCTAAAGGATTATATCCACCGCTTACTTCCAAACCATCTTCATATCCATCACCGTCAGTATCTGAGTTAGATGGATCAGTGAAATATGTGCCAATTTCTTCAGCGTCAAACAACCCATCACTATCCGTATCGCTCTGCAGTGGATTAGTAAAGTACACTTTAACCTCCTCATAGTCTGTCAGTCCATCGCCATCAGTATCAACCAAGATTGGATTAGTTCCTAACTGAGCCTCATCACCGTCAATAAGACCATCAGAGTCAGTATCTTGAGGAATATTTACTACGACTGGCTCTTCCTCGACTAATTGTTGTTCGTCTACTTGATCTTCGATAATAGGCTCATTACCTAATTGAGATGTTTCTATACCTCCAAAATGTGCATTAATTGGATTTTCTATAACTGCTTGATTCATATCGATAACTGGCTCTTCTTTAACATCTTCATCACTAATAATATCCGGATTATTTACTACTTCACCTGGCATATCCTTCACGATATTATCTTGAATGGTACCATCACTAGACATTAAATTAGCAACAACCAACCAAACTCCGCCTACACAGATCACCAATGCTAGCGCACCAAAAACAATATACATACCCATAGCTGACTTCTTCGATGTTCCTTCAGAAGTATTTCTAGGATTCGCCTTTTGTATTTTGCTAGTTGACACATCCACTTCAGCAAAAATATCTTCAATATCGCCTATTTTTTCTGGAGGAAAAGAAGACAAGTGAGCTGGAGGTGGTGGTAATGTTTTCTTTGGTTGTGGAAATAAGTCTTGATTTGGACTAGGCGTATTATTAACAGGAGCATTGTCAACTGGAGCCACATCAGGAAAACTGCCACCTCTGTCGATGCTTTGTTTTTGAGGTTGGTCAAACATAATTTTTTAATTATAAGTTAGGAATTACAATATTAATTATTTATAAAAGAAAAGAGATAAGATTTGATTTTTTAATTCACAACTTCACTACCTGTAAATATTATAACACAAAGAAATCTAAATTAGTTAATCGTAACTGTGCAAAAGTAATTCTTCAAAACCCTGCCACAAATGCATTTGGGTAACGCCCTTCAGATATTCCATAAATCTCGTAGTGTTGGCAAGCAGAGGAAAACCCACCAGCAATAACTGATCTATCAACATCAAGATAGTACCCTCGATACCAATTCTCATCACAAGCGTTTGTATCAATAAGAGCCGGATTGCTTTCATTATTCCAAATATCATAAGCTGAAACCCGAAAATAATAAACATTCTCATTACTCAAATTTGGAATCGTTGGATCAACATCAACACCAACCTGGGCTTCTTCGCCATACATATTTGGATCAGTCCCCCACCCAATTCTATAATACGCAACATCATCTTCTTGTGGATGACTCCAACTTAATTCAGCTTGACCGACTTCTGCTAAATTGATAGTCATTGAAGTTGGTGGAAGTGGCGGCACCTTATCGCTAACCGATACACTTTGCTCATCTGATAAGTCACTTTCTACATTTTGTGCATTGATCGCATAAACTCTTACAAAATATTTATTTCCAGCTTCGATGTCCTCCTTAATAACAGATAAATATTTGCCAGTATATGATGGGCTAGTCATTGGTGTTATTGCAGCATTTGAATTTCTATACATTCCACCTTCTTCCTTATAATAAATTTTGTAATTACTAATACCTAATATGCCATTCCAAGTAACTACAAAGCCTGTTCCATCGTCAAGTGACTTGGGCTTATTTACTAAACCAGAGGAAAATACAGGAACCTCTTCTCGCAAAAAGTATATCTCTTTAAATGTCTGAGCTAAACACTTACCACTACCACAACCAGAATTTGCCGTGCAAATCTTACCACTATTGACTCCACCTACACATTGTTTTACTAGTGACTCCCCCCGAACTATAACTCCAGATTCAGCTTTACTCTTTATAGCTGGTAAATCATCATATGTAGCCGTACTATTACCAGCATCACGACAATAATAAGTTTCAAAATTATAATTACTAGCGCAACCATTTCCAATTAACCCATCAGAACAATTATTCTTTGCGTCACGCCAAGGCACCCAAGTTTCTGGATTATCCGCTGGTGGCCAAGGATTATTACATTGAAAAACACGTATCTCTGCCTTATTACTCGAACGCTCATTAATAGTCGATATACCAGAAACGGTATCTGCCGTAATCTGCGCAAAAACATTAACATACACACTATTATCTTGAACATTTTGAGCAATTATATCTTGAACATTAGGATTAGTATCCGCACTATATGCTAGATTATCAGCATTATCTTTTCTTACCCTTGCCACACTATTATTTTCTGAAGACCAATTCCATTTCCAATCATAAATATTATCAATTGGTCGAATTACCTGATCATCAAAACTCAAAGCTCTTGCTTTAAAAGACTTATCTCTATCTCGAGCAGTATCATACCTTGGACTACTTATATCATCATCACTTATATCATTACTAACCTTTGTAAATAGCCAATTTTTTGGTTCAATACTAACTTTATCAATAGCGCAAATTTCATTACCAGTAGTAAATTCCCAAACAACATTATCTACCATTCCTAAATTATATTGAGACAAAACACCACTATTATTAGAATCGTTTGGGATGCCATCACCCTTAATTATCACTTTATAATCTCTATTTTTCTCAAAAGCGCTAGCAATAGACAGCGTCATTAAAGTCTTAGATTCAATATTCACTGCCCCTGGAGCTGATCTCACCAAACACCAATTAATGCCGTAAAGTGTTTCGTAATATGTTCCAGCTGGACAAGCTAATGTACCTTGTTTTACCAATAAAACAACATTATCTGAAAAACTACCAGCATTCATCAATTCACTGAATGTGGCCTCAACTAAAGCATTAAGACAAGCACCGCTACTGTTTTTAGCTGGAATTGTATTAATAACAGTTGGTCTTGATCTACAACATTCATCCTCCAAAGCACATCCATAGGCTTCATCTTCAAGGGCTAAGCCACATTCCCTATTTGTCTTACAACCACAATATACTCCGCACTGCTCTGCACTTTCTTGTTTTTGGATTGCCGATATAGCCTTTTTGTAATCCGACTTATTAGCCTCACAAATCAACTCAACTCCTCCAATCGTAATCGTCTCGCCCGGCTGACAACATGGATCTTTGTAGCAAAGACAAGCATCATTTTTACAATAATAATTTTCGCCACATGCACCTTCGTTTGGTTCACAAACATTTGGAGCATTAACAACTACTTGCTCACATAAACAATTAGAATTACAAGTAAATCCACTTCCGCAGAGATTGGTGTCTGGAGAGCAGATATTTGGATTGGAATTAGAACTACATGTCTGTTGGCAAGCTGTTCTTCCAACACATTGTCCATCAACACACTCCTGGGTAGGGTTACAATCTTTGTTGAGTTTACACAGTGGTGTATCCACACAAACACCACGACCATCTGCTCCATTCACATCACAAGTTTTATTTGTAATACCAGAACAAACACAATTTGCATCGCTTAAAACTTGATTAGCAGATCCCCCAACCAACACAGTACAACCAGTACATAAACCATAGTTCGGTTCGTTCGACCCACACAAGCCTGCATCACAAGTCGTTCCTGTTGTTGTAACACCCACGCTTGCAAAAAGACAACAATCCTGACCTGGAGGTGCATCTACCTTGCAACAACATTCACAAGTAGGTTCAAGAACACACTGACCTCCTACACATTCTGCATCAGACGGACAAACTGGAGAATCAATAACACAACTATTTAAACCAGTATTACCTGCCTCACAACTAAATCCGGTCGGACATAAATCGCAGGTCTGGTGATTCCCAACCGTACCAATATTGCACCACCTACTGCTTGGGTCCATAAAAGTACCTGCAGGACAAGAACCTCCTCCGCTTCTCACTTGCCAAACACCTTTATTTAAAGTGTTTAACCAAGTTACTTTATTGCATACAGCAGCTTGACCGCTAATTGTTCTTTCTATTTGGCATATTTGACCAGTCAACTTACACTTATTGCTATAAATATCATAGTTACAGTTACCAGCTCCACATTCTTTATAAGTATCATTGCAATAATTATCAGTACAACTACCCGATATTAAATCACTCACCGTCTTACATACGCCTGGTGAATTAGGGCAATTATCTCCTTCTATTGAGATTAAACATTGCTGACTCGTTAAACTATAACCAGCACATGTAGGTGGGACACATCGTCCTTCCGAGCAAATACCTCCAGCTGGACATTCAGCATTAGTGTCACAAGGACTACCAGGATCACAACTACCAGTAATTAGATTGCAATATTCCCCAATTGGACATGACTCATTACCTTCACAAGATTCAACACCGGTACTAAACTCCCATTCATAAGTACAATTTGCTACGTCTGGAAAACAACCATCACTATTCGCCTGACATTGTCCAGTCTTATAACTAAACTCTGGGCAACATATTCCACTACCGCAAGCAGCATCTGGGTCACTGGCTTCTGTACAAAATCCAATCTTCAAATCTATACTATTCCCACCCTGATTGGAGCTATTAATTAATCTTACTGGGCCAGTTATTGCATCAGACGGAATCGTTGTAGTTATTTTATTTGCATCATTACTTACGCCCCAAAAACTAATAGAGTCACCTTCTTTAATTTTATTTAATGAGAATTCTACCTTACCCTTTACTCCACCAAAATATTCACCCCAAAGAGTCATTGGCTTATTATTTGGTCCATAGATCGGATCTATCTTACACAAGCTTGGCTTTAAAGATACAGCCTCATCAAAAGTAAATTCTGGGAATAATGCATTTGAACTATCAATTACCACTCCATTTATCTTCATAGAAATTAAATACTTATTGCTATTTGCTAGACCTGCTGGAACCTTCACAACAACTTGATCATTTTTCCATAAAGAATCAGAACAAACCTCTGGAAATTCAAAACTAGCTTCAACTCCACCCTCAATACCACCAAAGAAAACCGTGTAATCTTCTCCCACTTGAATACTCCGCGGATAACCAAAATTTCTACCATAAATAGTTATATACTGACCGATATTCCCACTGGTTGGTTCAAAAGAAGTAATCACTGGCACCACAGGGTCTTCAGCTATCTTAACAAAAGGAACAAAATTACTTACAACTCTGGCGCCGTTACTCGCTATACTTGCGACATAAGTTGTAGTCAAGCCAGTACTAATAATAGGAACGGCAGCAAATCCATTAAAGCCACTTATAAAGCTCTGCTCACCGCCCAACACGTTACTACCTGGCCAATCACCAAAATACGCTTTCACTCCACTCAATTCTAAACCAGAGTATTCTAAAGTTTCTCCAGCCTTTCCGCGATCAGGACCAATACTACAAAGACCCGGCCGTTTAATAGTGTTAACTATAAACTCAGGTATACCAAATTCATCGCTAATTGCCTCAAAACCCCCATTACCAACAACACGAATCGTTCCATTAATAACTCCATCGGGCACATTAATAATTATCTTTTTATCGCTCCAAGGGTTAGTACAGTTAGCTAGTTGAGCTTCGGTCCAAACGCCGTTACTACCCTTAAAGAAAACCTTACCGACATCACCAGCCACATCTCCAAAACCAGAACCGACTATTGTTACTAAATTGCCAACTGCGCCATTAGGGTTAGCAATCACATTGCCGATAGTTAAGGCACAAGTGTCACCCTCTGTACAATGATCGTCATTTTCACAAGGTCGATTAACTTCCGCCTTACAAAAACCTCCAGTTGGGCTTATCCATGTTATCGCTGGTTTTGTACGACACAAACAACCATCACCTTCACAATTACAAAAATTAGTAGAACATAATTCATCTGAACAATTAGAAGTATCTTCTACAGAACACATTATATTTTCATCAATATTACAAGCTACTCCCTCACAAGCCAAACATTCAGCTCCACCACAATCAAGCCCAGTCTCATCATCATCTTGAACTTCGTTACAACAATGACTTGCAGAAACTCTCGTAGGCCCAAAAGTATCTACAGACTCTTGACCAGCTACATCAACAACAACTAATTTAAATTCATAATCACTCCCGGCCCATGCACTCGTATCAAAACTACAAGTTTGTGCAACATTTGTTACCCCCTTACCAAATCCAACTCCAAAAAAATCACAGCTAGGGTTTAAGACAAAGTCAGCATCGCCTGCTCCTTTAGAATAGAATTTTATTCCAGCAATTCCGTTATTATCTCGTGCATTACCAGTCAATGTCATGCTATCACTAGCACAAATCTGAGCTCTCAAAAGGTTAGCACTTGGAAGTGAAGTATCCTCTGACATATTAGTACTAAATTCAAATGAACATGTTGAATTATTACAATTTAACGCAGAAGTAGGTGTAATTGACATACCGTTTGGTCCAACTATTCTTATATATCCACCTGAATTAGCTGCCACACCCACACCTCCGTTAATAACCACTTCGAATCTAGAATTGCCAGACAAACAACTAGAGACAGACAAGGAACATGCACCATTAGGAGAAAAAAGTAACTGGTTGCGATAAGGTAACGATAAAGTACCGTCAACAGACTCTGCGAGATCAAGCAAAACCAATTCTCCATCTACAATATCTCCGATCTTTTTAATTTGAAAATTTTCACTAATAGCTTCATCATCAATCGTAAAACTCTCATCAATATTTTGACTAAAAATAACACTCACTAAAGAATTGCGAACATTATCGACACTCTCATCAACTGGTCTTATAGCACTAATTGTAAATACATTCGACGAACCACCACCACCGAGTCCTCCACCAGATCCGCTAGAACTACTGCTGTTACCCGTGCTAGTGCCAGTAGCTGCCATCAACCTCGACATCACAAAACTCACTATCCCAAAAGCAGACAAAATTATCACTAAACCGATAATAGCACCCTTTAAAATATTCTTAGCTTTTTCTATTTGCTCAGTCTGACCTTGCGCGGTCATATACAAAAATCCAGCATAAAGAACTAGTAAAACAGCAACAATTCCCAAAAATCCAAGGACTATACGAATAAAATTAGCAATCACTATTCGTGGATCCGTTGTAGCTAAGCCAGTGGCCTCTCCAAACCCAACCCCCAGCTCAGTAGTATTTGCAGCCAAAACAACATCACCAAGAACAAATAAAACGAACAGAGAAAAAGAGAATATTAACAAATTTTTTATAATTTTTACCATCCAAAAAGTTAAATTATTAAAACACTACTCACAAACGTCTACTCCAGCGACACCAGAACAACAACTAGGATTATTCTCATTACATGTTTGAACACCACCTATACTACATGCTGGACCAACGCATGGTTTAAAACAATTTTGATAAATATCTCGTACGCCAGACCCGATAGTTGCCTTAAATTTATTGTTCTGACTAAACTCTGTATGTTCAATAAAAACATTAGTTATATCTGGGTAACTATCTAATGGTTCTATCGTGTCTAGTGCTTCATTGCTTACCCAATACCCAGTTGGATAACCACTCAAATTACTTAAATTTATCATTTGATGAACAATCTCTTCATTTCCCAATTGGAGAGTTCTAGACCCAGATCGAAGTGAATTGGATTGCATTACCTTCGTAAAGCTAGACCTAATTGGTTCACTAAGTGGATTACTGTTTAAATCTCCGGCATCCTTTACTGGAATTATTCCATTTTGCGATACATTTTGTTCACTAATTTCCGGTGAAGATAAGTCTAGCATTTCACTAGTATAAAAGGACCATTTAAAATTATCGCCCTGACTATCTTGGGTATTCTCATTAAAAAAGCTTACTGGTCCCTCTGCATTCTCGTTCTTATTTCCATCAAGTGAATTTAAAGTAGCATCCACTACACCACTGATTCCGGCCGTAAAGTCAGATAGTGGGTAATTTATGAGTTTACTTTGATTGTCTATAGTTTCTTCCTTATAGCAAATTCCGCCACCACTTGGACAATTAACAAACTGTTCACTAGTTAAGCAATCAGCATTCGTTGCACAGGTTTGTAATCCCGCCGCAACTAACTCGACTTGCAATCCAACACCTCCCGGCAGACAAAATATCTGCTCTCCACAACCATTAATTCCACATAAATTATCAGATATAAATTCAACAGTTCTATAAACATTCGAAACAACGAATTCTCCACTCACTATCGACCCATTAGCACTCTTGACTCGGATAATATCTTTTAACTCTTCACTTGTGCCAGAAATGCTCATTGGATTTATCGCCTCGTTAAAAGAAATCTGAATGATAACATTCCGTGGCTGATCTCTTCTGCCACTTGCTTGGTATATGGTTTGAATATCGGATCCTCCACTCATTCGTGTAATAAGCAACCCGCTAGCACTTGAAGAAAGATCAATGTCATTACCAGCTTCACCAGCTGCTTTTGCTTCTAAGTTAATTGTTGAATCACTTCTCGATATATTTAATTCTTTGTTATTACTTATCAGCTTAGATTTAATATTTTCTGCAGTAGCTAATAGCGTACTCCCAACAACTATTGTCTCAAAACGCGACTCTACTCCTTCATTTGACACAAAAACATAGGTGAGATCGCCCACTCGTAGAGAATCAGCTGCTCGACTTTTTGTAACTCGAATGCTCCAAGATTGTCCAGCAGCAAAAACATCACTTAGCAAGCTAATCCCACAACCAATATTGATCGTTCGACCAGTAAATGGCCTACCAGAAGTTTTAATAATACCACTAGGCACATTATTACCACCGATAACCACTTCTAGGTTTACTGCACCCTGCAAAGAAACACCTATTACGCCATCCTCGTCACAAGCATATTCACCTTCCACTTTAGCATTAAAAGCGTTTCCACCATCGATTATAGCGCTAGCTACAGTAGCCGTATCAGGATTATCATTAACGACTATTCTGCCAGTAGCTCGTGTCGCTTGCTCAGCTCCAGTAACAGGCACTAGCCCAGCATCGGCAGCATCATCTGGTGGAGGAAAAATACTAATAACTCTTGGTGGCTCTAAATCAAGAATGTCACTCACCCCAAACTCCCAACTACGACTAGTCGTATCAATACCAGAAAATGCAGCCTCGCCATTCTTCTTAGAGAGTCCATTGTCCAAATAGACCAAGTAATCCGTCTTGTCTAGGTAAACATCTGGCTTAAAAACGAATGTTTTATTGTCCCGAGTTTGAGCCACTGCATTAACAAAGGCATCTGCTGCAACATTTTCCACGATACAAAAATCATTCTCATCGCAAACATCCTCTTTCTTGAATATTTTAATATTTGATGTTATTCTCCCATTACTAATAATTGTAGCAACGTCCATCTCTTCGTTAAAAGTTATCATAATGGCTGTATTCTTTGGTACATTTTCTTGAAATGGCACAGGATAAACACTATTAATAATGCCAGTTCCAATAACACCAGACCCTCCGCCAAACCCACCAGGAGACTGTGCTCTAGGTCCAGAACTAGCAGGACTACCACTTGCTCCCAAAAACGCACTCATCAAGAAACTAACTAATCCAAATGCAGAAAGAATTATTATTAAACCGATAATGGCCGATGTTAAAATTTCCTTTGCTTTAGTAATTTTTTCCTCATAGCCATCTGACGTCATCATTACAAACCCAGCATACAATATAATAAGTAAAGCAATCATGCCTAAGAATCCAAGCACTATCCTAATAGCATTAGCAACAACAATTCGTGGATCCG
Source organism: Patescibacteria group bacterium (assembly GCA_016784175.1). Taxonomy (GTDB): domain Bacteria; phylum Patescibacteriota; class Patescibacteriia; order Patescibacteriales; family BS150m-G62; genus BS150m-G62. The sequence continues at coordinate 9,544 of JADHVC010000010.1, read as the reverse complement.
TAGCCGACAATCCTAAATCTGCAGCATACTCTAGGCCAACATTAACATCTGCAGCTAAAGATAAGCTAGGCAACAAAAAAATTCCGCCCAAGAAGCAGACTGAAAAAAATATAAATTTGATGAGCTTAAATTGCATCATTGACCTAATATTTCATAATAAATTATGCAAAACTAAGTCAATTCAACGCAACACTTTATACACATCCTTTGTTATATTATAGCACAAGATTAAGAACTCATGTTAAAAAAAAATTTTGATAAGCATTGACTTTTGTCTATTTTTCCACTATTATGATTATAGAGTAAAGTTTTGTATAAACTATTAAAAAATGACCATAGACCAAATAATCCATAAGATAAAAGAACATAATCCAGAGGCGGATACTACGATAGTGTCTTTAGCTTATGATTTTGCTAAAATGGCACATAAAGGTCAAAAAAGATTAAGTGGCGAGCCGTATATTCAACATTGCCTACATACAGCCTACACACTCACTCAAATTAAGGCTGATATTCCTACAATCATTGCAGGACTTCTTCATGATGTACCAGAGGATACCACTTACACGCTAAAAGATGTTGAAAAAAACTTTGGCAAAGAAATTGCTACTTTAGTGTGCGGAATTACCAAATTAAGTAAAATTAAATACAGAGGAGTTGATAGATATGTTGAATCTTTGAGAAAAATGTTTTTGGCAATTACTTCCGATCTTCGCATTGCGTTAATTAAATTTGCAGACAGATTGCACAATCTAAAAACCCTTGATGCTCAACCACCAGAAAAACAACAAAGAATAGCAAAAGAAACATTAGAAATATATGCGCCTATCGCTGGGCTACTTGGAGTAGAACACTTAAAGTGGCAAATTGAAGATATTTGTTTTAAATATATTTATCCAGAAGAATACAAAAAATTAGAATACCGTTATGAAGTAGAAAAAAAGATTGAAAGAAACCAGTATTTCTCGCGAATTAAAAATATATTAATGAAGGAACTTCAAAATGCTAACATTGATTGCACGATTAATCACAGGTTTAAACATCTATACAGTATTTACCAAAAGATGCATGAGAAAGACAGACAGTTTAATGAAATTTATGATGTATTTGCAATGAGAGTGGTTGTAAAAGACATTAGTGATTGCTATAAGACTCTTGGGATTATACATTCACTATGGAAACCAGCTCATAAAAGATTCAAGGACTATATTGGGCTACCAAAACCCAATGGCTACAGGTCGCTACACACAACAGTGTTTGGTCCAGATGGCAGACCAACTGAGTTTCAAATCAGAACAAAAGAAATGTATGAAGAAGCGCTTTATGGTATAGCAGCTCATTGGCAATACAAAACTGAAGGTGACAGAAGAAATGAACATCAGCCAAAATGGATAACTGAAATTCTTGAACTCCAAAAAGAAGCATCGAGCACATTAGATTTTATTACACAAGCAAAGATTGATGTATTTAGAGATAGAATTTTTGTTTTTTCGCCCAAAGGTGACGTTATTGACTTACCAATTGACTCAACTTCGGTTGACTTTGCTTATGCTGTTCATACCGACATTGGCAATCAATGCTCTGGCGCTATAATTAATGGTAAAATTGCATCGCTTAACACTCCACTAAAAAATGGAGATGTAATTGAGATTATCAGAGAAAAACAACGGAAGTACCCCAATTTAAGTTGGTTAAAATTTACCAAGACACATCGTGCTCAATCTAAAATAAAACAACATTCTCGCTATTCTAAACTTGGAGCTTTGGCTAACTACATACCAGGCTTTCCAGGAAAGAATTAAAAAAATAACCCTGAATTATCTTCAGGGTTATTTTTTTTACCATCTTCTCGAAACATCTTCTTTGAGTTTTCCGATCTTAATTTGGTATTCTCTATCGCTTGATAGTTTTCTACCAAATAAAGCCATTTTTTTTCTCAAAAGCTTATTTGCTTTAGGTAATAAATGTTGTAACGCTCTCACCTTTTTAGGCATGCCACTTCTCAACACTCTTTTATTATGCCTTCTAAAAAACGATTCAAAATTTTCACCTTTTTTTCTTTTGCTTATAACCATTTATTTCACCTTCCTTTCTATATTAATAATTATAATTATTTATTTGCTAGCCGTTTCGTCAATTCAGGGATAACCTTTTTAAAATCTACAATTTCCTGCACACCAGAATCCATATCTCGAATAAGAATAGTATTATCTACAACTTCTTTTTGACCTAAAATTAATGTATACTTAGCATCAACTCTATTTGCATCTTCCAATTGAGCTCTAAGTGCATCTCTCGTAAACGACTGACTAGCATTAAAACCACCCTTTCTTAAATCTTCAAATAACACAAAGGCTTTTCTACGAGCCTGCTCTCCGATCTGTGCTAAAAATACTGCATTTTGTGACTCAGATTTAAGTATAATATTATTTTCTTTAATTTTCAAGATCACCCTTTCTATACCAATACCAAAACCACAAGCAGGTGTTGCCCGACCACCCATATATTCAATTAAATCATCATATCTTCCACCACCACCAAGTGCCACTAGCTTCACATCACTCGTTTCTTCAGAGATTGGCCATATTTCAAATACAGTTTTTGTATAATAATCCAAACCTCTTACTAAAAATGGATTCAAATTATAAGGAATATTTAATTCGTCTAGATATTCTAAAACTTTAACAAAGTGAGCACGACAATCATCGTCCAAAGAATCAACTATGTGTGGCGCCTCTCTTAGACTTTCTACACAACATGGCTCCTTACAATCTAATACGCGCAATGGATTTTTAACTATTCGTTTCTTGCATTCTGTGCACAATTTAGCTTTCAATAACCTTGGTTTATAATAATCTTTCAGCTTTTCTAAATATTCCTTGCGACAACCAACGCAACCAATGCTATTAATTTGAACTTCAACATTCAATTGAAGCTCTTTGAAATAAGTATGCGCAATTAAGATCAATAAAACATCAGCCATTGGGCTTGCTTCACCAAATATATCTAGGTTGAATTGATTATGTTGTCTATATCTACCAGCTTGAGGTCTATCATATCTAAATAATGGTCCAGACCAAAATGTTTTTATTGGTTGAGATTGATTAAACATTCCATGCTCAATGTATGCTCTAACTAAACTTGGTGTCGCCTCTGGTCGTAAAGCAACCTTTTCCCCCCCTCTGTCAACAAACGAATACATTTCCTTAGCTACAATATCAGACAACTTACCTGTTGTTCGCTCGTACAATTCAGTTCTTTCAAGTACAGGCATTTCTATTCTTTTGAAACCATAGGCTTTAGCAATATCACATGCCTTGCTTACAACCAAGTCGAAATATCTGTATTCATCAAATAAAATATCTTTCATGCCTCTAATGCGAGGATATTTTACTTTAATTTTATCATTTAATGCTTGTTCTCTCTTCTCTTTTATTCTATTATGCATATTTTTTAATTTAATATTCTAAAGTTCGAAATAATTTGGCTCGATCCAATGGCCAACCGCGCAACATCACTCTCCCAACAATAAAACTCTCATCAACTGCTCCAAAACTTCTTGAATCCTTTGAGGATGTACGATTATCACCTAAAACATAATACTGACCTTCACCTAACTCAATAACATCCTCTGTTAAACTAAAAGTTTTTATCCCCTCGCTTAAATAATCTTCTTCAAGTAAAAATCCATCCTCACCCTCGGAATTAAATATATAAACATGACCATCTCTGATTTGAATTTTTTCTCCAGGCAAACCTATAATGCGCTTTATGAAATACTCTTGAGGATTCCTAGGATAACGAAATACAACAGTATCTCCTCTAATTGGTTTCTCAAATCTATAACTTATCTCATCAATAATCAAATATTCATGGTCAAAGAAGCTTGGCTCCATTGATGCTCCTTTAACATAGAATGGTTGAATTAAAAAATAACGAATCGGTATAATGATAACAAGTGACACTAAAACAACCTTAATTAATTCAAATATATATTCAAAGTATGTTTTAAACATTACAAAATTTATCACTACACTGCAATTTTAAACATCTATTGTTAATAACTTCTAACAAAAAACATATTAAAAATGCTCTAATATAGCAACACAACGATTAATTAGCGTTATTATTTATTAGAGTAACATAAAAAAATAAATATATCAAGGCAAGATGCCGTAAGTGCTCAAAAATAATGTAGACATAGTGAGTAGTTACAAAAAATCTCGTCGCTATTCAAACGACGAGAGTTATAGTTTATATTGCCAATTGGCTTAATTTTTATGCAAAATTGCATTAAGCTCAATCGTATTTTTTTTCGAAAGTGCTTCTAGTTTACCAGTCTGGCTGTTACGGCGATAGGTTAGGCCACTTTTTCCAGAAAGTTCTCGTGCCTTTGTTTCATATACTACTTTGCCATGCACATCGATAACAGCTACTACCATGCCGGGCGTAATATACAACCCTGCTTCAATAACGCAGTCATCTCCCAAAGAAATTCCAGTACCCGCATTAGCACCGCACAAACATCGCTCACCGATTTTAATCTTTGTTTTCCCACCACCAGAAAGCGTACCTTGAGTAGAAAAACTTCCGCCAAAATCAGTATCTGCCCCAACTTCAACCCCGGCGGAAACTCGACCTTCAATCATGCTAGGTCCAGTAGTACCAGCATTAAAATTCATAAAACCTTCATGCATAACTGTTGTTCCTGACCCAAGATATGCACCCAGGCGTACACGCGAAGCATCTCCAATACGTACACCAGATGGTACAATATAGTCAGCCATTGGTGGAAATTTATCAACCGCATAAACATGCAACCAATTGCCATTAAGCCTTGCCTCCAGCTGGCGACTTGTAAGTTCATTTAAGGATATTGGACCCAAATTCGTCCAAGCAACATTTGGTAAAACTTGGAAAAGATTATCCAAATTAATTTCATTCACCTTAACAAGCCGATGAGAAAGAAGTTGCAACCGCAAATATGCATCTTCTACGGAAGTAACTGGTCCAAGACTTCCTTCTTTGTTTTTATGAAGAAATGTAGCAACAATCTTTTGATCACCTTGAAGCGTTTTCTCATCCATAGCCGTTTTAATCGATCGAAGCAGCTGAATATTAATATGGCCTGGCTCCTCACAAAATGGGTAAAAATAACCAAGTGCCGATTCTATCTGTGCAAGCGTCAAAATCGCAGTCTCATTACCACTTATATGACAAGTGAGCGAAGCCAACACCGCAGCTGTTCCAAAATTTGCATTACAGTTTGGGTGCGGATAATATACCTCTAAAACTTCTCCTCTTCTGTCACAAGTTGCAATACCAATGGCAAAAGCAAATGGTCTTTCATAGCCTTCATGTGACTCGATACTTTCAACCAATTTAGCAAATTCTACTTTTGTGATTATTTGCGACATGATCATTCCCCTATATTCAAGTTGTTATTAAAGATCTACTTCATTATTTATATCACACGAACCTAATATTAGTCAAATCCACAAAAGCATGTTAAAATAATTGCCAACTTAAGATGCAAAAAAAATAACATGAAAACATTAATTCAAATCAACAATTTATATAAATATTTCAATGAAAGTGCTATTTTAAATAACATTAGTCTTTCAATAAACGAAAAACAAAAAATCGCACTGATCGGCAGAAATGGGTGTGGCAAAACAACTTTATTAAAAATCATATTGGGTAAAGAAGAGATTGACAGTGGCGAAGTTCAAATTTTTGACCATACTAGAATTGGTTATTTAGACCAACATAATAAATATTTAGAAAATGAAACAGTAATTAACTATCTACTAAGAGTTAGTGATGTTGAGGCTTGGCAATGTGCTAAATTAGCCGCAAAATTTTTGTTAAATAGCGAGTTACTGGAAAAGAAAATTGAGCTGTTATCTGGAGGTTACCAAATGCGAGTCTTTTTAACTGGCATGCTGTTACTAGAACCAAATATACTATTGTTAGATGAGCCAACTAATTATTTAGATTTAAATACACTATTACTATTAGAAAAATTCTTAAACGAGTACAATGGATCTTACATTATTATCTCACATGATAAGCAATTTCTAGATAATACTTGCGATAGGATTATCGAAATCGAACATGGCAAAATTCATCAATACCATGGAAGCATCGACAATTACTATAAATATAAAAATCAAAAACTAGAAACATCGTTAAACCAAAACAAAAATACCGAACGACAAAAAAAGCATTTGCAAAAATTTGTCGACAGATTCCAATACAAGGCATCAAAAGCAAAGCAAGCCCAGTCCAAAATTAAACAAATTAAAAAACTTGAATACGAAGAAGTCGCCCTAGATCAAAAAAATGCGGTTATTATATTGCCTAAAGTCCAAACTAGAAAAGGCATTTGTCTACGTAACGAAGAACTAAGCATAGGTTACCCAGAAAAAATAATTGCTAATAATATTAATTTTGATATTCATTGGGGTGAACATATTGCTATCGTAGGAGACAACGGACAAGGTAAAACAACCTATCTAAAAACACTTTTAAAAGAACTTCCTCCCGTCGCTGGTGATTTTCGTTGGATGGTGAATGTGAATATTGGTTACTATGATCAATATGTAGCTCAAACCATGAACCCGAAAGACAGCATAGAAAGTTATTTAGAAGCAAAAGCAAAAGACAATTTAACTAAAGAAGAACTATTAAAAACTGCTGCTAATTTCCTATTTAGCATAGATGATATAAAAAAAAGTATTTCTGTTTTGTCTGGAGGCGAAAAAGCTAGATTGTATTTGGCAGGACTCTTAATGCACGATTATACAGTTTTACTATTAGATGAGCCAACCAATCACTTAGACTTCCAAACGGTTGAAACTTTAGCCAAAGCGTTAAAAAAAAGTAATGTAACCATCTTGTTTATCTCTCATAACCGAGATTTTATAAAACAGGTTGCAACCAATATTATCGAAGTAAAGAATGGTAACATAAAATCTACAAGACACAATTACGAAGATTATTTACAATACTTATGCAATAAAATATCGGACTCTTTTAAGGAAGAGGCTCTAATTAAAGAAGTAAAAAGTGATACTACTTACGACAAGAAAATATCCTATGAACTTTTGAAACAGTCCAAGAAAAACCTACAAAAAATTGAAAAAACCATCCTTACGATAGAAAAAAAAATGGAGAGAACAATGCAGGCATATGCAAAAGAAAACTTTACTTTTTGTCCTATTAAAGACCAAGATCTTCGAAATTATCAAAAAAACCTAACTGAGCTCAGGCAGGAAAAAGAGAAACTAGAAGAAGATATAATTTTGAATGAATGGTAATCTAAATAAATAATTGTTAATATATGCTAGAATAAATTTATCATAAATATAATTTACAAATATATGAAAATATCATTTTTTGGAGCAGTGGGTAATGTAACTGGTTCTAAGCACATTTTAGAAGTTGATGGATTTAAGATTCTTTTGGATTGCGGATTGTATCAAGGAAGACGATCTGAAACAGAAAAGTTAAATCGAAATATGCCTTTCGATACAAATGAAATTGATGCGATTATTTTATCACATGCTCATGCTGACCATAGCGGACTTTTACCGGTTATAGTTAGACAAGGCTTTAGAGGCAATATTTACTGTACAGATGCAACAGCAGATATTGTAAAATACATATTAGCTGATTCGGCTGCTATTCAAGAACAAGATTGTAATTACATGAATAGTCACCTTAGTTCAGATGAAGCGATGCTCGAGCCACTTTATACCGTCGAAGATGCTAAAAAAGTTTTTCCACTTTTTTCTCCTGTACCCTATTTTCGCAAAAGCAAACAATGGACAAAACTTAACGAAAATATTCGCTTTAAATTTTATGATGCCGGACATATTCTAGGCTCAGCTGTTACAGTAATCGAAGTTAAAAGAGGAAATAAGATAAAAACACTGGCCTACACAGGGGACCTAGGTCAACCATCTGTACCAATATTGCGCCATCCAGAAAAAATTACCGAAAACATTGACGTACTGCTAACCGAAACCACTTATGGTGATCGCGTGCACCCACCGATGGCAGACGGAACTCAATTAATAATCAACCTCGTAAAAAAAATAATCGCGCGTAAGGGCAAAATTATAATGCCAGCTTTTTCGCTAGGTCGTACCCAAGAAATTGTTTATCTACTTCACAAACTGACAGATGAAGGAAAAATTCCACGCCTACCAATCTATGTTGATAGCCCACTATCCAATTTAATTTCTGATGTTTTTAGACATCATGACGAAGATTTTAATGAGGATGTTTGGAAAGATTTTGGAGTACGCCAAGAATCAGCCTTTGACTTTCGTAACCTTTTTTACATAAGTGCCGTCGAAGATTCTAAACGACTAAACTCTCAAGATGGACCGTTTATGATCATTTCTGCTTCTGGCATGGCAGAGGGTGGTCGAGTTTTATTTCACTTAAAAAATAATATTGGCAACAAAAACAATCTTGTTTTACTAACTGGTTATCAAGCAGAGCATACCTTAGGAAGAAAGATTCAAGATGGTGAAAAAAAGGTTAATATTCTTGGAAAGTCCTATGAGGTTGAGGCAGAAGTAATGACTATTAACTCGCTAAGCGCCCATGCCGATAAAAATGGTTTAATGAGCTACTTATCAAGTATTCCAGGTTTAAAAAAAGTCTTCTTAGTTCACTCTGAACCATCCCAAGCAGCGAGTTTTAAAAAAGCCTTAGAGCAAGAACATCCGAGCCTTCAAGTCGAAATACCGATTATGGGACAAAGCTGTGAAATATAAAAAATGAAAAATCCGCAGGTGTATTACCTGCGGATTATATTTTTTTTAGTACTTTTAAATAGCTTGAACTCTTCATATTCCTTTTTAAAAAATACTGTGTTATTTTAATCAAAATTTATCATATTTTTTATATTGTGTCAAATATATTTGACTTATCTGACTCTATTATCATATCTACCAAAATCACCTCCTCAATGTTTTTAATAATTGCATTGGACTTTGTTTCATTAACCTTTAACGAACAGACATAGTAAATATGTCTATGCCTTTAGGAGGAACAACAATGAATCACCCTTTAATCATGAATGTTGATGCAAATGCATTACAAGATTTCGTAAGACAATGGGAAGAAGATAGCCAAATAAAAAGGATAATATTAAGAGCAGATTATTTTACAGGACTGCCGATGCGCACCGAAGACATAGTTTTTACTTGCATCGAAGATCTGAAAACTAAGATAAGTCACGGCATGGGAATGAGCCACAATATGTGGCCAGAATCCCTAAGAATAAAGAGGTACCGTGTGATAATAGAAAAACATAGTCAATAAAAAAAGACCCTATTCTAAAAAAACATCAACCAAAGCTCACATGCAATATTGTGGGCTTTTTTCTTTGTGGGCGCTACGGATCCCCTCTTTTTATGGTTCGAATCCCTAGCTACAAATTAAAAACACCCTAATGGGTGTTTTTAATTTGTGGGCGCTACGGATCCCCTCTTTTTATGGTTCGAATCCCTAGCTACAAATTAAA
>JADHVC010000044.1 GCA_016784175.1 Patescibacteria group bacterium | reverse complement strand
TGGTTTTGTTTTCTCCTCAAAGCGAGGGTTTTTCTTTTTGTCTGATCCCTTTTGGTTAAGATTTTACGGCGCCTCCCAAAGTAAACATCAGCCGGAGTGACGTTGTTTAAGGATTCGTGGTATCGATGGTTGTTGTAATAATCTACGAATCGTGAGAGTTCCAGTTCCCAAGGGAAGTAGTAGTTCTGAAGTTTGACGATATTCTTCATGGATCGATGATAGCGTTCGATTTTTCCCTGGGTCATTGGGTGATACGGGGCTCCTCGAGTATGAGTCATTCCCTGTTTTTCCAGATAGTTTTTCAACTCTCCCGAAATATAACACGGGCCATTATCGCTTAGCAGTTTTGGCCTGTGTTTGACTTGGATATGATTCACTCCAGTATTACTAACAGCTTCGTATAAGGTTTCCTTCACATCCGATGCAGTCATGGAGGTGAACAGCTTCCAAGCGATGATGTATCTGGAAAAATCATCCAGAACCGTTGATAGGTAATACCACCCCCAACCAACGATTCTGAAATAGGTAAAATCCGTTTGCCATAGCTCGTGGATACGTCGTGTGGGGTTTTTAAATGAGTCACCCGCTTGCATAAGAATATAAGCAGGGCTGGTAATCAGATCATGGCTCTTAAGAATCCGGTAAACACTGGATTCTGAGATGAAGTACTCTTTCGTATCAGTGATCCGGCAAGCGCGTTCTCTGGGTGAGAGTTCGGTTTGCTCTAAAGCCTGTTGGACAACCTGTTCTTTCAATTCATCTGGAATCTTGTTCCAAAAGGTTCTAGCCTTGGGCTTTTTGGGGCCTAAGCCCTCTATGCCATCCTTCAGATACCGGCGATACCAGTTATAGAAAGTACTACGATGGATGCCCAGCTCTTTCAGGGTATGACGAATAGAAAGTTCAGAATCTTCTACGATCCGAATGATCTATAACTTCTCTGAAGGACTGTATCTCATAAATCGATGTCTTCGAAGTCCGTACCATTCAGACTTTTTTTAAGAACTCGATTCTTTAGGGCGATCTCAGCTACCAACTGTTTTAAATGTTCGTTTTCTTTTTTAAGGTCAACCACTTCATGGGAACTGGTCGAGTGGTATCGCCCGCAAGATGTTTCTTACCTGCTTCCAGAAAATCTTTACTCCAGCGGTAGTATAGGTTGGCGGGAATACCTTCTAGACGGCATAGATTAGAAATACTGTCTTCACCTCGGAGACCATCAATAACAATGCGGATCTTTTCTTCTGAGGAATGCTTCTTACGGGTTCTACGACGGATATCTTTAACAGCTGATTCACTCGATACTTTCTTGTTCATAACAACCTCCTTTAAGGAAAGTTTAACAGAAAGTATCTCTTAGCTTTTTAACTCAAATGGTCCACATTCGACTGACGGGGGACAATTTAAAAAATTCTCGGCTTAAGTTGGTGGGCAAGCAAATAGAGACCGTCTTAACTCAACCGTAACAACTAAATACTCCTTTTCAGTGAGGCTTTGTCTACTGACCAAATTGTTCCAGCTAAAGAGAGCAGCTCTATAGCATTTAATAATTTCTTTATATTTTTCAGATGTTTTTGAATGAATAGATAATTGAGCTAATTCGTCTTTTTGATCATCTATTGAATCGAGCAAAAAATTTATATTCTCATTTAACTTTATTAATTCTTCATTTTTTTTTGAATCGGTTTCTTTTAAATCTTTAAGTTCAGCCTTCGCAAGAGATAATTTTTTTTCTAGCACCTTAATCTCCCCAGAAAGTTTTGCTGAGTCAGACTTCAGCTTCTTTATTTCGACACCTTTTTGTGTATCGGATTTCTTCGATTTTGCAAGTTGCTTATTCGCAAGAGATAATTTTTTTTCTAGCGCCTTAAATTTCGAAGAAGTATTAACTGAACCTGTACTCAACTTATTCTTTTTTAAACTTTTATTAATAACAGGAATTTTATTTTTTGAAATTTTGAATTTTTTGCGCGGAAATTTTTTCTGCGAGGACTTATTCTTTCTGGGAGATTTGGTAGGGCTCGATAAATGAGAATTGGTATTTTGCTTCTTGCTTCCAATCTTATTATCTTCAGTTTGAGCAATACCTTTAATAGGAATACTGAAAAAAACAACCAAGATAATTATTATTGCATGTATTCTACAGCCACAAGACTTTAGCATAATGTATCCCTTAAAAATTTTCAGCCTTTTTTTCATTTTGAATCTGTTGTTCAACACTTTCAAAAGATTGTCGCAATGAATGCTCAAGTATTTCGTAATAATATTTTATCTGATGATAAACTGTTGCAACCTCCAGATCTAAAAGGAAGTGGCGCGTCTTGTCAATAACTGGCAATACTAATTTTGTGCCCTTATGAAATTCGTTAAGATTGCCCATAATATGTTTACTTCGATTTAGTTTTAGAATCTCTCGCACAACTATAGCTTTTTTAACCTTCTTAAGGTCTTTTTCGCTGGCAATAAAAATGCGACTAGGTTTTATTTTTTGTTTGGAAACCTCTTTCAATAGGTCGATTTCGAAAAGCGGAAGAATTCTTAAAGCCACATGAGGCTGAACAGAAGTCTCACTTATTCCTTTTCCCAAAAATTCTAATTCAAGGCCATAACCTTCTGCTTTCGGATCATCTTTTTTCATCGGCTTGGATTTTAATTGTGCCTGCTCCCATGCCTTTTGAAGGAAAGTTACATCCTTAAAATTTCCATCTCCTGCATGCTCGGTGATAATAATTTTTTTTCCAGAAACTTGCTTCTCCAAACTACGCTTACCGACAATATCGTAAATCATTCGAGTGACGAGTGCATCTCCCCCAGGAAATTGTTCTCCATTATAGTCACGTGCCATTTTAGTTTTCGCAAAATCCATATCCATTTCTGCACGACTAAGCACATAATTGCGATATTTCTTAAACTTTTTTGACCGATAAACAAAGCCCAAGTCAAACATGTCCTCGGAACGAATCCTGTAAGAATCTCGAAACAGGGTCATTTCCATGTCATCAAACATCGCTGTATCCTTCGGGCTTTGAATACCAATGTCAGTATTGTCATGAACTATGTGGGGCGTAATAACTACTATTACTTCCTTCTTTTCCGTTTGTTCAGAAGTAGCTCCAAATAGACTGCCTACGAACGGAAGATCACCAAAAAATGGTAACTTGTTCGAATTCCTTTCATTATCCTTTGAGACCAATCCACCAATGATAATTGGAGTTTTGTTAGGCACAATCGCAAACGTATGAACACGTCTGGTTGATGATCCAGGTTTAGTAGAGATGATATCACCATCATCATTCACGGCATTACCATCATTGTCACTAACTAGTGCTTTTACCTGGACATCAATCTCCATCGCAACCTCATTTTTATTTTCGGATACCCTAGGTCTTATTTGTAATAAAATACCCGGGGTTACTTCTTGAAAAGAGTAGGAAAAATTGGTGGTACTTGTATTAAACGTAGATGATGATCTTATAGGGTATTGTTTTTGTTCTGTTACCTCAATGATGGCAGGACGATTATTTAACGCCATAACACTGGGGCGCGATAGCACCTCTGCAGAACCTTGTGCAATCAATGCTTGAATCTCAATAGAAAGTAAATCTGCTATATTTCCAACACTTGACCCTCTACTAATGAGTCCTTTCACTAATGTAGATGAGCTTGACGAAGCAGCGCTTGGAGTTAAGACCGTTGTTGCACCTAGCTCTAACGTCGAACTCGTTGAACGTGGGCCTTGTGGTGAAGTATTTTTATAGAGTACGCCCAGCTTATCGAACCCAGCCTCATTGACCTCCAATACCATGCTCTCGATATAGACCTGTATAGGAGCGGCATCCAACGTTTTCTTGATTGTTTCCTTTACATTCTCAAAGCGCTTCGTATCATTTGGATGATAAAAAACAATCAAGCTCTCATTAAGCCCATAATCAACCGAGGCCATATCTACAAAAGAAAACATTGACCCAGTTCGCATCCCCGATGTCCCTGGACCTTTTAAAACATCAGTCAGCGAGTTTACTGGAACCACTGCAGGTTTGTAAAAAATTGGAAGCTGTGAGCAGGTATATTGAATCTTTGGAGTTGTAACTTCGGCTGGTTCATTAAGGTATGTTGCTCTACCTCGTTTATCTACTGTATAAGGTCTAGCTATTGGAGCATCTGCTAGTACTGTTTTAAGGCCCATTACTTCCAGCGAATTTACAACCCTGTCCATATTCGAATAGGAGAGTGAAATTAATTCACTTTTTAGATCGGCTAGAATAAAACTTCTCTCTTTACCTGTTTTTTCATCTAGACAAGGCAAAGTATTATCTGCTGATTTTGGCAGGTAGCTTTCTACTCCTTCATTTGACAGGCCACTTGATAAAGACTTAGTTCCCTCTTGAAATAAAGGAGATATTTTCCACTTAGTCTCTATAGACTCCTTTATTTCTTTTGGCTTCTTTGCTTCTTTTCCCAGGGATGGGACATTTTGAAAGCTCGAACAACCAAAAATAATCGCCAAAGTTAAAATCAATCCATACCTTAATAAAAGTAAGTATTTTATCAATTTTTGCACCCCTTAATATAATTAAGGATTTGGTTCGTAGCGAGCAAGTTGCTCAAAAAAAGTCATTTTACAATAAAATTAGGTTCTTATCTGTAAAATATATTATCCAATCTTAATAAACTACTAGCATTACATCACTAAGTATCACCTTTGATAGTTTTCTTGCTGGTTAAGCATTTGAAGCCAGTCGATTTAGGCAGGGTTTAATTAATTTTTACTTAAAAAAACATTTTTTCAATTAGTTACCTTTTAATAAATATTGAACAAGGAAATAACAGCCTAATAATAGAATATCCCCATCCTAGGAGCTATTAGTACAATAGTCACTAAAACAAAACCATTTACTCTAATGATCTTTTTTATCAAAAAAATAACATTTTTTGCATTATTTTCGAATAGGAAACCAAATCTCTGAAGTGATCCTCCAATCAGGTCCATATTTAACCCAGAAAATCTCTTTTATTCCAATATCTGAATAATTATCTGATTTAAAGGTTTGAATGAAACTTGTTTTTGCAACATCGTTTTTATTAAATATTTGTATGTTTTTTATATCAATGAATATATTTGTATTTTTATTAAAAGCAAGTTGTCTGGAATTTTTCCAATCCAAATGTCTATTTTTTAAACCCGTAAATTTTTCCGAGTAAAAAGAAAAGTAAGACTCTATATCATGATTTTCCCAAGCACGAGCCCATTTTTTTAAATATTCAAAAATTTTTATTTTTGAGACAAGGTCCTCACTATTACTTTTAAAAGTTTGTTTCATTTTGATTGAATTGGGTTCTACTTTTTCTTTAATTAATCTTTCAGGGGAGTGCTTAGCGCATTCTAGGTTTTTAGTTATGTTATTTAAGGAATTGCATTCAAGTTTCGATGTATTAACTTCTAGCTTTATAGAGTCATCAGCTTTAGCCATTTTATCTAGCTTACTGTATTTGGTATCAAATTCATCCGCAGGAATTGAAATATTCCCAACATTTGAATCTAAATTATTGTTTTCAGGTTTTTGGAGTTTTTCTTGCCGTGTCTTTATATCAGCAAGGTTAGCAGTTTCGACTATTTTTTCAGGTTTAATTTGTCCTTTCAATGACTGCAAGGATTGTTGAATTACCTTCAAATCTTTAACTTGGTGGTTTTTTTCTTCTTCTATATTTATAAAATCCTTGGCTCCAGTACGAATTTCTTTTGAATTTTTCATTTTACTACGTAGTAAATCACGTTTTTCTTTTCCTTTATCAAAGCCTAAATTAGCTGCAAGGTTATACCATCTGATAGCTTCGTTATAGTCCCGCAAAACTCCTTGCCCAGTCTCAAACCTAACCCCCAAACTAAAATTGATTTGAGCTTCTACCTTTTTATTTAATAATGAATTCAAATATTTTTGTGCTTTGGTATTTCCGGCTCCCGCCGCCAGACTGTATAATCTAATCGCTTTATTATAATCTTGAGGAACTTCTAGCCCATTCTCAAATATTAACCCCAATTTAATTTGAGCGTTATTATTTCCTCTATTAGCCGCAAGTTCCCACCATTTAATAGCTTTGGAATAATTTTTTTCACCCCCCTTGCCATTCCGATACATCAATCCTAGCTTATACTGTGCTTTAGAAATTCCTTGTTGTGCTGCTAATTTAAACCACTTCTTTGCTTTTTTTAAATTTAGAACAACCCCTTTTCCTTTCTCATACATAATTCCCAAACTGTATTGAGCTTGAGCAACTCCTTTTTTTGCCAATGGTTTTATTAAGTTATATGAAGTTTTATAATCTCCTCGATTAAAAGCAATATTTGCCTTTTCATAGTCAGAAACTTGAGCAATTACTTGGCTATCTATAACCAATAACCCAGCATTTATTAAAAAAAATAAAAGTAATTTTTTGTTCATTTTTTAAATAAAAGATGGAAATAAATACATTAGATCTAAAGGCATCATTAATTGTACTTATAATTTTTTTTAAATCGCACTCGTATTTTTCAAATTTATATACTTAATTATGGTCATATCTAAAAAATGAAGAGCAATCTATTAAATAACGTCGTAATTCAATCCTAATCACCAAATGCTCCTGTTTAGCAGCCCCCCCTTGTCAATCATTTAAATCATTCAAGATTAATGCTACTCGATGGATTACACGGCAACTGACGATAGATGCTTAAAAATGGTCATTTAGAATGGGGATTAAAGTCAGGGTCGATTCATCATATAGATTGAGGAGTTCAGTGCGTTAGCAATGAGTTTCAAGTATTAGTAAAAACTAACGGAATTTTATGAAGCATGAATCTGAAGGGAGATTATTGGAATGATATTATAGCAGAAAGTTTATTCTATACATTGAAGGTATAGCTGATTCAGTGAAAAACTTACAATACCCTCCAGGAAGCCAAGATGCTTATATTTAAATATATAAAAGGAATTTATAATCGGAAACGTCGTCATTTCTATCTCGGTTACCTCCATCCGGCTACTTTGAGAAAAAAATGCGGCTTAATTAACAACTAACCACTTATATCGTTAATATCACTTATTCTGATAAACCCTTATTTGAAATCCAATTTTCTATATATTTTTTTATCATTCGCCTTAGCGGGTAAAGCTGCCACGACCATTACCAATTCCCTGTCCTCGGCTTGGACCTTGTCTTTTTTCTTGTCGCCTCTCTCGTTTCAGCTCTCTTCTTTCCTTACGATTTTCAAGGAAATCACCTTTTTTTTCTTGTCGCCTTTCTCGTTTCAGCTCTCTTCTTTCCTTACGATTTTCAAGGAAATCACCTC
>JADHVC010000009.1 GCA_016784175.1 Patescibacteria group bacterium | reverse complement strand
CTGCGAGTGCCAATGCTGATATTACCATACCAACAAATATAAGATATCTCATGTTTCTCATCGTTTTCACCTTCCAAAAGTACAAGATAAAAAATGAGGGGAGGCTATGCCTCCCCTGCCTTGTTGGGTGTGAATGATCGTTAGTTGGTTGTGAAGGTCATTATGGGGTTGGCGACCGGTGCTGGTGCATTGTTCGGTGTATTATTCCATGGGTCTGGCAGGTTTACGGTGGGCAATTTTTGCCCGGCGAACGTCCCTGCTATGAACTGATCCGGCATGTGCTGCACAAATGATTCTACTTTGCAGCCGGGTTTCGGCTCTCCAGTCAGGGGGTCTGCCCACTGGCATGGCCCAAACAGTGCACTGTTGCGTGCTGCAACAGCTTGCACTTCGGCCAATGCGGTTTTGTCGGCTTTTTTGCTTACTTTTGCGGACAAATTCGCATAGGCTTTCTTTTGTATATTTCTACCGCTCTCGTGTGTATAGTTCAAGGCGGTCATGCCCTCTTCACCGCTCGTTCGGATTGCAGTGGCGAGAAGCTTCCGGTAAGCTGGGTCGACTTTTGCATCGTTCAATTCCATGCCGATAAAAGATGTTGTCACAGCTTTGTTGGCTTTGACCTCTGGGACAATGACTTCAATGTCAGAGGTGTTTTTGCCTACCTGTCCATACATTTGTGCCTTCATGGCTTTAATTCGGCTCTCCATGATTGGTTCGAACTTGCTTGGGAATACGCCGATCGCTGCGATAAGTGCTTCGCTTAGGTCCTTGTCCTGGAAGGTTGCGTAAAAAGCGTCTACGCGCCCTGAGGCTTGCGCAGTGAGACTTGATCCAACACTCATTGCCTTTTTAAGACGTCTTTTCTCTTCATCCTCTGCGCTGACCGGTTGCGTCTGTTCCAGTGGGGCTTGAGCCGTTTCTCCGATTGCCTGGGCTTTCCCAGAATAGGCCGCAACGGCCAGTCCAAATACTCCTATGGCAACCGCTATTGCCATGACTCCTAGGGCTTTTAGCCCGACGTGGCTGCGTTTTGCATCATAATGTTCCATCTTTGCTACTCCTCTTTGGGTTGGTTTTTTTTGTTGGTGTGACGACTTTTTACCGCTCAGCCTTTGGTGTCACCGACCAAGGGCATTTTTCTTATTTTTCATGCTTCTCTCCTTCTTGGTTGGTTGAACCAATGCCTTGCTAATTAATTTGTTGTCGTCTGCCTACCCTCCCTTAGTGTTTAATTATATTAAAACTAACTGATCTTATTATTCACTTTTAAGGAACAAACTTGCTTCCTTAGAAAATACTATCTTTGCTGATATTAAAAAATAACATTTTCTAAAGAAGCAAGGACTATGTTTATATTGATCTAATTTATGCATACTTTATAAATTTTGTCAACAGATTAAGCCAGATTAGCTTACAAAGTTCAAAAAATTCACTAATATTAGCAAATCATTTTTTTAAAGCTATAATCAAAATTTTAAACTACCTTGAGGTTATTTTAAATTTTGATTATAGTTCTATTATGACTGTAAAGTTATTAACAGTATTTTGAAAGTCGATATAATATATTATCATATGAATTTTAATTGTCAAAAGAATAAAAAAATAATAGGGATCGACGCACGATTTTATGGATCGATTGGAAAAGGTTTAGGTCGATATACTCAGGAGATCATAGATAGAATTGTGAAAAATGAGCACGATTGTAACTATGTTATTTTTTTATCCCCAGAAAATCATCAATCTTTTTTGCTCAAACAATCGAATATAAAAAAGATTATTATAAAGTCTCGGTGGTATACTTTTAGTGAACAATTCGAGTTACCGTATTATATATATAAAGAAAAAATTGACTTAATGCATTTTCCACACTTTAATGTTCCGCTGATATGTACGGCTGATTTTATTGTCACTATTCACGATTTAATACTAACAAAATTTCCAACACTTAGGGCGACGAAGCTTGGTCCACTTAAGTATTTATTTAAAAATTTAGGTTATAGACTGGTTATTAGTTCGGCATTAATTAGAGCGCAACTTATATTAGCAGTTTCGGAGTTTACCAGGAATGATATAGTTAGTCATTTTAAAGTTAGTCCAGATAAAATAATTGTTAGCTATGAGGGGGTTGCGGATCTTTATAAGGGTCATGGGAATTATTCACAGTTAGAGCAGGACAATGAAAAGGAAAGAAAAGCTTTATTGTGTTATAATGTAAGTAAGCCTTATTTTCTTTATGTTGGAAATGCTTACCCGCATAAAAATTTAGAAGGCCTACTAAGAGTTTTTAACCAGTTAGAGTCTGGTGTGGTTTTAGTATTAGTTGGGAAAGAAGACTATTTTTACCGGCGTGTAAAAGAATATGTAACTAAGCTTAATCTTCAAGACAGAGTAATTTTCTCTGGGTTTGTGGAGGATCATCACCTAATTGCGCTATATAGAAATGCTCTAGCTTATGTTTTTCCAAGTTTTTATGAAGGCTTTGGTTTACCACCGCTAGAAGCTATGGCCTGGGGATGTCCGGTTATATCTTCTTGTAAGGGAAGTATGCCAGAAGTATTGGGGGATGCAGCTATCTACTTTGATCCGAACGATGATAAGTCTTTACTTGAAAAGCTAAAACTAATAATTAATAACAAAGAGGTTTGTCGTGAGCTAATAAGAAAAGGAAAATTGCAGGTACAAAAGTATTCGTGGCAAGATTGCGCACAAATTACAAAAAATGTTTATATAAAGTGCCTAAAAAACAAAAGAAAATAGAATTAAAAGTTAATGTAAACAGTGGTACTAGATACGACTCTGATTTTTTAGTGGATCTAAGAAATGTTATAAAAGAAGAAGAACTACCAAAAATTACAAAGTTTATTGGTGCTAGCAAGTCTTCTATTTTAAGTACGTGGAATACAATTCGATCGAAAGAGGAGTTTATAAAGTTTTTAGGTTGTTGTGTTGATAAGCTCGTTCAAGCAAAAAAGAAAAAAATAGAGGCAGTAAATAATCATCCAAAAGTTAAAAGAATTGTGGCCGTAAAGGAAAAGGCTATTTTAAAAACAAAAAGAGATGTAAGGTTTTTTCGGATTATATTTATTTATAAATTTAGGCGATTGATTTTTATTAAGGCGTTTGCAAAATTTTTTGCGTTTCTAAGTAAGATATATAAAGTTTTATTTAAAGCTAGCTTTATGATAGGCTGGTCTTTTCTGTTTTTTGTGCGATTTATTTGGTTTTTTATGATTTTCATTTTAAAGCCTGTAAAGAAAGTTAGTTTTGTGAATAGAATTATCGGCACTGTTATTTCGCCCATATTTTTGTTCATAACAAAAAAAGAGAAAGTAAGTTTATTAGCTAGAATAAAAGCAGTATTGATGGGTTCAAGACCGAGTAAAGAAGAGCGACTTTTAAAAAGTAAGTCAGTCTTATTAAGTAAGGTAGTTTTAAAAAGTAAGCCAGTGAAGGCTGTGAAAGTTTTGAATAAAAAAGTTTTTCAAAGAAATCCTGAAGTAAGTAGTTTTAGGAAAGCATTTTACTTTGGTTTATTGTTGTTGGTTTTAATTCTTCCTGTTAAGATATTTGCTTATTTTACGCAATTGGGCTTGGAGAATAAAAAAGAAACAGTTATTGCTTCTTCAAAAGTAGCAATGGATAGTTTTTTTGAGGCGGCTAATGCAGCTGCAAGTAAAGATTTTGACCAAGTGAGTGAAAATTTAGCCCTTGCTAACAATAACTTTGTCGAGGCACAAAGAGAGTTGGATGATATTAATGGTTTTATGTTTACATTGGCTGGGACCGTCCCAACTCGTGATTTGAAGTTGGCCTCATTAAGTAGAAATATTCTTGCAGCAGGTCAAGCAGCATCGGACATGGCTTACAATTTAAATATGGCTGTTGAAAATTTGCTTAAGAACGAGAAGAATGAAAGCATTTATTCTGCATTAGAAAATTTTAATAAATATGCTACTCAAGCAAGTCTTGAAGCAGATATTGCAAGTATTCACTTAGAGAAAGTTGATGTAAAAACTCTTCCAGATGAATATCAAGAAAAATTTCAACTCGCTAAGGACAAGCTATTAATAATGAGTCAGGCCCTTGATGGTTTTTTAAGTATCTCAAAGGGTCTATATGAGTTTTTGGGCATGACAGAGGATAAGCGGTATCTTTTGGTTTTTCAAAATAATGCAGAGGCAAGAGCAAGCGGTGGCTTTATCGGTAGCTTTGCGCTTATTGATTTTAGAAATGGTAAAATCAAAAGCTTAGAAGTTCCTTCTGGCGGTAGTTATGATACAGAGGGTGGCATGAGGGTTTTAGTTCGCGCTCCAGAGCCACTAAGATTGGTTAATCCGCTTTGGCATTTCTGGGATGCTAACTGGTGGCCCGATTGGCAAATATCAGCTAAGAAGATGATGTGGTTTTATGAGAAGAGCGGTGGGTCTTCTGTTGATGGTGTAGTTTCATTCACACCAACATTTTTTGAAAATTTACTTAAAGTAATTGGCCCAGTTAGTTTGTCTGAATACGATTTGACTTTAACAAGTGAGAATTTTTGGCAGACTATTCAAGAGATTGTAGAGCAACAGCCAAACAAAAATAATCCAAAATATTTAGTTAGTGATGCTAATAAGCCAAAGAAAATTATCGGAATTCTAGCAAAGAGGATTTTAGAAGTTATACCAGAAAGACTGAATCAGGAAAAATTGATAACTTTAATTAGTACTGTTAATAAGTCACTTAATAGTAAACAAATTTTGTTTTATTTCGAGGATAAGGAATTACAAACTAGCGTGCAAAAATATGGTTGGGATGGTAGAATAAAAGAAACATCTTGGGATTATTTATCTGTTATTAATACAAATATCGCTGGCCAAAAAACTGATAAAGTTATTGATCAAGAAGTGAAGCATATTGCTCACGTTATGTCCGACGGCACCGTTATTAATACTGTTAATATTACACGAAAACATAATGGGCAAAGAGGAGTTTCTTTTACTGGCGTTCGGAATGTAAATTGGCTTAGGGTGTATGTACCTAAGGGCAGTTATTTAATAGAGGCAAACGGCTTTAGTAAGCCAGACGATAGTTATTTCGATGAACCAGATAGTGAATGGATGAGTGATCCAAATTTGTTGGCCGAGGAAGCTGCCATAACGAATGACCCCAGTGGAACTCGAGTATATGAAGAATCTGGTAAAACGGTCTTTGCTAATTGGACTATGCTTGACCCAGGGCAAACTCAGGTAATTAACTTTAAGTATCAACTTCCATTTAAGATCCGTGTGCAAAAGGAAATAAAAGAAGAAGGCCTGGAGTTTATAAAAGATAAAATATTATTGAAGCAATTAGATCTGATGCCATATGCGTTGTTATTGCAAAAGCAAGCGGGGTTCAAAGAAAGTATATTTAGTTCAAAGTTAATTTTACCGGACGATATGAAAATTGTGTGGAGATATCCACAGGGCATTACGACAGATAAGAAAGGGTGGTATATCGACGAAAAAATAGACAGTGATAAGTATTGGGCTGTGATGCTATCTAAATAGTTTTTAAAATTTAAAAATATAACATGTCAAATAGCGACAAGGAAGTAAAGCAAAGTAAAAATATTAAAAAAGGCGAGACTAGTGAAAATCTAGTTGTTAGAAAGAAAGAATCTAGCTTGTATGAATTTGTAAAAAGAAATATTCCGAGCGATGAAGATGTTCAGGAGTTTGAGAAGTACATTGAGGTGCAAAAAAAAGACGATGAAATGGAGAAAGGTTTAGCTAGGATTTATGAAAGTGAGGATGGTGAGAAAAAAAATATCAATATTTTGGATAAAAAAATAAGTATGGGCATGATAGGATGGTTTTTCTCGCTTTTAACGGTTTTTGTAGTTTTGGTTTCTGGTGTGTGGGGTTATTATACTTTTGTCTTTGTTGCTGGTGGAGCGGTCGATAATGTTAGTTTAAGTTTGATTGGACCTACTAATGTGTCTGTTCTAGAGGATATTGTTTATGAGGTTAAATATTCAAATCCGACTGCTGTTGCTTTGGAAAACGTAGAAATAAAAATAGTTTACCCGGAGGATTTTTTGTTTATTGATAGTTCGCCTGCACTAGAAGGAGATAATACGTTGTATAAAATATCTCGCGTTCTAGCTGGTGGAAGCGGTAGTATTGAAATAAGAGGAAGATTGATTGGTAGAAAAGAAAAAAAAGAAATAGTTTTGGTAAATATGACTTGGAGTCCAGAGAATTCAGAAGCAGAATTTAGGCGTGAGCAAGCACTTGAGAGTGTTATAAACAATACTGGACTTAGCTTTGTGTTTGAGGCCGAACAAAACATTATGGCGGGCCAAAATTCAAGTTTAAAAATAAAATTAAACAAGGAAGAAAATAACTATATTAATAATTTTACATTAAGAATAGACCCCAAAGAAGATATTGAAATTCTTAGCGTTAAGGGTGTTAAGGATGCTGTAGAATCAGACAATCAAGATGGTGGCGATGAGTTAGTAGTCGCATATGTAGAAAAGATTAGCGAGTCGACTTGGGATATATTAGGAATCGATAAGGGCTTAAGTGAGATAATAGTTGAGTTTAAGGTTTTAAATAAGGTAAACAAGGAGGAGGATTTGCGACTAAGCTTTGAGATAAAACCAGAAATTGGTAAAACTAGACAGTTTTATCAAGAAGATTTGACGCTTCATGTTGTTAAAAATGATTTTAATATTAGCTTGATTTTGAACGGTTCAACGGGCGAGCAAGGAGCTAGTTTTGGTGATACCTTAAATTATTCTTTGATCTATTCTAACCAAGGAGAGGCTGATGTGCACGATGCTGTTGTTATGGCCGTACTTAATAGCGATGTTCTTAATTGGTCTAGCTTTAAGTCAAAACAAGAGGGAGTAGTGAGAGATGGTGCTATAAGCTGGACTTATAGAGAACTACCTACGTTAAAATCTATTAAAAGCAAAGACGAAGGGGTAATTGATTTTTCTATTAATGTTTCAAGTTTGAAAGACTTAAAATCTAAAATTAATAAGATCAGTAAGTTCGAGATTGATAGTTATGCACAATATAGTCTTGGTTTTTCTGGAACAAGCACACCACCAGAAACAGAGGACACAAAAAGTAATGTTATAAAAGTTAAATTAAATAGCGATTTGTTGTTGAGTGAAAATGTCCGTTATTTTAATGATGATAATATTGCTGTTGGTCTTGGGCCAATACCACCAAAAGTTAATGAGGACACTATTTATCGGGTATATTGGCGAGTGACAAATAATTTGCATAAGGTCTCTGGATTAAAGATTAAAACCAAATTAGCTGCTAATGTTACTTGGGTAAAAAGCTTTGAGCCAAATATCGGTAATATGCATTTTGATGGTACAACGAATGAAGTAGTTTGGAGTATCGGAGACTTACCAATAGCTGAAATTGATGGCGTTGCTGAGTTTGATATAAATGTTAGACCTACCGAAGGTGATAAAGGTAAAGTAATGGTTCTATTGACAGGAACCTCAATTAGCGCGCAAGATAAAGTTACTAATTCAAAAATTAATATATCTACGAACGCTAAAACAACAAAATTAAGTGATGATGAAATAGCCGAAAGCGACGGAATTGTTAGATAGTACGCAAATAACATATGAGAAAAATAAATATAGAAACTAAACATGGGAGTGTTGTTACTCCCTTTTTTATGCCAGACGCAACTAGGGGGCTTGTGAAGGGCTTGAGTGTGTCGGATATAAAGCAAACAGGGATAGAGGCAATATGCGTTAATACCTATCATTTGTATTTGCAACCAGGGATTGAGGTTATTAAAAAGGCAGGTGGAATCCATGCGTTTATGGGTTGGGATGGACCAATTTTGTCAGATTCCGGGGGGTTCCAGGTATTCTCGTTAATACATCGCAATAAAGACATGGGTAAAATTTACAGCGACAAAGTTGTATTTAAGTCTCCTATAAACGGCGCTCTACATGAACTTACGCCAGAAAAATCGATTCAAATTCAGTTTGACTTGGGCGTGGATATGATGGTTTGTTTGGATGATTGCCCACCTAACGATGCAAGTAAAAAAGAAATTGATGATGCGGTTGATCATACAATCAATTGGGCAAAAAGATGTAAGCAAGAATTCGAAGCGCAAATTAAAAATAGAAAAATTACAGTTGATGAACGACCTTTGCTTTTTGGAGTAATCCAAGGTGGGGAGTTTTTAGACTTGCGAAAAAAATGTGCTGAAGATTTAATAAAAATTGGGTTTGATGGGTATGGTTATGGAGCAATGCCTGTGGATAACTTAGGGAGCTTATTGAGAGAGGTGCTTGCCTATACAGCCAATTTGATTCCAGAGGATAAGTTAAGGTTTGCACTAGGCGTGGGTAAGCCAGAAGACATTATTGAATGCTATAAACTTGGATGGGATATGTTTGATTGCGTTATACCGACCAGAGAAGGTCGTCATGGTAGGCTGTATAAGCATTTAAATACTTTAGTTGAAGCAAATTTAGCTGTTGAAAATATTTTAAATGCAAAATTTAAAGACGATTTTTCTGTAGTTCAGGATGATTCAACGATCGATGAGTTAAGAACTTACTCAAAAGCGTACCTACATCACTTATTTAAAATTAAAGATTCTTTTGGTTCTAGGTTAGCTAGCTTAAATAATCTAGAGTTTTATGCAAAATTAATGAAGAGCTTAAGGGGCTAATTGCTTCAACCTCTATGTAAAAACATAAAAAAAATCGGAGCCATGTTTCAGGCTCCGTGTTAGTGTTCGAATTATTATTTTTGTTGGTTGGTGTTTTTTTTATTCAACTTGTACCAATCCGTATGGCGAAGCAAATTCATATGTTCCGTTCTCGGTCTTGATAACAGTCGCATTCCATTCGCCGTTAGTATCTAGACGATACAGTTCACCATATTCTTCTCCGCCAGGAAACCAGGTGACATAGTTGAACGAATCGTCGTAGACATCAATCTTGAACTGTTTTACGCCGGCGGGCTCGTTCTCGAAGAGCGTTGCGAGGTTGATGCGGCCGCTGCCTTGCTCGTCTATGTCGACATTAGAATAGGTTTCGTAACCTCCCTGAACTCTCTTCGCTCTTGCGATAAGTCCATGGTTACCCAAGCCGGTTTGTGTCTCTTCGTCGAATTTGGCGACAAAACCTCTTATTGACAAGGTAGATGAGTCGGTGATGCTTACATTGACGATTTCAGCTATCGGCTCAACAATCATACTTTTATCGCAGAAGGAAAAAAAGCCATCCCCACTTCTTCTGACACACATTACCCAGTCACCGTTGGTATCTTGACGATACAGTTCACCATATTCTTCTCCGCCAGGAAAATAGGTTACATATTTTTTTGTGTTTGATTCCTCATCTACACCAGGGGTTTCATAGACGTCAACTTTGAAACGCATGATTCCTGGGGCTTCATTGGAGAATAGTGCGGTAAGGTCAATCCATCCATTACTATCTCGATCAGTATTGACCTTGACATATCCTGCAATGTTTTTGGCCATCACGGTATAGGTGCCTGCGTTAAAACCGCTTTGAGTTGCTTCGTCAAATTTGGCAAAAAGATGACCAATGACAAGTGATGACCCATCAAACCAGACATCATCCGGTGTAATGGAATCGATTAATACCGGCTCCGGTTCAACCACTGATGTCGGCTTGTCTTTTGGACCTTCTGCGTAGCCTCCGCCTCCGCCACTACCTCCACCACCGCATGCTGCTAGAAAAAGCAACATAAATAATAGACCAATAAAATGATGTAATATCTTCGCTTGCATTCTGTGTGTCATTGTGTAATGCTCCCCATATTCAGTTGTTAATGTTCGGTAAAAAAATTGTATCATACTTTAGATAACCTGTCAATACTTGACGAACTAAATTTGCTTTGATAATCTGTAAACAGTTTGAATAATATGAAATATGCTTTAATTATGAAAAAGATATTATTCGTAATTTTTAATGAAATTTTAAATGCCAACAATAAATCAGTTGGTCCGTAATGGACGCAAAACAAAAATAGTAAAAGATAAAACTCCGGCCTTAACAATAATGCTTGACGGGTTGCATAGAAAAAAAAGACTTATCAGATCTCCTTTTAAAAGAGGGGTATGTTTAAAGGTAACAACAACGACACCAAAGAAGCCAAACTCAGCTTTGCGTAAGATTGCTCGTGTTAGACTTTCGAATGGTCAAGAAATTACAGCTTATATCCCAGGAATGGGACATAACTTACAAGAGCACTCTATTGTTATGGTTAAGGGTGGAAAAACAAAAGACTTGGGTGGTGTTCGATTTAAGGTGGTTAGAGGTTGTTATGACTCTCAAGGTGTAGAGAATAGAAAAAAAGGTAGGTCTAAATATGGAGTTAAGAAAGATAAAAAGAAATAATTTAAAAATAATCAATTTATGCGTGGAAAACAAGCGCCAAAAAGAATCATAGAAGGAGATGTTAAGTACGGTGACATACATGTTGCTAAGTTTATAAATTACATTATGCAGTCTGGAAAAAAAACTATTGCAGAGGGTATTGTTTATGATGCTTTTGAAATTATTAAAAAAGAAACAAAGCAAGATCCAAGACACATTTTTAATAAAGCTTTAAAAAAGGTAGCTCCAATCATGGAAATTCGTGGTAAGCGTGTTGGTGGTGGTAACTATCAAGTACCTTTTCAAGTAAGAGGAGAACGAAGATTTGGTTTGGGTTGTAAGTGGTTGATTGACGCAGCAAAAGCACGTAAAGGTAAACCAATGTTTGAAAGACTAGCAAGAGAGATACTTGACGCAAGTCAAGACGAAGGAGCAGCAGTTAAAAAGCGTGAAGATGTACACAGAATGGCTGAAGCTAATAAAGCTTTTGCGCATTACGCAAGATAATATTGTAAAAAAAATGCAGATAAAAAATACTGCAAAAGAGAAGGCCCACCGACATAATTGGTTGGTGGACTTTTGTTTGAATAATATTTTTTAAATAATTTTAAATTTAAATAATAAACTATTTATGCAACGAGAATATTCATTAGATAAAACACGTAACATTGGTATTATTGCGCATATTGATGCTGGAAAAACCACAACAACAGAGCGTATTCTTTTTTATACAGGTAAAAAGCATAAGATTGGTGAAGTGCACGAAGGAGCAGCAGAAATGGATTGGATGGAACAGGAGCAAGAGCGAGGTATTACCATTACTTCTGCAGCTACTACTTGTTTTTGGAAAGATTATCGTATAAATATTATCGATACTCCAGGGCATGTAGACTTTACAGCAGAAGTGGAGCGATCCTTGCGTGTGCTAGATGGTGGAGTTGTACTTTTTGATGGTGTAGCTGGAGTAGAACCTCAATCAGAAACGGTTTGGCATCAAGCAGATAAATATAAAGTGCCAAGAATTGCTTTTATTAATAAATTGGACAGAACAGGTGCAGATTTTTATAAAGATTTAAATTCAATTCATGAGCGATTAACAAAAAATGCTTATCCAATACAACTACCAATTGGTACTGAAGAGAATTTTAAAGGCATAATCGACTTATTTACTAAACAATCTAGAATATATTTGGATGATCTAGGAACTAAGTGGGAAGACACACTTGTACCTGCTGATATGGTTGAAAAGGTAGAAGAATATAGAAATAGATTAATTGAAGCTATTGTGGAGGAAGATGAAGATTTAATGGATAAATATTTGGCTGGAGAAGAAATTCCAGTGGAAATTTTAAAAAGAGAGCTAAGAAAGGCTGTAATTATTAACAGGATAGTGCCTGTTATGTGTGGAACAGCTTTAAAAAACAAAGGAGTCCAGTTCATGTTAGATGCTGTTACTGAATATCTTCCATCTCCATTGGATGTGCCAGCTTTAATTGGTTGCGATCCAAATGATCCAGAAAAGAAGATTGCTGTAAATCCAGTTGACGATGAGCCTTTCGCTGGACTAGCATTTAAAATAGCAACAGATCCATTCGTTGGAAAACTTTGTTTTGTTAGAATTTACGCAGGAGTTTTAAAAGCGGGTTCTTATGTGGTAAATATAAAAACAGGTAAGAAGGAGAGAATCGGTCGTATTGTTAGGATGCATGCTAATCATCGAGAGGAAGTTGACGAAGTTTATGCGGGTGAAATTGCTGCTGTAATCGGTTTAAAGGAAACAACAACCGGTAATACTCTTTGTGATGAATCACGACTCGTACTTTTAGAATCAATCAATTTTCCTGAGCCTGTCATATCTATTTCTGTGGAGCCAAAAACAAAAGCTGATCAAGAAAAAATGGGTATGGCATTGTCAAAATTAGCAGAAGAAGATCCTACATTTAAAGTAAGATCGGACGAAGAAACAGGGCAAACATTAATTTCTGGAATGGGCGAATTGCATTTGGATATTATTGTTGACAGAATGAAAAGAGAATTTGGTGTTGAAGCTAACATCGGTCAACCACAAGTTTCATATAGAGAAACAATTAAACGGTCAGCTGAAGCTGAAGGTAAGTATGTTAAACAGTCTGGTGGAAGAGGACAATATGGTCATTGTTGGATTAAAATTGAGCCACTTGTTCATGTTGAGGGTGAAGACGAAGGTAAGAGCAAGGAAGCTAAAAACTTTGAATTTATTGATGGAGTTAAAGGAGGCTCTATTCCAAGAGAATATATTCCAGCTATTGGTAAAGGTGTTAGAGAAGCTATGGATCGTGGTGTGCTTGCTGGTTATCCTTTGATAAATATTAAGGCAACAGTTTATGATGGATCCTACCATGATGTTGACTCAAATGAATCTGCATTCAAGATGGCTGGCTCGATGGCATTCAGAGAAGCTGTTATTAGAGCTGATGCTGTGATTTTAGAACCGATTATGAAAGTTGATGTAGTAACTCCAGAGATTTCTATGGGAGATGTGATTGGTGATTTAAATTCAAAGAGGGGACAAATTGATGAGATGTTTGATCAGGGTCAAGTTAAATTGATTAAGGCAAAGGTTCCGTTGGCAAACATGTTTGGGTATGCAACTCAGTTGCGATCGATGACACAGGGTAGAGCTAGTTACTCAATGGAATTTTCACACTACCAAGAAGTACCAAATAATGTAGCAAATGAAATTAAAGAAAAACGAAAGTAGAGTAAGATAAAGGATTATAAATCGAAAACTAATAATAGTTTAATTTAATTTATATGTCTATAGTTAAAGCAATAAATATCGCAAATAAAACAGGAGATAAGGTAATTATATGTGACAGCGAAACAGATATGTCTTATGTAGTAATACCTCTCGATGAGTATGAAAAAATGTTAAAAGTTTGTGACGATAGAGAAGTCTTGACAGGGGATAAAATGATTGATAAGATTAACTCTGATATTGCAAGTTGGAGAAATAATGAAAAGTATAATAGTTTAGACGCAACATGTAACTTTGAAAATACAGATTGCTCATGCAACGAGAACATTATTAGTTGTCAGTATCACGACGAAATGGCCGGTCAAGATGAAGGTGATAATGAAGAGTATGCTAACTTCGAAGGTGAAGAAGATAACGAAGAAGAAGATGAAGATGGAGATAATAATTATGATGAAGGAGGTGTTGAAAACGGAGATAGAGATAAAAGGGAATTGAGATCTTCTCAAAGCAATAGAAAAAATAATTGGCTAATTCCAAAGGAGAGAAGGATAGATGTAAAACAACATATCGATGAGGATAAGCAGTATCTAGAGGAGATCCCATTTTAAAAACAAGTAATCAAGAAGGAAATATGCATTAAGAGCTATTAATCAAGGTGCAAGAAGGACACTTAGTTTAATGACTTTAACACATATTTGTATTTTTAATTAATAAATAATTTAATACGACTGGTCCGCTCTAAGTAGTGGAAAAACCTCAGAGTTTTCTGGGGGTTGTATACAACATTGTCATGGCAGACAAATTCGATAGATCAAAAACACATGTAAATATTGGTACAATTGGTCATGTTGATCATGGTAAAACAACATTAACGGCAGCTATTTTGCAGGTAATGATTGCAAAAGGCCTTAAAGCTACTAACAAGGAAGTTGGTGAGATTGATGCAGCGCCTGAAGAAAGAGAAAGAGGTATCACTATTGCTACAGCTCATGTAGAGTATGAGTCAGAAGCAAGACATTATGCTCATGTAGATTGTCCAGGACACGCTGATTATGTAAAGAACATGATTACTGGAGCAGCTCAAATGGATGGTGCAATTATTGTAGTTTCTGCTACTGATGGTCCAATGCCTCAAACTCGAGAGCATATCGTATTAGCAAGACAGGTTGGTGTTCCTTACATTGTTGTATTTATAAACAAGTGTGATATGGTTGAGGATAAGGAATTGATTGACCTAGTAGAAGAGGAAATTAGAGACTTGCTTACTAAGTATAAATTCCCAGGTGATATCACGCCTATTATTCGTGGATCTGCTCTAAAAGCTCTAGAGAATTCTAACGGAGAAGATGCTCAACCAGTAATAGATCTTATAAAAGCAGTAGATGAATATATTCCTGATCCAGTTAGAGATACTGAAAAGGATTTTTTAATGCCTATCGAAGATATATTTTCAATTGAAGGTCGTGGTACGGTAGTAACAGGAAGAATCGAAACTGGTAAAATTAAAATTGGTAGTGAAGTTGAAATAGTCGGTTTAACAGATACACAAAAGACGACTGTTACTGGTATAGAGATGTTCAATAAACAACTTGATGAAGGGTTGTGTGGTGATAATGCTGGAATACTACTTCGTGGAACAAAGAAAGACGATGTACAACGCGGACAAGTGTTGGCAAAGCCGGGCTCTATTACTCCACACACAGAATTTGAAGCAGAAGTTTATATCTTAAGCAAAGAAGAAGGCGGAAGACATAAGCCATTCTTTAAGGGATATAAACCACAATTCTACATTAGAACAACTGATGTAACAGGTGAGGTGGAATTACCAGGGGGTGTAGAGATGGTTATGCCAGGTGATACAGTTAATTTAAAGGTTAAATTAATTGCACCAGTTGCTCTATCGGACAAGCAAAGATTTGCTATTCGTGAAGGTGGTAGAACTGTAGGTGCTGGTGTAGTAGTTACAATAATCAAGTAAATATTTAGGGCCTCTTTCGATGAAGGGGGCCACATAATACTTATTTAAAATTACAAAAAGTATAAAAAATAATTTATGCCTAAAGCAAAAACAGATCAAAAAGTAACAATTGAAAAAGGGTCCGATGGTGACTTACAGCGTATTAGAATCAGGATTAAAGCTTTTGATCATAAGATTATCGATCAATCAACAAGAACGATTATTGAGGCTGTCAGAAGAAGTGAAGCTAAAGTATTCGGTCCTATTCCACTACCAACTGAAAAGAAGAAGTATACAACGAATCGTTCGACATTTGTTTTTAAAAGATCACGCGATCAACATGAAATGCGTATCCACAAGAGATTAATTGATATAGTGGAGCCACAAGCGAAGACAATCGAGGATTTAACGAATTTGAACTTGCCTGCTGGAGTTGATGTTGAGATAAAAATGTAGAAAATAAAATCTAGAATTTATAATTAAGAGTTATAATGTTAACTTCAATTTTATGGTTTATAATTTTAGATAGTTTGTTATGAAATTTATTTTAGGAAAAAAATTGAATATGACTCAGCTTTGGACTGGTGATAGATTTGTTGGAGTAACTGTTATTGAGGCAGAACCTTGTGTTGTTGTTCAGATTAAGAATGTAAAAAATGATGGTTATGAAGCTATTCAGCTTGGAACTGGTACGAAGAAAGAAAAAAATATCAATAAACCTCAAATTGGACACTACAAAAAAGTTGCTATTTTAAATAAAGAACGCTCTACCAATATTAAAACGATAAGAGAATTTAGAGTGGATGAACTTAAGGCAGATAATACTTTAAATATTGGGGATATAGTAAGGGTAGACACATTTGATGTTGGGGATAAAGTTAAACTAGTTTCAACTTCGAAAGGAAAGGGTTTTCAGGGTGTCGTAAAAAGATATGGTTTTAAGGGTGCTAAAACAACTCATGGTACAAAAGATCAGGTGAGAATGCCTGGTTCAGTTGGAGCTACTGGTCCAGCTAGAATTTTTAAGGGTATGAGGATGGGTGGAAGAATGGGTGGAGATAGGGTGAGTATAGCAAACCTAGAGGTTATAAAAGTTGATCTTAAAAAGAGTTTGTTGTATATTAAGGGTGGAGTTGCAGGTGCTAGAAACGCATTAGTTATGATAAAAGGAGATGGAGAATTGAAAGTTTTTTCAGAGGAAAATAGTTCTGCTAATGAGGGTGTTCAGGAGGTAACGCAGACTGTGAAAATTTCTGACAGTAATGAAATAAAAAACACTTAAGCAGTTAAAAATATGTTAAAAAATATAAAAGTTTACAATCAAAAAGCTGAAGTAATTGAAGAGGCAGAACTCCCAGTTGAAATTTTTGGTCTAAAGATGAATGAAGGATTGATTCATCAGATGGTAGTTGCTGATATGGCAAACAAAAGACAAGTACTTGCCCACACTAAAGGTAGAGCAGAAGTAAGCGGTGGAGGAAAGAAGCCATGGAAACAAAAAGGAACTGGTCGTGCTCGTGCCGGATCATCTAGATCTCCGATATGGGTAGGTGGTGGTGTGACTTTTGGTCCAACAAAAGATCGAAATTTTAAAAAATTAGTCAACAAGAAAATGAAAGTGAAGGCGCTTTTATGCGTTCTTAGTGATAAAGTTAAAAGTGACAATTTTACAATTCTTGATAAGATTGAATTAAAAGAATATAAGACAAAAGTATTAAATGATGTTATTGGAAGATTTGAGTCACAAGTGTTTGTTAAGGAAGATAGAAAGAAAAAAAGAAGCATATTGATTATTAATAATACAAAAGATAGTATGGCTAAGAGATCTGCTAGTAATTTAGTAGGCGTAGAGATGATAAATGTTGATAACATAAATATAATTGATTTGTTAAAATTTAAATACTTGCTTATAACAAAGGAATCACTAGATGTTTTAAAAGAGAGATATAGTAAATAGTGTATATTTTGGAATTAATTAAAATTATATGACTGTAATAAAAGAGGATACAACGGAAGATAAAAGCAAAAAAGATGAATTAAAAACATCTGAGAGTATTTTTGTACCAAAAATTGATGCAAAAAAAGGGAGTAAATATTTGAATACTCATAGAGTTTTGATTCGTCCATTGATGACGGAAAAAGTAAATGAGTTAATGAAGATTGGAAAATATGTTTTTGAAGTTGCTGTAAATACTAACAAGATTGAAATTTCAAAAGCATTTGAAGATGTATATAAAATAAGACCAATTAATATTAATACTTTAAAAATGAAGGGGAAGGTTGTAGGCCGCGGTAAGATTGTTGGAAAAAGGAAAAATTGGAAGAAGGTTATCGTAAAGCTTCCAAAGGGCAAGACAATTCAGATTCACGAGAAAGTGTAATAGAATGATATTATTAAACTGAGTAAATATGGGAATAAAAAAAGTAAAACCAATAACAGGCGCAAGAAGAGGGGCGAATTATGACGATTTCGCTGATTTAACGACAGATAAAGGTTATAAACCGTTAATGCGTGCTAGAAAGAAGAATTCTGGTAGGAATAATCAGGGCAAGATTACTATTCGACATAGGGGTGGCGGTGCAAAACAAAATGTTAGAATGATCGACTTTAAAAGAGATAAGTTTGACATACCAGCAGTTGTTGCTACTATTGAATATGATCCAATCCGTGGTGCTAGAGTTGCACTATTGAATTATATTGATGGAGAGAAGCGATATATTGTTGCACCTAATAATTTAAAAAAAGGCGACAAGATAGTGAGTTCTAAAGAACAGATTGAATACAAGCCAGGTAATGCGATGCCATTGAAGTTCTTGCAGGCTGGTGTGCCAGTTTGTAATATTGAGCTTGAAGTTGGCATGGGCGGTAAGGTAGCAAGAGGTGCGGGTAACCTAGTGTACGTGATGGGAATTGAGGGTAAATACGCGCAAGTAAAAATGCCATCATCGGAAATTAGACTTATTAAGAAAGAGTGTCTGTGTACTATTGGTTCAGTTAGTAATCCTGATAAAAGATTAATAAAGATAGGTAATGCGGGAAGAAAAAGACACATGGGGATTAGACCAACAGTTAGAGGAAGCGCAATGAATCCAGTGGATCATCCACATGGTGGTGGTGAGGGAAATCAATCTATTGGTTTAAAGCGTCCAAAGACTCCATGGGGTAAACCAGCCTTGGGTGTTAAAACACGAAAGGGTGGCAAATTCTCCGATAAACTAATAATTAAAAGAAGAAAGAAAAAGAAGTAAGAATAAATAAGCAAGAGGATGCTAAATTTGTTTAGCACTTCTAACTTGTAACTTTAGAATATGTCTAGAAGTTTAAAAAAAGGGCCATATATAAATGAACGATTATTGAATAAGATTAAAGCTTTAAAGCCTGGTGATGCAACTGTAATTAACACTTGGGACAGGTCTTGTACTATTACGCCTGAGATGATAGGTTTTAAAATAGGTGTGCACAATGGAAGAAAACATGTTGAGGTGCTTATAGATGAAGATAAAGTTGGTTATAAATTAGGTCAATTCTCCATTACGAGAAAATTTGTATCTCATGGTGGTAGAATGGTGAAAAAGGGTAAATAAATTCCTAACAAAGATTATTTAAAGTATGAAAATTACAGCAAACGCCAATGGAATAAGAATTTCTCCTAGAAAGGTGAGATTAGTAGCAGATTTAGTTCGAGGTTTAAAAACCGACGCGGCTTTAAATCAGCTTAATTATTGTGGAAAAAAAGCAGGGAGACCTATTTTTAAATTGATAAGTTCTGCAATTGCTAATGCAACACATAATTACAATCTAGATGAAAATAATTTAATTATAAATGAGATAAGGGTTGATAAAGGTAACACGATAAAGCGATGGATGCCAAGAGCTCATGGAAGAGCTACACCAATCAGGAAGATGATGAGCAATATTAGTTTGGTGTTGCAAGAAATAAAAGACTCTGGTAATGTTCTATCTATAAAGCATAAAATTGATGAACCAATAAGACTAGGCGAAGCACCAAAGGAAGATAAGGTTGTAAAGAAAGATGATAAAACTAAAAAGATCTCTAAAGGTACCAATAAAGAGGCAAAGGTTGAGCCAGTAGTAGACAAGATAGTTGATACTAAAAGTGAGGGTAGAGGTGGACATACGAAAATTGAAGGTGGTGGAGTTAAAGGCTTTACGTCAAAAATATTTAGAAGAAAAAGTGGATAATATTATAAGTTTCATGGTCAATCTAGTAATAATGTATAAATATAAATTAATATGGGAAGAAAAGTAAATCCAAAAATATTTAGAATAGGAACGCATAAGACTTGGGAGTCTCGTTGGTTTGCTAGTGGCAAGAAATATATAGAGAATCTTACACAGGATGTGTTTATGAGGAAGTATCTTATTAAAACCTTATCTCCAGCTGGAGTTGATAGAGTTGAGATAGAAAGAAATACAAATAAAATTACTATCAATATATTTACTGGTAAGCCTGGAGTTGTTATCGGTAGAGGTGGTACAGGAGCAGAAGATATTAAAGTAAAAATTCATAAAAAATTTCTAAAGAACTTTAGATTGAATGAGATATTTCTAAATATTAATGAGGTTGATAGACCTAATTTAAGTGCTCAGATTGTTTTGCAGCAGATGGTGCAGGAATTAGAGAAAAGAATGCCATTCAGAAGAGTGATGAAACAAGCTATTATGCGAGTAGAGAGAGCTGGCGGATTGGGAGTTAAGGTTATGGTAAATGGACGCTTGAATGGTGCTGAAATAGCAAGATCGGAAAAGTTAATATCTGGGAAAGTTCCATTACATACAATTCGAGCAGATATAGATTATGCAAGAAGCGCAGCCGCTACAACATATGGTGCGGTTGGAGTAAAAGTGTGGATATATAAAGGGGATATTTTTGATAAATAAATTAAAAAGTAGAAGTCGTTAAAATGTTAATGCCAAAAAAAACTAAATATCGTAAGTCCCATAAGGGTAATCGTGGTGGAAAAGCTATGCGTGGTAATGTACTTAGTTTTGGAAGTTTTGGGATTAAGAGCTTAACGGCACACTGGGTTACATCTAGACAGATAGAAGCAGCCAGAAGAGTAATGACTAGATATGTACAAAGGGGTGGTAAGCTATGGATAAGAATTTTTCCTGACAAGCCGGTTACAGCAAAAGGAGGAGAAATGCCTATGGGAAAGGGAAAAGGTTCAGTTGACCATTACGTAGCTGTTGTTAAGCCTGGAGTTATAATGTTTGAGATGGAGGGTGTAACAGAAAAACAGGCACAAAAAGCTATGGAGTTGGCAATGTATAAA
Organism: Patescibacteria group bacterium; assembly: GCA_016784175.1. GTDB lineage: Bacteria > Patescibacteriota > Patescibacteriia > Patescibacteriales > BS150m-G62 > BS150m-G62. The sequence continues at coordinate 16,980 of JADHVC010000009.1, read as the reverse complement.
TTACCGGTTAAGTGTAAATTTATTACCAAGATATAAATATGAAAATTGATTTAAAAGAAATAAAAAATAAGTCAAAGTCTGAGTTATTAAAGATTTTAACAAGTGCGCAGGAGGAGTTAAGAGAGCTTAAATTTAAAGTTTCGATTGGATCTTTAAAGAAAGTTAACGAAATTCGACTAAAAAGAAAGCATATTGCTAGAGTTTTGACTTTAATAAATACAAACGAGGTTAAATTAAATGAAAATGGAAAATAACATTACTACTAATAAAATTGAAGATGTAAAAAAGAAATTTGCTAGAGAATTTAATGGGGTTGTTGTTTCTGATAAAATGAATAAAACAATTCTAGTTAGAGTTGATCGTGCAAAGATACAGCCTAAATATGATAAAAGATATATTTCTAGTAGGAGGTATAAGGTTCATGATGAAAAGGATCAGTATAAGGAAGGCGATAAGGTAGTTTTCGTTGAATGTAGACCATTATCAAAGGATAAACGATGGAGAGTGTTGTATAAATAAGTTAATTTAGATGTTTATAGTTTTTAAACTATAATAGAAAATATGATACAAGTTCAAACAATGTTAAAAGTAGCGGATAATTCTGGGGCCAGAATGGTTCAATGCATTCGTGTGCTTGGAGGTTATAAAAAGCGATACTCTCGAGTTGGAGATGTTATTACTGCAGCTGTGAAGGTAGCAACGCCTCATGCAGCGATTAAAAAAGGAGATGTCGTAAGAGCAGTTATAGTTAGAACTACTAAAGAGATAAAAAGACGAAATGGAGTTTGTTTAAGGTTTGACGATAATGCATGTGTCATAATCGATAAGGGAAAAAAAGAACCTAAGTCAACAAGAGTATTTGGGCCAATTGCGAGAGAAGTGAGAAGAGCAGGTTATTCAAAGATTGCCTCGATGGCACCAGAGATTTTGTAAGAATATAATCCGCAGGAGTGATTTAATAGTAAGGCACTTGAAATAAAATTAAAATTAATGTAATATATTTGAAGCGATTAAAAAGCATTGAGTTATAAGTTATGAAAATAAAAAGTGGAGATAAAATTAAAGTAATAACTGGGAAAGATAAAGGTAAAACAGGTAAAGTTTTGCAATTATTTTCGCAAAAAAATAGAGCCAGTGTAGATGGTGTTAATCTTCTTATTAAACATATTAGACCAAATAAGAGTGGTGAGAAAGGCCAGAGAGTAGAATATCCAGCACCGATGAATTTGTCAAATATGATGCTTATTTGCCCGAAGTGTAAAAAAACAACAAGAGTTGGTTACATAGTAAATAAGGTAGTCGATAAAGAAAAAGAAAAAAATAAGGAGAAGAAAGTTAGAGTTTGTAAGAAATGTAAAGAATCTATTAATTAAAAAGAGCGATTCAAATGAAATTACAAGATAAATATAAAAAAGAAATAATAGCTAAGTTGAAGGAGGAATTCGGTTATAAAAATAATCTTGAGGTTCCGAAGATTGATAAGGTTGTGTTGAATTCAGGCTTCGGTAGAAACGCAAAAGATAAAGTTTTTGTTGATAATGTTGTGAATAGTTTAGAAAGAATATCTGGACAAAAACCAATAACACTAAAAGCTAAGAGGTCAATCTCTTCATTTAAGGTTAGGCAAGGTATGATTATCGGATCAAAAGTAACCTTAAGAGGAAAGCGAATGTGGAATTTCTTGGATAAGCTTGTTAACCTAGTTTTTGCAAATATCAGAGATTTTCGAGGGATCGAGAGTGCAATTGTTGATAGAGATGGTAATATCACAATTGGGTTTCGTGATCATATTGCATTTCCGGAGATAAGAAATGATGAGGTTGATAGGTTGCATGGGTTAGAAGTTTGCGTAAGTACAACCACAAAGAATTCAAAAGAAGGATTGAGATTATTCGAATTATTAGGGTTTCCATTTAAAAAATAGTATATAAGATAATTAACTAAAATTGTAAACAAGGTGGCTAGAAAAGCATTAATAGCAAAATCAAAGAAAAAACCAAAGTACTCAACAAGAATTGTAAGACGTTGTTTTAGGTGTGGTAAAAATCGTGGATTCATGAGGGATTTTGGTTTGTGTCGTATATGTTTTAGGGAATTAGCCAATAGTGGCAATATCCCAGGTATAACTAAGTCATCGTGGTAAAATTATGACAGATCCAATTGCAGACATGTTAACGCGTATAAGGAATGCTTCTTTAGTGAATAAGAAAGAGGTAATTATTCCTATGAGTGATGTTAAGAAGAAACTTCTTGAAGTTATGTTGCGTGAGAGGTATATTCAAAAAGTAGAAGTATTAGAGGCTGACCCAGAAGCGAAGGACGAATCTAGGTTTGCGAGGTTAAAGGTACTTCTTAAGTATGTTGATGATAAACCTTTTATTATGGCCCTAAAGAGAGTAAGTAAGCCTGGGTTAAGAAAATACGTTACAAAACAAAGAGTACCGGTTGTGTTAAATGGAAGAGGGATAGCGATAATGTCAACAGAACTTGGAATTATAACAAACAAAGAGGCAAGGAGAAATAAATTAGGCGGAGAAGTTATTTGTGAAATTTACTAATAAAAAAATAAAATGTCTAGAATAGGAAAATTACCAATCGAATTACCAAAAGATACCGAAGCAAAAATAGTAGGTGGTGTTTTAGTTGTGAAAGGACCTAAAGGGGAGCTTAAACAAAAGATAGTGAATTATATAAAGATAGAAATTGAAGAAGGTAAAATATTGGTTAAGGAGGCAAGTGCAGACAAGAGAGTTGGCGCCATGTGGGGACTAATGAGAACTTTAACTAATAATATGGTTGTTGGTGTGAACCAAGGTTTTGTAAGAAAACTTGAGGTTAATGGTGTTGGTTATAAGGCTAATGCGGTTAACAATGTGTTAACTTTAAATGTTGGGTACTCACATCCTGTTATTAAAGAGATGCCAGAAGGTATTACTGTTATCGTTGAAGGCAAAATTATTACACTAGAAGGTATCGATAAACAGGCTATTGGTGAAACAGCAGCTCAAATTAGAAGAGTCAGAAAGCCTGAGCCATACAAAGGTAAGGGTATAAAATATATTGAAGAAGTGATTATTAGGAAGGTTGGAAAGAAGGCTGGAAAGGGTGAATAAATAATTTATTTTAGTTAATATTATTTACAATTTAATGATGAATTATTCTACAATATAGTTATTAAAAATATGAATAAGCAAAAAGAAAAATTAGAGAAAAAAAATAGAAGAAAGTATAGAATTAGAGCACGTATTAGTGGAACAGTAACTGTTCCAAGATTAAGGGTGTCAAAATCAAATAAAGGACTTTACGCGCAACTAATTGATGATGAAAAAGGTGTTACGATATTTGGAATGACTACTAAAAAAATTAATAAAGTTGGAACTAAGACGGAAATTTGCTTTGAAGTTGGTAAAGAGATTGCGAAACAAGCTGTAGCTAAGGAAATAACTAAAGTGGTTTTTGATAGAGGTGGTGATAGATACCATGGAAGAGTAAAGGCAGTTGCTGAAGGTGCAAGAGAGGCAGGATTAGTTTTATAAGTTTAAAATTTTAAAATAATTTATGACAGAAGCAAATACAAAAAATTTAAAACCTGAAGCTGATGTAAATGTTGACAATGCTGACCAAGTGCAAGTACCACGATCTCAAGGTGGGAGAAGTGTTTATGGTAATAAGCTGGAAGACAAAAAGCGTTTCGCAAGAAAGCCAGTTGCAAAAGATGAATTTGAACAGAAGGTGGTAGATTTAGCTAGGGTAACTCGTGTGATGGGTGGTGGAAAGAGAATGAGTTTTAGAGCGTGTATTGCGATTGGAGATGGTAAGGGCTCAGTTGGTATTGGGATGGCAAAAGGTGCTGATGTTCAAAAGGCAATTACAAAGGCTGTAAATCAAGCAAAGAAAGATATTGTTAATGTGGCTATGGTTGAAAAAACTATTCCTTATTCTATTTTGCGAAAGCAAGGGGCAGCAAAAATTTTATTAAAGCCAGCTAAACCTGGTCATGGAGTTGTTGCTGGAGGTGTAGTAAAAGTTGTTCTTGAATTAGCAGGAATCCGAGATATAACAAGTAAAATAATCGGTACGAATAATAAAGCAAGTAATGCAAAATGCACACTTGAAGCATTAAGAAGTTTGAAAAAATAGAATTTAATTCTACTTAAAAAATGAAATCATTAAATAACATAAAAGTAAATAAGAAATCTCAACATACGTCTAAGCGTGTAGGTCGTGGAAATGCTAGTGGTAAAGGTACTTACAGTGGAAAAGGCCAAAAGGGACAACGATCAAGAGCTGGTGTTAGTAATTTAAAACGCCTGGGTTTAAAATCTATTCTTTTTAGTGTGCCTAAAAAGAGAGGTTTTAATAGGGTGTCTTCAAATCAAATTGTTTATACTGGAGATCTAAATAAATTTTTTAAAGATGGTGATATTGTGGATCCTAAGAAATTGAAAAGTTTTGGTTTAGTAGGCAATAATAAGAATATTAAGATTATCTTAAATGGTAAATTGGAGCTTAAGAATATCCAATTAAAAGGTGTAGCAGTTAGTTCTGGTGCTGCTGAATTGTTTAAGGTAGTTCTTTAGAGTATTTTATAAGTATATTATATTTTTGCATTGTTTTTAATTTACCTTGTACAAATGATTGTTAATTTGTAAGAGTTTTTTTATAAGCATTGAAAAACAAGATAATGATAGTAAATAAGTTACAACAAATAATAAATATTAAAGAGTTAAGAAATAATATTTTGTTTGTTTTGGGGATATTGGTTATATTTCGTTTTGCAGCTCACGTGCCAATTCCTGGCGTTAATACAGCTAATTTGAGAGAGTTTTTTGGGTCTAATCAGGTTCTTGGTCTTTTAAATATGTTTTCTGGTGGTGTTATGGAGAATTTTTCTATCGTAATGATGGGAATCGCTCCTTATATTACTAGTTCAATTATTTTTCAGCTTTTAGGTATGATTGTTCCGAAGATGGAAGAGATGCAAAAAGAAGAGCAGGGAAGACAAAAGATTAATACTTGGACTCGATGGGCTACGGTTCCATTTGCGGCTATTCAGGCCTTTGGGATGATTACAATTTTACAAAAATCTCAATATGATATTTTGGGTGATATAGGTGCGTTTGATATGTTTGTAATGATAGTTACTATTACTGCTGGTACTGTATTTTTGATGTGGTTAGGAGAATTAATTACTGAGAAAAAGATTGGAAATGGTATATCTATTTTGATATTTGCTGGTATTATATCTTCGCTACCTCAGGTTATTCAACAGACAATCGCAACATACGATCCATCAAAATTATTTACTATTGTTGGTTTTTTAGCACTTGCTGTTGCTACTATTGCAGGCGTTATATATGTGACTGAGGGGCAAAGGAATATTCCAGTGCAATATGCTAGGCAGGTTAGAGCTGGTAGAACTTATGGTGGAGAAAATACACACTTACCGCTAAGGGTTAATATGGCTGGTGTGATACCTATTATTTTTGCAATCTCAATTATTATATTCCCTTCCATGATTGCTCAGTTCTTTATTAATGCTCAAACGCCATGGGTTGCAAGTGTTGCACAATGGGTAATTGAACTATTTCAAAAAGATTTGTTTTATGGTGTTGTATATTTTGTGTTAGTGTTTGGGTTTACATTCTTTTACACAGAAGTTGTTTTTCATCCAGATAGAATTGCGGAGAATTTACAGAAGCAAGGCGGTTTTATTCCTGGAATAAGACCTGGTAACGAGACATCAGAATATTTATCACGCATATCTCATCGTGTGGTTTTAGTAGGTGCTTTGTTTTTATCTTTTATTGCAGTGATGCCTTTGATTGTTAGATATTTCTCAGGGGCACAATTCTTGGTTATTGGTGGAACTAGCTTGTTGATTGTTGTATCAGTCGTTATTGATATTGTGAAGCAGATTGAAGCTCAACTTACAATGAGAGAGTATGATAATATAAAATAGTTTCTTGTACATATGGTTATAAAAGCTCCTTGTTAAAGGGGCTTTTATTTTTAATTAATGTTTGTTATGATAAACAAGTAATTTGTGGAAGTTGTAACTGCTCGCTATGTCTGCATCACTTTTTCGCATAGGATGGAATATTGGGCAATTTTTTACGCACAATTTAACAAAAATTTTAAACTCGCTTCACTCAAATATAAAATTTTTTAAGTTAAATTCTGCTAAAAATTACTACATATTCTATATGTGCTCAAAAATAATGCAGACATAGTGAGCAGTTGCTGGAAGTTTAATTGTATTTAAGTAATAAAATATGTTTTTAACAGTTACTCTATTTATCTTGGGTCTGTTTCTTGTTATTAAGGGGGCAGATTTTTTGGTTGAGGGAGCATCATCAGTTGCTAGAAAATTTAATGTATCTTTTTATGTTATTGGTTTAACGGTAGTTGCGTTTGGTACATCGGCCCCAGAGTTGATTGTTAGTACTTTTGCTAGTTTTATGGGGAGTGAGGGGTTAGCTCTCGGGAACATTATCGGCTCGAACTTGTCAAACACTCTTTTAATTCTGGGGGTTGTGGCACTGATTAGCCCACTTACTGTAAGTAAAAACACAGTTCACAAAGAGATTCCTTTCTCGTTATTAGCTATTTTTGCAGTCAGTTTATTACTCAATGATCTTATTATCGACCACTCTTTTCCAAATAGTTTAACTAGAATTGATGGTACAATCTTAATACTATTCTTTGTGATTTTTATGTATTACACATTTGGAATTAGTAGGATTGGCACAATAGAGAAGTTTAGTGCTGATGGTGTACACGAGAAAAGTGGTTTAATTTCCACGCTAATGGTTGTTTTAGGGTTGGTAGGTTTAGGTGTTGGTGGAAAATTGATTGTAGATGGTGGCGTTGAGTTCGCTAAAATCTTTGGACTTTCAGAGGCGCTAATTGGTTTATCGATAGTTGCGCTGGGTACAAGTTTGCCAGAGCTGGCGACTTCCGCTGTGGCTGCATATAAGGGCAAGACTGACATGGCAATTGGAAATGTTATTGGGTCAAATATATTTAATATTCTTTGGGTACTTGGACTTAGTGCAGTTATTCATCCGATTGAGTTTGATCCATTACTTAATGTAGACATAATTTTGCTTTTTGCGGTGACTATATTGTTGCTTTTACTTATTTATACTGGGAAAAAGAATGTGCTTTCAAAGTTTGAAGGGATGATTCTTATATTAATTTATATTTTTTATTTAATTCACATAACTTATAGAGGATAATGAAAACATTTATATTTTTTTTCGGACCACCTGCGTCTGGTAAGGGAACGCAAATTGAGCTATTAATGAAAAAGGCTAGCTTTAAGATTATTTCAATAGGTAAGCTCTTGAGAGAAGAGAGAAAGAAGCGTTCTGAAATCGCAAATCTTATCAAGCTACACCTAGATAAAGGTGAGTTAGTTCCAGATGAAATTGTGGAGTTAATTATTGATAAAGAATTAAAAAAGATTGGTGCAAATGAAAAAATTATCTTTGACGGTTTTCCGAGAAATCAAAATCAGCTAACATTGCTTGATAATAGGTTAAAGAAAATTTCAAGTAAGGACGATAAAATTTATGCGATATATGTGAGAATTGACTCTCAAGAGATTAAGCGGCGTTTGGGGGGTAGGCGTTCATGCGAGTGTGGATCGACTTATCATATTGAATTTAATGCTCCAAAGAAGACTGGCGTATGTGACAGTTGCGAAAAGAAATTATTTACAAGAGCTGATGATAACAGTAGAGTGATAAGTGAGAGAATAAAAATATTTCAGACTGAGTTTGGTCCAATTATGAGTTATTGGAAAAAAAAGAATATTTTAATTGAGATTAATGGGGAGCAGGATATTAAGGTGGTAAGTGCTGATATAGAAAATGAATTAAGAGATTTAAAGATTATAAAGTGAATTAAAGTGTGATTGTATGATTAGTATAAAAACAGACAAAGAGATAGAGGTATTAAGGGAAGGAGGTCTTATTCTAGGAGGTATTTTAAACGATGTGGCGAGAAAGGTGAAGCCTGGTGTTACAACACTAGAGCTTGAGACTCTTGCATGTTTATTAATTAAGGCGGCGAATGGAAGACCGTCTTTTAAGGGTTACAAACCAAGTCGTGGAAGTAAGCCATTTCCTACTGCTTTATGCACATCTATTAACTATGAGGTTGTTCATGCACCAGCTATTCCATCAAGAATATTGAAGTCTGGTGATATAGTCGGTATAGACATTGGTATGGAGTATAAGGGACTGTACACTGATACTGCAGTTACGGTTGGAGTCGGTGTAATAACTAATGAGGCTAAGAAATTACTTAAAGTCACAAATAATTCATTGCACAAAAGCATTGAAGTAATCAAACCTGGAGCGAAGTTAAGTGATGTTAGTAAAGCTATTCAGGAACATACGGAAATGAATGGGTATTCTGTTGTGAGAGATTTTGTCGGTCATGGAGTTGGTTATGCTGTTCATGAGGATCCACAGGTACCAAATTTTGTAAATAAGCAAACAAGAAGAGATGATATTATTCTAAAAAAGGGTATGGTGCTAGCAATCGAGCCAATGATAACAGCTGGTAGTTTTGAGGTAGATGTTTTGAAGGATGGATTTAGTGTCGTAACAAAGGATAAAAGCCTAGCGGCCCAGTTTGAGCACACTGTAGCTGTTGTAGATGGAGGTGTAGTTATAATAACTGCTCGGTAATATATAATTTATGAATTTTATTGGAATAGATTGGGGTAAGTCTAAAATTGGTATTGCAATAGGGGATGATGAGTTGAAAATTGCCTCCCCATTTTGTATTGTTTCAAATTTTGATGAACTTTTGAAAATTATAGAAGAGGAGCAAATAGATAAGGCAATACTAGGTAGGCCGATAAAGATGGGTGGTGAAAATGCAACTTTCACTGAAGAATACGATGCTTTTTGTAATAGATTAAAAAAACATGTCTCTTTGGAGTTAATAGATGAGCGATTGACGACTAAGCATGCATCTGGTCTGATACGACCACTAAAGCTTAAGTTGAAGGAGGATTCAGTAGCAGCTATGTTGATATTGCAAGCCTATCTTGACAAAATTTAATAATGCGATAAGATAGAGTAAGGATTTGAGAGTTAATTAAATAGGGAGCCACAGACAACAGACAACAAATTTTAATTGTGTAAGATCTGTCGAGGTAAGCTATCATGGGGTATATTATCCCTTGGTCGAGATGTTTATTTTCTGTGGTGACACAGATTTTTTTTGTATAATAATAAAAAAAAATATGGCAAAAACAAGAGATCAGAAAAAAGTTATTATAGATAATTTAACAAGTAAGATAAAAGATGCAAAATCAATTATGTTTGTTAATTTTAATAAATTAACAGTAGTTGAAAATGAAACCCTAAGGAATGAGTTGAGAAGTGAGGCTTCAGAATACATTGTATCTAAGAAAACGCTTTTAAATATATCTTTAAAGAATAACAATCTAGCAGAGGTAGATTTTAGCTCAAATAAAGATCAGGTGGCTGCTGTGCTTGGATATGAAGATGAAGTAGCACCAGCTAAAATTGTTGCTAAATTTAAGTTACAAATACCAGAGAAGATGAGTTTTATTGGAGGAATATTGGAGAGTAAATATATTGGAGCAAAGGAAGTTGAAGCTTTGGCCTTATTACCAAGCAAGCAAGAGTTATATGCTAAGATAGTTGGCTCAATAAACGCACCAATTAGTGGTTTCGTTAATGTATTAGCTGGAAATATAAGAAATCTAGTAAATGTCTTGAAGGCAATTGAAGAAAAAAAAGCGTAAATAAGTATAAATATAATTATTATTAATATTTAATATCAAGTATACTTTTTTAAATAACTGTAGAGTTTATAAAAGATATTTGGTAATAGAGCATATTGTATGTCAGAAGAACAAACAAGCGAGGAAGTAAAAGTTGAAACTTCAACTGATGAGGTTTTAGTTCCTGAAAAATTTCAATCTTTAGTGAGTGGAATTGAAACGATGAGTGTCTTGGACTTAGCAGAATTAGTTAAGATTTTAGAAAAGAAATTTGGTGTTTCTGCTGCAGCTCCAACAATGATGATGGCAGGTGGGGCAGGTGTTGCTGAAGAAGCAAAAGAAGAGAAGGATAGTTTTGATATTGAAATTACAGATGCAGGTAGCACAAAGATTGCTGTTATTAAGGCAGTTAGAGCTCTAACAGACATGGGATTAAAGGATGCTAAAGATTTAGTTGATGCAGCTCCAAAGATCTTGAAAGAAGGAGTAAAGAAAGAAGAAGCAGAAGCTATGAAAAAGCAATTAGAAGAAGCTGGTGCAAAAGTTACACTAAAGTAGTAGTTAACAATAAACGACAAAAAAAGACTCTATGTAAATGTAGAGTCTTTTTTTTGTTTTAGTGTTAAAATTTTTATCGTCTTTTCTCTACAAGTGCGTTGCACTAATTTTATAGACAGAACTGGTGTCAAGTAGATATAGGATATTGTTTTGCTCGTCGACTATAAAATCTTTAAGGTTACTGAAATTATTAGATGTGTATTGAGCAATAAATTCTCCTTTTTTGTTGAATACAACAACTCTTTTTTGCAATGGGTCTAGAATATATACATAGTTAAGTTCTTTTGATATGTAGAATTTTGTAGCCATCTTTAGTTCTGGTTCAACTATATCTAAAGTAAAATCTTCAGCTTTACCTTTTAGTAATTTTAAAATTTCTCCATTAGCTTTAAGTACATATATATGACCATCAATCTCCATGTCGATTGCATTGCTTACATCAACTTTTTCATCCTTAATCCATTTTTGTCCTGATGAAAACCCGCCGTTCTTAGGGCTAAATTTGAATATTTGGTTGTCTGCCCTCGAGACATAGTATATATATGATCCAAAACCAGCCCCTCCTTTAATAGAATCGTAGTTTACATTTTCAAGGTTAATTGATAATTTAGATATCTCATTATCCTTTGTTGAAAACTTAATGATACTTTTTTTGTCGTTTAAGTAATAAAGATCATTGTTGTTTGTATTTAAGATGGGATATTTTAAGTTGTCAATGGGTTCTTTTATGTCAATGATTGCAGTTTTTAAGTTATTCTTTAGATCAAGTGTATAAATTGTTTTTTGTTTAGAGTCGTTAGCAAATATAACGTTATTAGACATTATGATATTGATCGGATCGGCTTCCTTGTTTATTTCACTGAAATTAGAAATTTCTTTTGCTGTATCGATGTCTTTAGCGTGTCTAATTTTATCAAGCTGTTTATTATGTGTTTCAAGGATCGATGCATATTTGTCATTTTCTTCTTGGGTATCTATTGATAGTTCTCCGATTAGAGCAGTAATTTCAGCTAGAATATTCTTTGCATTGTTTTCATTGTTATAAAGAAGATTTGCCTCTATTTGATTTTGTTTTTGTGATATTTTTTGTAATATTTCAACACTATTATCGATAACAGCTATTGCTTGATTGTTCTCTTCAACGCGGTCTATATTTAACATTAATAGCAGGACGCAAACACCAATACTTAATCCAAAGACTTTGCTTTTTGTGCTTGATGAAACTACCTTGTTGGTGAGCATTGAGATTGCTTCTCTAGGATTAGATAGTTTGCTGCTATTTCTAAGTGCGCTGATTTTTATTTTACTTGTTAAACTGCTGTAATCTTCTTGTTTTGCTTTACTGAACGGTTTTTTTAATAATTGCGCTATGTATTTTAATGACTGAATAATTAAACTAGCTATATCTTTTAATATTGCGCTAGTCTTATTAAGCGAAAAATTCGCTGCTCTTTTTTTGAAGAATATTTTGTCTTTTAAGTGAAATATTTTTAAGTTGTTTGGTTTTTTGTGCAATAAATAGTCCTTTGCAGATATTATCCAATTAATAATTATATTTAAATATTTCTTAAAATTAATGGTTCCCTTGGTTGTAAGTATTTCTTCTGTGGATTCCTCAATATTACTGATGTGAGAATTTTGTTTGTAGTCCAATTTGTTATGATTTAATTCACTGTATGACTGTATACTTTGTTCTTCTTTTGATGTTCCGTAAGTATTTTTTATAATTAAACCTAGAAAAGGAATATAGTTATTTATATTGGAAAGAGTTTTCTTCATTTGTTCTGTTGCTGATATAGGCGGCAATGTTGTTATAACTTTTATTAATTGTGAATTCGAGATGTATTCTGGTAGAGCTTCATTAGAAAATATGAAATATCCGTTTTTCGGAATTTTACCACTTACTACACTAGAAAATAGTTTCGCTACATTAATGTGTTGTCTTTTTTCTCCACCACTAGTTGTGTGATCGGTTACATTGGCGATCTTATATACATCTTCTTTTTTATCCTTGTAGATCAATAGTGCTTTATTTTTACCAATATTAGCAAAATGAATATCATTCTCAAATATTACGCCTATTGTCGCGCTAATAAATTCAGGATTAAATTTAATTTTTTCTTGATGCAAAAATTCCAATAATTTTTTATTTGTATTTGCTAGTGCTGATTCAAAAATATGCTCTATGAAAATTGCTTTTGTTTTTTCTCTAAGTAGAATTTTATCGTTTTCATAATAATTATTACAAAAACTCTCGATGATAAAATTTACAATCTTTAAGTCCTCCGCCTTTCTTGATTCTATTTCTATTACAATAAAAGCTCTTCCCGCGACTGCTTCTTTTCGGGAATCAGGTTGAGTTACATAGACTTCTGATATAAAATTAGAATTTTGACCTGGTGTTAATATTAATGGTGATAGTTTATAGTACATAAATTTATATATTCACTTTTGACTTCATCTTAATTTTATTATACGCTAGTTAAGTAAGAATGTTAAGTGTATTAAATATGTTATCAAAATTATTTGGATCACAAGTGAGAGTAAAATTGTTAAAGGTATTCCTAGTGAATTGTGAAAAAAGCTTTAGTGTTCGTCAGCTTACTAAGGATCTCGGCTTACAACTCGGTCCGGTCAAAAAAGAACTGGAAAACCTTGAGAAGCTGAGTTTATTAGAATCTTACATTGATGCTGTGGATAAAGATAGGTCGAACAAGAAGGAGGCAATAGGAAAGGTGCAAAAAGCAAAGGGGTTACAGGATCATAAATACTATAGAGTGAATACTAGTTTTGCTTTATTTGAAGAAATAAGAGCGTTAATTGTCAAATCACATGTGTTATATAAACATGATTTTGTTGATGATTTAAAAAAAGCGGGAGATTTAAAGGTATTAATACTTTCTGGTTTATTTATGAATAATAAGCAGGCTCCTGTAGATTTGTTGATAGTTGGAGAGATCAATAGAGATAAGTTGGTAAAAGTCTTAAGTAATTATGAGTGTGATTTAGGTAGGGAGATAAATTATACATGTATGAGTGAGCGTGAGTTTAAATATAGGAAGAGTATGACTGATGTCTTTTTGTATGATGTTTTAGAGAATGAACACATGTTGGTAATTAATTCTGATGGGTTAGTCTAAGCTAAAAATATAATAATTAGTTAATTTATTGCATTTCCGTTGATACATACAATAATAGTGTGATATAATTTGTTTTAATAGGGATAACTGCTCATTCATAATAAAAGGAGAAAGCAGAAATAACAAAGACTGTTATGGGTCTTGAATTCCGTCAACTTATAGGTGGCCAGATGGCTATTACTTGCGAACAAAAAAAAGGATGGGAGACACCAAAAATAATTATACCAGAATTTACGCCAAAAGAAAAAGTAGAATATACTTGTGAATTGAATTATTGTAGTATGAGGTGTTTTGAATACAAAGGTGTAAGATATGGGCTAATAAAAGCTAAGTTAGTGCAAGAAGAAACAGAATCGCAGGAATTAACGGGGACGAATAGTATGGGTGTTGCAGAAGTTGGGTTGCAAGCTCTTTATAGTGAAAGCGACCCAGATTTTCAAGGCAAGTTAACGATGAATTTTTTACATGCACTTAATAAAGTTTCCTTGGATCCTGAAAAGCAATATAAACTTAAAGTATTATCGAAAAAATCAGCTAATTGCACAAATGCAAGGGGTGCACTAATGGTTAATGTTCAAGTAAAAATTATTGAATAAATATTTGACAGATTGTTAAATACACAATAGTATAGTCGGAAGATTTTTCCGACTTTTTTTTAAAATTAAAAGCCATACGAAAATATGTTGTTTGATTTCGCATGGCTTTTAATTTGTGATAAATTTTCTCTAGTTTAATCTCTTTTTGCGTTAGTTGGAGATGTTAACCAAAGAATGAAAGGTCTTCGAATCTTATCGATAGACCAATCGTCATCCTTAAGGAGACCTGGTTTTTCTATTTGGAAATTTATAAGCATCTCCATTGTAGCCTTTAAATTTAAGGGTGATAATTTGTTGTGCTCAATGATAAATTCTTCTTTTGTGGTCATATAATTAAATAAAAAGCAACATAAACTCATTGATCAGTTGCTTATAGTGCTTTTATTTTAATTTCCAGGGAATGGAATATAGCAACCTATTTCCCTTATTCTTTATGTTATTAAGTTTACATTAATTTTTGAAAAAGTCAATGCTGTTGCGGTTTTTCGATATACTAAGAACGACTATTGCAAAAAATAAACATTTTGCTATACTAATAATAAGGTTTTTCCTAATATCGCTAAATAGAAAAAAAGTCGGATTTCTATGTATATTAGAAGCCCTTATAAATTAATTTAAGAACAAAATACAATGACAGGAACAATCAAAAAGCTTACTGACAAAAATTTTGGGTTTATCGCTAGAGATGACGTTGGAAACGATCTATTCTTCCATGCTAATAATTTAGTAGAGGTTGAATTTAATGATATACAAGAAGGCGACAAAGTTGAATTCGAGATTATTGATACTCAAAAAGGTCAAGCAGCTGATAAAATTAGAAAAATTTAAACATTTTTTCACTATAATTTTAAAAATCCGCTATTCTGTAGCGGATTTTTTTTTGACTTAAATGTGAATTTAAACACGATCTAAATAAAATTAAATAGTTTTCCCATAAAGAATATATAAACAATAAGGTACATTGCTCCTTCCCAAATATAAATTGTTTTTGATATTCCAGAGACAATAAATAGAAAAGTAGTGGCAATTAAAACTGGAATTGCTAGAACATAAGTTTGTTCATCAATCCTTAGTGTGGAAAATAAACCAGGTATACCAACAACCATTAAAATATTAAAGATGTTAGATCCAAAAATATTACCCAGCGCCATTTCTGCTTTTCCACGCATTGCAGCCTTAATCGAAACTAGTAGCTCTGGTAAGGACGTTCCAAAGGCAACAGCTGCTAATGAAATAACTCCAGCAGCTATATTTAATATTTCGGATAACTTAATTACAGAATCGATCAAATATTTTGCTCCTATGATTAAGCCAGCAAGACCAACAATAAGAAGAATATAGTCCTTGAAGGTAATCTTCGGCCTAGTTACAATTTCTGCTTTAACTGTATTTGCATATTTTGTTTTTGACTTTACCTTCATGGGTTCTATTTTTTTTACTGTTTCTTCCTCTTTGTGACCAATTGTATAGAGTAGGTGGATAATATATGTAGTTATTAATATGGCAGATTCGGGTAGAGTAATGACGCGATCCCAAGCAACACCCAGGAACAACATAGTCGAAATGGCTAATAGTGGAATATCTAGGTCTATCAAATTTTTACTGACACGCAATTTTTTGCCAACTATAGCCGAAATTCCAACGACTAAAAGAATATTGGCAATATTTGAACCGATTGCATTCGCAGCCACTATCTCTGTTGCTCCTTTTAATACAGCCATTAGTGACGATATTAACTCTGGAAAAGAAGTGCCTACTCCAACTATAACAACTCCAACGACAAAAGGTGAAAGTCCAAGTGCTAGCCCGATTTTTTCCGCTGACTCAAGTAGCCAGTCAGATCCTTTTACTAAGACTGCTAAAGATACTATAAAAATAAAAACCCAAAAAAGTAACATAAGTTAATAATTTAAAAGTTATATAAATTTAGTATAACATAGTTTTGTTTGATAAATAATGATATCACAAAAAAAAGAACCCGCGCGTTGTTTGCTTTAAAAGCATAGAGCGTGCGGAGTTTTTGTTATGTCGGCGACAAGTCGCCAAGTGTCAAAGGGACAAAGTCCTAGTTCCAAGGATGCAAGGCTCCAATCTACTTGGGAAGAGCCGAAGATAATTTTACAACCTTGTTTGGTTGGACCACATGGGTAAAGGTCATACAGGTATTTCATGTTCCCTTTGTTCCACATCAAACTTTCTACCAAAGGCTTTGGAAAACAGGCTCGTTCGGATATACGAGGATAAACTAGACGAGATTATATTTGTTGATTATTATACGATGAAATTCAAAGAGTTTAATAAAAAGAAAAAACGAGGCTTTAACCTCGCTTAATCTCTCTGTTTGCTCCAATGGAGGGAGGAAGTTAGAACCTGTTTTGAAGTGGAAGTGAGTAATATTAGGTGTTTTTCGGTTTGTCGAATGTGAGTTCATAGGTAAAAAAAATGGCAACCTTGTGGTTACCATGTTTATTCCTGTGCACAAATACTACATTCAGATTGAAGCTCTAAAATAATCTGTGTTAACTTACTTTGATTTTATTGTAGGCTTCTTTTTTTATTACGCAATCGTTTTTGTCTTGCTTTTTCTGTGAGTATTTAATCTGGGCAACTTGGCAATTCATGACCATTGCTGGATTTGCAAGGTGAATTGTCAGGTTCCAGGTCGACAAGAGGGCAATCACGTATATCTTTGCAGAATGTGCGTTTCTTGTTAGGGTTTTTTTGATTAGAGGCTGATTGTTTGATTTTACTTTCTTTAATTTTATGCAATATTAGTGCTCGGGTTCAGGGACAGCTGTCGAACCAAAAATTGGGTTGAAGTTTGTCCTGATTATGGGTTGATTGAAAGATTATTTTGTTTAATATAAGCGTTAATTTGTAAAAATAGAGAGTATTAGTGCTAAAAAGCTTGACA
>JADHVC010000008.1 GCA_016784175.1 Patescibacteria group bacterium | reverse complement strand
GTGTATTCAAGTCTTGGACCCCATGAGTCAGCCCAGAGTTTTTTAAATACTCCAAGTAGACCAGATGAAACAAGATGTCTTAAGTGAGGTGCTACCTTTTCAATAACATTAAAGGCTATTGGGAAATCGATATCGCCAGGACTAAAATAAACAACATCGTCTATTCTGTGATCTGGAATAAACTTAATTATTTTTTCTGCTAGGTCGCCATGTGGGTCAGTTACAGCAAGTCCACGCCCGGCATTAATATCGTCAATAATCATGTTTTCTAGTAAGGTTGACTTTCCCATGCCTGTTTTGCCAATTAAATACATGTGTCTTCTTCTGTCGTCCGTTTTGATACCAAACCGTCTCATCTCATTTCTGTAAGTTGTTTCTCCGAATAGAGTTATATCGTTCATAATTTTTTATTAAGAATGTATATTAATGCAAACTATATGTTTATGTTAATATTATTTGTTATTCAAGTCAAACATTTTTTTGATTTTTATTATCTCTTGATTATTTATTCGAATGGCAGATTGTCTGGAATTTTAGGATAATTTTTTTTATTTTCTCCTTTTAATTCTGGTTCAGTCTTTAGTTCGTCCTCAAGGATGTCATTATTTAGGTTTATGTCTTCCTCTTTTTGTTTGGCTGTATTGGATATTGGTTTTTCTGTTTTTGACTCGAATATGCTGCTGGGTAGTTTTTCATCAGTCAATAATTCATTTTCTATTAAGTTTAGCTCGTCTGTGCTGATGTCAGAAATTTGATCGTAATCGGAAGTTTCTGTAAATTGTAATGATGAAGGGGCTTGTGCTCTCTTGGCTGAAACTTTTTGAAGACCGGTCGCTTTGATGTATTCGCTTTGTGGGAAGTTCCAAAGCGTTGCTAGTTCATCGATGCTCATCATTTGCATGTCTCTTCCAGCTGGACCTGAACGATTTATAAAGTTATTGATAATTTTTCGTTTTTTTCTATTGAGCCTGTTAATTTTTGGGCTGTACTTTACTGTGGTTGCAGTTTGTTTTGTGTCTGGTTTGAGATTGTTTAGTTGAACGTCTGCAAATTGCTTCATGTAGCCGACAAATCCGTTTACAGCCTTTGCTCTATTCATTACTTCTTTTTTGGCAATATACACCATTCGAATTTTAGTTAAATAGCTTAGTTTGGTAGACTTTGTGCTTAAAGCTTCTAACTTTTGTTTTTGTAATGGTCTTAAGTCCATCATCTTTAAGGCCTTTTCCTCTTCTACTTCTATGTCACTCGCTTCAATCAACATGCTGTGAATAGCATTACTGATGAATTGAAGTGTTCCAATAAACAAGTCAACAAATTTATCTCCTAGATGCTTTGGGTTTTCAATTTTATCTTTCATTAGAGCGGCTATTTCTTTTTCTGAAACATCCATTTCATTAAATCCAACTGGTTTAACAATGATCTGATACCAAAGTTGTTCACCTTTTCTTAGTGATCCACATAGGTCCATTAACGCTGACATTGGGTCTTTGTAGTGCATTTCGCTTGGACCAGATTGATGTTCGAAGCTTTCATAAGTTCTAATTGGAAAGGCAGCGTTTTTTGCATATATAAATTCACTTCCCCAAATATCCCAAGTATCATCTGGAAATTTTCGTGGCATTCCTTTTGTATAGTCTTCTACTTCTGTAATCTCAGCATCTGGATATTGAGAGTAGATAGAGGTTTCGACTAAGTTCTTAAACTTTTCTGGTAAATGAACTAAGAATTGAGTATATCCATCAATACTTACAATTTCATAACTAAACACTAGTTGGAATTTACCTTCTAGGTATTGCTCTATTAAGTTTAGCGTTCCATGAGCACCTGCTAGATAGCTAAACATATTTTCTACTGCCCTAGGTGATTGCTGATTTAGTCTTGGGATATCTATGGCGAGAAGTATGAACTTGACACTGCTTTTCCATTTTCCTTGCTGATTATTTAACCATATTTGATAAAAACCAATAAAAAGAGTAATGCAAATAGCTGGTCCACCAATCCAGATGAAAATTATCATTAATATATAGTCTGATGATTGACTAAAAAATGATGTTATAGTAGATAAATTGATTATAATATCCATGCTTAAAGTTTAGCATAAAACTAATTGATTAAGAAATGCGTATTTGTAAACAGGCAACAAAAAAACACACTAGATTGTGTGTTTTTTTGTTGTAATAATAATTTCTATTTATAAGTCATTGATTGCGTAAAAGTCTCCTACTTTTTTGAATTGTTTATTATTTGTAAGCGCAAGAATTACGGTTGTCTTTTTTACTAGTCTTTGCTTTAATACTTCATCAATTATTGCATCTTTGTCTAATGGATTGTTGGTATTTTTTAAGATATCTGTAATTATTTCAGTGACTGTGCCTTTTTTGTATCCCCATTCAGTTAATGTATACATTCCCCTACCAACAAGAACATACCTCTCGCCAAGGATTAAATCATTATGCACCGTTGCAGCATTGGCAATCTTTTTATCGAATGCAATATTGTTAATTTCTTCTGCAATCTTGGTGAAGTGCATTGGTTTTTTATTTTCCTTTAATATTAAGTAAATTTTTTCGTTAATCGTGCGAGGTTTTATTTCGCTCCAGGTATCAATGCCCCAGTGACCTAATTTGTTTTGTTCAATATTGTTTGACGTAATTAATAATGAGTATAGTGGCTTAACTTGGCTTACTAAGTCGTAGTCATTTTTTGTTAATTGACGTAATACATCAGATATATCTGTATTGTTTGGCGATATTAGTTTGCTGCTATGTTTTGTGTGATTTTCTAAGCTTGTTATAGTGTTAAGTAGTTCCTCTGTTGTTAGTGTTACGTTATTTTTTTGAATTGTTTTTGAAAGTTCTTTAACAATATCTTCAGCATGAGTAATGCTAGTATTCTTTTCTTTAATGTATCTCTTTAGGTATTTTGAATTTGATACTTCGTTTATATCACCGTCTAATAGTCTTGAGATAACAAAATAAAAATTATTTTTATAAATGTCTTTGTGTGTCTTATCGTCTTGTATTGGCAATATTAAGTGCTCGAGTAGATGGTTCAATTCAATCAAGCCACCATATTCAGCAAGGATGTCATTGATGCCTCTTTTAATGTGAGCAATATTATCTATTAAGATATCTAGTTCTTTTATTCTTTTCAAAGCTGCAGTCTCTAGCTGTCTAATTCTTTCTCTAGTTAGGTTATGGTCTTTACCAATTTCTTCTAGTGTTTGCTTTTGTATATTATTTAAACCAAAACGTCGAGAAATGATATCCTGCTCTCGCTTATTTAAACTAGATAATAAAAGTTTATTAATATCTAATATATCTTTTTGTGTATGTGTTTCTATTTGAGACATATTTACCATTTATCGGAAATTGATAAGCTAAGAAATCCGAATTGTTTATTTGCTATAAATTATTATATATGTGACATTAATTTTATGTATTTAAACGAAAGTCAATTCATAATTAAACTAAGCATATCATGTTTTTAGTATTTGTCAATAGTTTTCTCTTTTTTTTTGCAATTATTATTTAATTATTCCTAATGTTACTCATTTTTTCTTTGAAAAATTTTCTAATATAAGTTCAATTTTTGCCTTCCAATCTTCATTATTTACAATATGTTTAATATTTTTGTATAAATTTTCAACCTCAGATAATTTATTTTGTTTTATGAGATTGACTATTTTATCAGTTAAATAGTAGATTAGATGATCTTCTGCATTATTATTATATATAAAGGTCCAGTAATATTTTGATTTTTCAAATTCTTCCAAGTAGAAGTAGGTTATTGCTAGATTGTTTATAGCATTTATATAATTTGGGTATTTACTTATTGTTTTGTGAAATTGATCGCGAGCTGCTAAAAGATTCCCCTCTCTTAGATAAAGTAATCCTAGATTATTCATGGCATGGTTGTAGCTATCATATATAGTATTTGCGAATATAAGCTCTTGTCGTGCGTTGACAAGATCACCATTTATTAAATGAATGGCGCCTGCATTACTTCTTGCTAGGACTGAATTGGGAGACCTGAGAGCTGCACTGAGAAATAGGCTCTCCTCTGTTCTCCAATTAAAATTTCTTTTATAGCTAATTGTTGCATAGAAAGTTAAGATGAGTGCAATTGAGCAATAAAGAATATGATTCATGAATTTTTTAGAAACCTTTTTGTTGAAAAATAATTTATAGCTTTTTGCTAATACCTCCTTGTCGTGTGTATAAATTATGAGCCATGATGTTAATAGGCAAAAGCCTATACTAGGTATGTACATTAGTCTTTCGGCAAGGATAGTTCCAATTATAAAAAATAAATTACTAATAATAAGATAGAAAAAAATAAAATAGCTACTAGCTAAGATTAAAATGATATTTTTTTCCTTTTTTGAGTTAAATATGGAATAAACCCCGTAGGTCGATACAAAAAAAACAAAAATTCCTAGCCACATATGTGGATTGGATAGTTCTATATGTGTAGGTATTTGATTATATGAATGGTCTGAAGAAAGATTGTTCATTGGCAAGATTGTTTTTTCCAGATAAAGACCAAGAACTTTAAAAGAAGTAAAAAATCTTTCCGAAAATCTTACGAATTTTAGTGGATTTTCAACTAATGTTGAAGTCGTTGTGATGAGCTTATTTAGTGTTGCGCCACGCATCCAAAAGTATATAAAGATTGTTGTTGTTAAATATGTAAGGGTTATGAAGTTTTTTAATAAAAATGTTTTTATTCCAATTAATAAATTGTAACTTTTATTCTGGGTAGCATAAGTAATTACACAGTATAGTGGTAATAGTCCGATTGCGCTTTCTTTACTTAAGAGAGCAAGTAGAAAAAGAAGTGATGCGTATATTTTTGGTTGATTGAAGCTTAATAAGCTTTGTCTTTTATTCTGTTTTACTTTTAGTAAAGCAAGTATGCTTCATGATATAAACAGTAAGGATAATATTTCAGCTCTACCAACAATGGGGTTTATCGCCTCGGTATGGATCGGTAGTAGGAGAAATAGTATTGCTGCTAGTAGCGAAACTCTAAATTTATTGGTAATTTTGAATAAACTCAGGTAGAGTAGCCAGCTTGCAATGGCATGAAGTAGGATGTTGACTAGATGGAAACCCCATGGTTTTTCTCCGAAGACAAAGTAATTAATACTAAAACTAATCATCGTTATTGGCCTATAGAGATCTGTGTTTAAGCCTTTTTCATGGTAGGGTTCAAAAAATAGAAACGGTAAATGTGAAATGGTCTTGAGCTCATCTCTATTTCTAACAATAGCAAGATCATCAAAAACAAAATTATTGGTTAGAGAATTTCCAAAAACAACAAAAACTAAAGTAACAAATGTTAATAATATTAGTAGGGGTTTATTTTTTAGGTGATTGAGCATTTTATTTTTTTTCGGAGATGGAATGTTGAAATTGTGCTTGTTTAATTAAGTTGTGTATTTCTGGGCTATTGGTTCTATTGTGTAATATTTGCCATGCATCAATTGCTTTTGTGTAATTGCCCATATCAAAGTAAATGATTCCCTTTGAGTACAAATAATTAATGTCAGTCGGAAAAAAATCATTCATATATGTTAATATTTTTTCAATTGCATATATATCTTTTTGTGATATATATATGCTTAATAGTTTATAATATGGAATGGAGAAGGTTGGATTCATTTCTATTGCTTTTTTATATTCTATTATTGCTTCTGATGCATACCCTAAGGCAAGAAGACTATTGGCAAGATTTGAGTGAACTTGTGGATATTCGTCAGCTATTGCCAGTGAGAGTTTGTATTCTCGAATGGCTGCCTCAAATTCATTATTGTTTGCATACGCCATTCCTAAATTATTATGCTGAATAAAGCTGTTTGGCGTATACGACAAGTTTGTTTCGTAAAACACAATAGCGTCCTTCCAGTCACTATTTCTAATTATTGTAAGTGATGAGAATATAATGGTTACAAAGATACTTGCTGAAATAAGGATTTTGATTTGAAGTGTTTTTGGCAATCTATTTATTTTGGTAAATTTTTCTGTAAAAATTGGCATTGAATATAAAAGCGCTAACCAAAATCCAATCATCGGTAAGTATAGCCAATGCTCATACATTGGTCGGTTGATTTGAAAGATATTTGTTCTTGGCAATAAGATTATTGAAAACCACAGAATTCCAAATGTTATTAGCCTGTTAGTGTGCCATGTTTTTATGCACAATTTAGTTGTTGTTATAATTAATGTTATAAAAAATATTACAGGTAATGAGAAAATGGATGTAATTGGTGTTATTTCTCTTGCCATATGAAGACCAGTCGGGATAAATAGTAGTTTAAGGTAGAGTATTATTACATAGGTAAATGTTAGTAGGCGATGTAGTATGATGTTATCATAGCTTTCTCCTTGGCTAAAACCTGAAAACATGTCATTAAAATCCAGAATAGTAAGTCGAATTGATAAATAAATAATTGATAATATAAAAAATGGGAGTAGCATCTTTACTGCTCTAAAAAATCTTTTTTTGTTTAGACTTTGGCTTATGCAAATAAACTCTGTGATAGCAATAATGAATGGTAATAGTATGACTTGCTCTTTAGTCATGAGAGCTAAAATGAAGAGTAGTAGACTAGATGGATATAGCCAGCTTTGTGCACTTAAATTAAGTAGTTTTGGGTTATGTTTTAATCTATACTTTGTATAGCACAAAAGAGATAATAAGCTAAAAATAGACGAGAGTGGATCCGCACGACCAGCAATGTATGTTATGGCTTCGGTGTTTAGTGGGTGAACTAAGAAAAATAAAGCTATGATAAATGGAATGATATCTTCGTTTAGCGAAAGCCTATTAATCTTTGTATCGTTTTTTGATGGATTGGTTCGTGCAATGAGGCGCAAGAAAAGAAAAGTGAGCCAAGCGTTAAATATATGTAATAAGGTGTTTGTTATGTGAAAGCCTGTTGGGTTTAATTGCCAGAAATTGTAATCTAGAGCAAAAGATATAAGTAAAACTGGGCGCCAATAGTCTGTGATTTGACCAGAGCCGGCAATTAAATTTTGTGTAAAAAAGTCCGGTAAATGATTCCAATTTTTAATGTAGGTATTGTTAACTATTGAATCATCATCATCCCATATGAATTCATTATCAAAAGAGTTGGCATAGACAAGGGTCCCAATTACTAAAAAGAATAAAAGAGACGTGATAGCTATGATATTTTTTAGTATATAGGCTTTGATCATTGCTATATTGCAAAAATTGATTTTTTTATTGTACATCAAAAAAATACATGTTTGTATATGTATATTTGTAAGTGCTCACTATACCTGCATCACTTTTTCGCTTAGGATGGAATTTTGGGCAATTTTTTACACACAATTTAACAAAAATTTTAAACTTACTTCACTCAAACATAAAATTTTTTAAGTTAAATTCTGCTAAAAATTACTACATTTTCCATATGCGCTCAAAAATAATGCAGGTATGGTGAGTAGTTACGTATTTTTTTTGTTTTATAATTTGATTAGTCCATTTTGAGCACCGACTTGTGCGATTACTTTTGCAGTGTTGCGGGCTGCTAAGGATAATGATTTCTTAAGGTTATTGTCGAATTTCTCTAATCCTGTTACGAAACTAGATCCGAACGCGTCCCCCACTCCTGTTGTATCTTCTTTCTTTTTTTCTTTAAATGGTGCTTGATAATAGATCTTTTGTCCATCATAAGCATGTGCTCCTTTATTTCCTGAAGTAATTAAAACGATTGATGGCCCTAGCTGTTTGATTAGCTTAATTAGGTTTTCGGGCTCACTAAGATGCGCTTTTGTTAGTTTTTTGTATTTTTGACTAGAGAGAATTAGCTCTAATGCTTCATCTTTATTGAGGATTAAAATAAACGTTCGTTTTAAATAGTCGCTTAGACCTCGAATGCCACTTTTTAATTGTTCTCCTCCGATATTCCATGCAATTCTTGAATGACTCGTTTCAAATATTTTATTGAGTGTGTCCTTCCAGTTTCCAGATAGGGATGTAATGTAGATCCATTTTGTTTTGGATTTTAAGATTTGTATTTCTTTGTTATTAATTTGTAATTTACTGCTCGCACCTCTTGAGGGGAATATTACATGCTCTTTTGAATGAATAGAGCTGGTTATTAAAAAAGAGTAACCTGTTTCGGTTTTATTTTGTCTTTGGACAAGTTGCGTTCCTACTTGCTGTTCTTTGAAATTCTTTATAATTTGATCTCCTCTTTCATCGTCTCCGATAGAAGTTATTATTCCAGCTTTTAAACCAAGTCTAGAAAAAGAAACAGCTGCGTTAGCTGCCCCACCACCAAAAGAGTTAACTATTTTATCTACCTTAACCTTCGCTCCATATTCGAACGCAAGCATTTTTTGACAAAGTAAATCATCATTATTTTTAATTAGTTTACACTCATTCGTATAGAAGGCAATGTCGAGAAGTGAAGATCCTATTGTAATTACATCAAATTTCATAATTTTAAAGTTGAGATTATTGAATAATTGTAACATATAAAAAAAAACTCTGCGAATAATAGTTGCAGAGTTTTTTTTGTTTATTGTGATTAATGATTACTGTTGTAGTTCTTGGATTGTTTTGTCTAATGCGTCTTTGTCTTCTTTTGAGATTAGATAAATATTGTCTGAGTCTCCTTTTTTAGCATAAAATAATTCTTTTTCTTCTGTGTTGACTTGAGAGAATGGATTATTTTTATTGTCGTCAGGAGTGTCCAATAATGGTTTTTGATCTCCTACCATAATAGTGTTATCTATTTCTTCGCCAGTAACCTGAACAATTAATGTATGCTTTTCTAGCCCCGTGCCTTCAAATGTCTGAGCTGGAATTTGTACGGCTTTTAGGTCTGTCATTACTTTAACAATTTCTTCGATTGCACTTTGGTTTACATTGAATTTGCTAGGCTCTACAACCTCCCATTTATCGTTTATTTTTTCCATTACGTATTGTGTATTTGGATATTGGAGACGTACTTTAGTTACCTTGCTTGAATTATTTTTGAACATAGTTTTGTCTTTCCAATCATCTCTGTCAAATAATTTTACTAGGTTTTCACCGATTGAATATGTGTCTGGTGTTTGTGGAAGTGAAATGTATGTATCGATGAAATTATTTGCTAGCTTTCCTACGATAACATTAACTGCCTCTCCGCTCTCATCTATGAAGGATACTGAGATTCCATTTTCAGCTGTTCCAAATTCTGTTTTTTTGTCTTCCTCGCTGCTAATAAGCTCTAGTGTTGCTAGTTTTGCGTTTTCTATTCCCTCTAATATCTTTTCAGAGGTTTCTTCGTTTACATAGAAATTTTTTGTTCCATCAATTTTAAATTTATTACCTTCTTTTTTGAGGATTGTTATTACTCCATCTCTATTAACTTGAATTTCGCTTATGGTTTCTGTATTAACGTCCACCAATAGGTTTGTGGGATTGTTCCCGCTGCTACCCTGGTTATTCATGGGGCCTTTGTATATGTATGCTGCACCCCAGAGCACGATTAATATAATTATTAATCTTAGAGTTGTTTTACTCATAGTTCTGTATTCCTTGATAAAATCTAATTTATTATAATAAATATATTTAAAAAAGATATTTATTTTGGAAATATTTATTGACCCTCCATATTACTTAGTATTGTTTTTTTCTTCTTGAATAATATCTTAGCATACCAAAGCAAATAACCACAAATGTAACTCCAAATATATTTACATACCTAATTGTTTGTCTTAATTTATTACTGATTATTTTTATAGGTCTATCTGTTACGCCTTTTGATCTAATCTTAATTAGGTCACTATCTATACTGAGATAATCAACGATGTTCTGAAAAAAGATTAAATTTTCTGGATTTTGTCTTAGGTATCTATCAGATATAAAATCTGCATCCCCTACAACTATTATTTTGGCATTATTAGTTACTTTGTCTGAATAAGCGCTCTGTATGTCACCAGTTAGCGTGTATGCAAGTACATATTCACTAGTGTCTTCTGTTGGTGTGTTTAATGTTGGAGATCGTGGGTTAAGATCAAACTGGTCTATTTGAGTCCAGGCATTAGAACTGGTTTTTAGTAAATATTCTATTTTGTTATTTGCTTTATTGTTTGTGAGCTCAAGTGAACTTGACCATGGTAGCACGACGCTCTCCAAATTAGCAACGGCAACATGTTCTTGGTTAAATCCATTTTGAATAATTTTTGGCCACAAAGGATAGTTTAGTGTGAAAGCAACGAACCCTTGAGAAAAAGATGTGAATCCTGAGTATTTATCAAGCACTAGATTGTTGCTTATTTTAATCCCGTATTTTTCTATGAGTTCATGTAGGTTTGATGTGTTCTTGTTGGCGGCTAAATTTTCAGCTAAGACGACACCATCAGCTAACACTAGCAACGATTTTTCGTTAGTGACATGATTATCTATAGCAATTAATGCTTCTTCACTAAGATCGTTAGAGATACCCATTAGTATGAGCGTATCAACACTTTCTATTGCTTTGGGGTCATCATCTAAGTCAATAAGTATGCTTTCATAGACTTCGCCAAGTGTTTCATTTACTAAGAGCATTTTATTTTGGATTTCTCCAGCTAATCCAACTACTGGCATTTTTTCTGAAGTAGCTTTTTTTATGGCTAATGTTAAGTCATATTCAAGGTTTGCAGTATTTTCAATTACTGGTATAATTTCTGTATTTTGTCCATATTTAATAGCTATACCTAAATATCCAGTAGTAACTTGATATTTATCTTTTTCTAAGATGTTAAATTGAACTTCTGGTATGCCAAGCATATATAGTTCTTCTTTTGTTTTGTCATTGTCGGGATCGATAAATTCAAATCTTATTTTTCCATTAGAGTAGTTCGCATAATCAGTTAATACATCTTCAATATTTTGTTTTAAAGTAATATATTGTGATGGAAGACTTGATGTGAAATAGGCTTTTATGTTGACAATGTCTTTTAGTGACGAGGCAGTTTGCTTACTTGCCGTAGATAGCGAGTAGTCTTTGTTTTCTGTGATGTCGTGTCTATAGGATATGTGGTATGAGAAGAAGTTTATAGCAACAATAATACCAAGGGTAGTTAGGATTAGTGTGGTGACGTCGAGTTTATTTGTCTTTTGTTTGTACATATTATTATATATTCTCTAATGTCTATTTAGCTCAAGTTTTTTTACATTTAACCAAAGGAAAAAGAATATAAAGCTTAAGTAATAGATAATGTCTTTGGAATCGATTACGCCTCTGGTTATGCTTTCGAAGTGATTACCTAGTCCTATGAATTCTAGTATTTGAGCGATAAGAATTGGTGATTTTGCAATTATAAAATCAGCCCCAGCAATAAAAAGCAAGAAGCACGCCAGAACGCTTATTATGAAAGCAATTATTTGGTTTTTAGTTAAGCTGGATATAAATAAGCCAAGCGATATGTATGCTCCTCCTAAGAAGATTGACCCGATATATCCTCCAATAACTGGACCGAAGTCAAGGTTTCCAAGATGGTTTAGAGATAGTGGAACGCTAATTGTGCACAAAAGAGCAATCCCTAAGAATATTACGCCACTTAAGAATTTAGCAATACAAACTTGCCAATATGAAACTGGTAGAGTTAATAAAAGTTCAATTGTGCCAGATTTTTTTTCTTCTGCCCATAATCTCATTGTTATAGCTGGTGCTAAAAACAGAAATATCCAAGGCATAAGGGTAAAAAATCCTCTCATTGAAATTTGGTTAATTAGAAAAAATGAACTAAAGAATAGCCAATTATTAATAATTAAGAATACGCCAATAAAGATATAAGCAATTGGTGAATTAAAATAATGCATTAATTCTTTTTTTGTCAGGACGTATATTGGTTTTAGCGTAGATAGTATAATCATTTTTTTTATTTTTTTGTTAATTCTCTAAAAATATCTCCAAGGCTAACCTTCTTTCTCGAAAGTTCTAAGATTTTGAAATTTGAATTTGAGATAATGTCAAAAATTGCTTCACGAATGTCGTCTTTTGTTGAAGGTTTTATCTCGTATCTATAAATGTCTTTCTTTTCTTTGGCAATTATTTTTACTCGTTCTATATTAGGTGCGTGATTAAGTGCATTTAGAACATTAGTGCGATCGCCTTTTACTATAACTCTGTAGAGTATTTCTTGAAGTGTGTTTTGTTGTAGTTCTTGCGGTGTGCCACTGGCGACAATTTTACCTCCATTTATAATGATGATTTTATCTGATATTGCGTTTGCTTCGCTTAATATGTGAGTTGAGAATATAATCGTTTTTTCTTTACCAATCTTTTTAATTAGGTTTCGAATTTCAATTATCTGATTGGGATCGAGTCCTGTTGTCGGCTCATCTAGTATTAAAATATCTGGTCTATGGATAATTGCTTGAGCTAAGCCAACTCTTTGTCGATAGCCTTTTGATAATTCTTCGATTGGGCGAGTTGCCACGTCCATTAATCCACACTCAGACATTGTGTTTTTTACTCTTTGTTTTATTTCATTTTTTGGAATTTCTCTTATTTCGGCTACAAAGTTTAGGTACTCATAGACTAATAGTTCATCATATAGTGGAACCATCTCAGGAAGATAGCCAATTTTTTTTCTAGTTTCTATTGAATTGATATTTGTATCTAAGCCATCTACTTCAATGCTTCCACTGTCAGCATCTAGGAAAGATGTAATTAGCTTCATTGTTGTGGTTTTGCCAGCACCGTTTGGTCCAAGGAATCCTAAAATTTCGCCTTTATTTACGATAAAGCTAATATCGTTGAGAGCAATATTGTTATTATATTTTTTTGTTATATTTTTAATTTCAATCATTTATGGCAGTAATTTTAAAATATATATTAAGCTATAGATTAATTTAGCATATTGATTTTTTTTGTCAAAAATATAATTAGTAACTGCTCACTATACCTGCATTATTTTTGAGCGCATATGGAATATGTAGTAATTTTTAGCAGAATTTAACTTAAAAAAATTTATGTTTGAGTGAAGCGAGTTTAAAATTTTTGTTAAATTGTGCGTAAAAAATTGCCCAATATTCCATCCTAATCGAAAAAGTGATGTAGGTATAGTGAGTAGTTACTATAATTAACCTTGATATATTTTGTATTTTTGTGTTAATGAGTTTAGGGTTTAAATTTTGAACAAATTTCTGGCGTTGCGAGTAGAAAAGTCAGCTATTCTTTCAGAGCTAAGATGTTTTATTTCACCGATTTTTTTTGCAATATACTTTACTAAGATTGGCTCGTTGCGTTTTCCTCGGAACGGTTCCGGTGTTAGGAATGGAGCATCAGTTTCAATCATGAATTTATCATTGGGTAGTCGTCTTATGAAGTCATCCCACTGCTTTGAAAAGGTTATTATACCTGTAAATGAAATAATTAAGTCCATGTTAAAATATTTCCATGCTAAATTTTCATCGCCTGAAAAACAGTGAATAACTCCCCATGGCTCATTGTTTTTAAATAGATGTTTATTTATTTTTCGAAATTTTTCTAGCACTTCGATCATTTCATCGTGAGCATGTCTAACATGTAGAATGACGGGAAGGTTTTGCTCTCTTGCGAGCTTTAATTGAGCTTCTAATATTTTTTTTTGTTGGTTTTTGATTTGATTGATATTTTTAGATTTATCAATATGAAAATAGTCTAATCCGATTTCTCCAATGGCGACGATCTTTTCAAATTTTGAAAATTTTTCATATACACCAATACTAAAATCTTCTTGGTAGGAGATTATGCTTCCAGAGTCTTCTTCGTTATTTATATTGTTGGGATGAAGTCCAGCGGCCGCATATACCCCATTTTCATACTTATTTGCCATGCTTAAAGCGATCTGTGAAGATTTCCTATCTGTGCCGACTATTATCATCCAAACACCTTCTTTTAGCGATCTTTTTACTACGCTATCGGAGTCGTCTCTAAATACACCGAGATTTAAATGGCAATGAGTATCAATATGTATGGTCATTTTCTTATTGTTATAATATTATTTATGTCCCTAATGTCTAGTATGCAAGAGGCTTTATTTATTAATATACCAGCATCGATTACTAGGTCAATATGGGATATTAATTCGTTTGGTATATCGCTTGTGTTGCTTACATTTTTCTCTCCACTTATATTTAAGCTTGTGGATATGATTGGTTGATTGATTTTTTTTATTAAATCGATTAAAAAATGATTATTAATTGGCATTCTAACTGCAACACCACCATCTTTAGAGATTATCTCCTTGGGTAAGGTATCTCGTGACTTTAAGATGACGGTAGTTGGTTTTGAGTTGTCTGTCCACAGTTTGTGTAAAAAAATATTTTGTTTTTTTGAGATAATGAAATATTTTTTTAACATGCAGTAATTTTTAACTAGTATGATAACCGATTTACTTTTTTTTCTTTTCTTTGCATTATATATTTTTTTTATAGTTTTAGGATTTGTCGCAACAGATCCTAAGCCATAGATTGTATCTGTAGGATAGGCTACAATTTTATTTTGTAAAAAAAAGGTTGATATACGCTTGATTTCATTCTTTGTATATTTTTGAGTGTTAAGTTTTATTATTATTGGTATTGGTGTGTTCATTGATTTAGAACTATTTATTGTGTGTAAAAAGTATAACTAAAAACACCTCGCAAGTCCATGGAGGTGTTTTTTTTTGTTTTTATTTGTGTCTTTAAAGCACTGCGTCCTTAGCTGCTTTTGCGAGTCTGAATTTAACAACTGTTTTTGCTGGAATTTTGATTTTTTCACCAGTTGCAGGATTTACACCCATTCTAGCTTTTCTTTTTGCTTTTACCATTTTACCGAAGCCCGGTACTACAAATTCCCCTTCTTTTTTGACTTGAGTGTAGGCTAAATTAGTAAGTTCATCAAAAAAATTAGATACATCTTTTTTAGACAAGCCAGTTGCTTCAGCTAAAGTACTAGTTATTTGTGATTTTGTCATCTTAGCCATACGTATGAATATTTTTGACTTTAAAGCTTAGAATGAATATAAGTCTAATTCAAAAATATAATATAAATAATAAGTTAATAGATTAATACTTATCCACAATTATACAATATAAATTTAAAAAGTTAAAGATAAAGTGCTTATTTGCTAGTACTTCGCAATACTTAAGTCTAAATTTTTATTAGTATTCCTTATAATTGTAAATTGGACCGACGCTAAATTTTTTACCTTCATCAACGATATGCGTTATTATAAGTAGCTTTACTCCCGAGATGTCTTCCGTTACTTTATTAAAGTTATTTGCGAATTTGAATTCAATTGTTTTTGGAATTTGCTGTGAGATTTCATATTTTTTTATAAAGTCATCTAAATTTTTCAAGTCGTAGTGTTCAAGTTTTTGATTAGTCAGTTCAGATTTAATTCCTAATATAACATCTGATAATCTTTCAATAAGGTTGGTTAATTTTGTGTATAAGTAATTATTTTTATCGATTACTTTTAATGCTAGAAGCATGTCTCTTAGCATCTCTGCATTTGCTTTCAGTTCTTTGGGAAGTTCGAGTTCTGGTTCAATATATATATCTAACATGCTTGATGCATTAAAAGAGTTTGTTTTTTCTGTTTTTTGACTCCAAATGTCTTGTGCTAGGTGAAGATTTGTCCATGTGGCTAAGGCGGTGTTAATTTTTCTTGT
This sequence comes from Patescibacteria group bacterium, assembly GCA_016784175.1. Classification (GTDB taxonomy): domain Bacteria; phylum Patescibacteriota; class Patescibacteriia; order Patescibacteriales; family BS150m-G62; genus BS150m-G62. Next base: position 21,738 of record JADHVC010000008.1, on the reverse strand, counting down.
CTTCCAAAGTTCTTGCTTAGAATAATTTGGTGTTTCGTATTCTGGTTGATCAATAAATGTCTTCATAATGCTTAATGAATTCCAGTAATTATTGGAGTGCCAATTAAACACATTAAAGTTGCGAAGTTCATTTTTTATGTCTGTGGATAAATTTTTATAATTTTCATAATTTGTATTTTGGTAAAAATATTTATTTGTTTTAGGGATATCTGTTATTAAATTTATAATATCAAGTCCTATAGCTTTGCATCTTGTAGCAATTGCTTTACCGTCTATGCAGGCAGTGATAGGTTTATTGTGCTGTTTGTAGGTCTCTTTATGGTTACCAGCCTCGATTGATAATTTTTTAAATATATAGTCATTTGGCCAGTATTGTTCTTGTAATAGACGCATGCCAATAAGTCGTTGATTTTTTTTGTCAGTTGTATCTAAGCCACCGTCTATTGTTTTGAATGTTTTTTTTGTAATTTCTTTTTGTAAGTTTGTTAAATTGTTATTCTTTTCGGGGTTTTTATTCGATAAAACGTCTTCAATAGATTCTTCGTCAAATAAAGTTTTATAGTTATTGTTAATGTCTATGTAATCTGAGCCTTTCTTTAGTCCATTAAAATATGAAAGAACTTTGTAGATTGTTGCCCATTGATTTTTTATTTTTTGATCTTTTGATAGGTCTTGAGCGATGTAATGACTAGCTATCTGGTTTATTGTCCAATCGTTTTTGTCTAATAGACAATCTGGACAATCTGGTCCTTTGTAGTAGGTCGGAAATACGGAGCTAAGCCAGATTGATGTAAGATAAAAATTTGTTAATTTCGGATTATTTTTGTATTCTTCTGGTAGATTGAATTTAGTGTAGTCTGTTGTATAAAGCAAGACGGGTGATTTTGTTATTTTTTTACTCTCATAAATTAACTTGATTTCCTGTGGTATGTCATTTTGAAAATAGGGTGGTAGAGTTTGATTATATTTAGACATTTCGCTTACGCTGAATTGGTTATCCTTGTTTATCATGTTTTTGGTTGAGTCCTGCTTTGGTTTTAGTATTTCAAGAGCGGTTGCGAAGAATGCCGCTTCTAACCTAGAAGCTTCTAGTAGTGTGTTTTCTGATGATTGGGGGATTCTTAGCTTTTCTTGATATCTAGCATTTGATCTATCAAATAGCTCTTTTGTTACATCCCATAAGTCATCATAAAAAATTTCTTCTTCAGTGTTTTTAAAAATATCTTTAAGTGTGTTTTGATAGTAGTAAATTAAAAAATCCGAGGTTAGCAGTGTAGGAATATTTTTACTTGGTAGTAGTTCGTATATGCCAAAAAAATCATTAGCTTCTTTAGCAAACGGGTTATCCATTACAGCAAATCCATTGTTGTTTAAGTCATCGATATATGGGTCCAAGTTAATTTTTCTAGCTAAATCATGGTAATTGGAAACATCTTCTTTTATATTCATGGGTAGCTGTATTTGTTCTATTGTGCTTACTATAGCTTCTTGATCTGGATTGTAAAAATTACCAAAGGATAATATGTCGACTTGGGATTGATTTGTGTCTAAGTTGCTATCTATTTCTGTACCCTCTGTTTGAGCTATTGTTGGCAGTTTTGGTATTATTTGATTGGGTATGTTTGGTGTTGAAGTGTCTACTGTATTGTTTGATACTTGGCTATTGGTTTGAGTTTGTTGATTAGTTTTGGGGTCGGCATTTTTCATGCTGATTGCGGTTGCTACAACGATTATAATGATAAAAAAAACAATGCCAACTACAATTAAGATTGTTTTTTGATTTTTACGCTCGGCATAATTATTGTCTGGTGTGTAGCTATTGTTAGCTCCACTATCGTCTTCAAACATATATTTATTTTAAATATTTATTTTTATTGCTGAGATGTTCAGCATATGTTTTTGCAAAGTATGTTTTATTGTTATTACCAGTTAGAAAAAAAAGGTAGTCACTCTTGGCTGGATAAATTGCAGCGACGATTGCATTGATTCCTGGGTTGCTTATTGGGGTTGGTGGGAGACCGGTATATTTATAACTATTGTAGGGTGAGTCGATTTTTAGATCTGATAGTGAGTGGGCACTTTTTTTATCTTTTAGTAGATATGAGAGCGTTGCGTCAGATTCCAAGCGCATACCTTGATTAAGTCGATTCCAAAATATTGCAGACACTATTTTCATATCTTCGGCGCTTTGTACTTCTTTTTCGATCAGTGAGGCCATGATTATAACTTCATGTAAGCTTTTCCCTTGTTTTTCTATATCAGCAAGCATTTCGGTGGATATTTTTGATTCGAAATGAGCGAGTATCTTTATCAAAATATTGTTTAATGTTGCATTCTTATATATTTTGTAAGTGTCAGGAAATAAGTATCCTTCTAAAGTTGCAGTTTTTGGTGCTAATTGTAAAAAGTTAAAATCTTTAATTTGTGAGATTTGGTCTGTTATTGGTTTTTCCAATGTGGTTATTGCGTCTTCCGATGAGATGTTATTACTTAATAAGTAATTCTTTATATCATAATTTGACCAACCCTCTATTAGCTTAATAGTTGTTTGATCTCCAAAGGTTTTGCCGTTAACGAAGATATCTACTATTTCAGTAATATTTTTTGATGAGTTTATTCTGTATGCTCCAGCTTGAAACTTTGAACCTAATTTTTGTTTCCATATATAGAATTTAAAGTAAAGTGGAGATTTGATTATTTTGTGACTTACTAAATTGTTCGCAATTGTACTCATACTCTCCCCTCTTTCTATTATAAATTCAATATCTTCATCTAATTGATTGATAGGTGTTTTTATTTCTTGTGTATAAAAAAAGTACACAAGACCTGTGATTATAATTATGATTAATATTAAATATTGGATAAGTCTAAGCATTTATAATTATTATAACATATAATTGGCATTCGTTTAATATCGAGATCGGTAACTACTCACTATACCTACATCACTTTTTCGATTAGGATGGAATATTGGGTAATTTTTTACGCACAATTTAACAAAAATTTTAAACTCGCTTCACTCAAACATAAATTTTTTAAGTTAAATTGTGCTAAAAATTACTACATATTCCATATGCGCTCAAAAATAATGCAGATATAGTGAGTAATTATTGTGTGATCCATTGACTAAAGCTAATGAATAATATACTATATAGACATATTTTAAACTAAAAAAGATTAATATTGTTGTTAAATATGAAAAAAGATACACATCCAAAATATTACGAAAACTCAAGGATAATTTGTGCTTGTGGGAATTCGTTTGAAGCAGGCTCGATTTTAGAAGAAATTAAAACTGATCTTTGTTCAGCTTGTCATCCTTTCTTTACAGGTAAGCAAAAGTTAGTTGATACAGCGCGAAGAGTTGAGAAATTTGAGGCTAAAATACAAGCTCAGATTGAAGTTTCACAAGTAAGGAAAGGTAAAAAGGCTAAAAGAGCAGTTCAGGCAGATAAAAAAGCAAAAGAGAAAGAAGAAGATAAGTAAAGTTATATTTTTACTAAAACCATATAATTAAATTCAAGGTTTTTGTTTTGGATATTTGTTTTTTATATATGATTGAAGAAACTAGGGAAAAATATGAAAAACTTGAAGAAGAGTTGAATAACTCTACTATCATTGGTGATCCCAGAAAATTAGGTCAAATTTCAAAAGAGCTTTCTGATATAAAATCAGCGTATGACTTAATTGTTCGATTAGACAGGGTTAATGAAGACCTTCGTCAAAATATGCAATTGATGGGTGAAGAGACGGATGAAGATATGCTCGAAATGGTAAAGGTAGAAATAGGTGAGCTTGAGGCTTTGAAGCTAGATCTTGAAAAAGAACTAAATTTGGAGCTTAAGCCAAAAGATCCTCGAGATAAGAAGAATTGCATTGTGGAAATACGAGCTGGTACTGGTGGCGATGAATCAGCTCTTTTTGCTGCTGAGTTATTTAGAATGTATTCTAAATATGCAGAAAGTAAGAAGTGGAAGTTAAATATTCTTGATAGCAATAGTATTGGGATTGGTGGCTTGAAAGAAATTATCTTTGAAGTAAAGGGTGATAATGTTTATGGTGAATTGAAATATGAAAGTGGTACACATCGGGTTCAGAGGGTACCAGAAACAGAAAAACAAGGTCGTATTCATACATCTGCTGCTACTGTCGTGGTATTGGCTGAGGCAGAAGAAATAGAACTTGAAATAAAAAATGAAGATATTAGGGTTGATACTTTTTGTTCGAGTGGTCCTGGTGGTCAAAGTGTTAATACAACCTATTCAGCGATTAGATTGACATATATTCCAACTGGATTGATTGTTAGTTGTCAGGATCAAAAGTCACAGCATCAAAATAAGGAAAAGGCTATGCAAATCTTAAGATCGAGATTGCTTGCGCAAGAAGAAGAGAAAAAAAGAAAAGAACAGAGTGATGAGCGATTGTCGCAGGTTGGTGGAGGTGATAGGTCAGATAAAGTGAGAACTTATAATTTTCCTCAAGACCGTATCACTGATCATAGGATCAATCAGTCTTGGTATGGTATTGATAAAATTATTGATGGCGGTGTCGGTGTGATTATTGATGCGTTAAGAGAAAGTTAAATTCTGCTAAAAATTACTACATATTCTATATGTGCTCAAAAATAATGTAGACATAGCGAGCAGTTACATTTTGGATAGTTATTAATTTCTTTAGTTTATACTTTTGTAAAAAAAACTTGTTTACGGCTTGGATACGAGTTTTTTTTATTAGTTGTGTAAAGATAAAATATCACTTATGATAGAGTGATGAGTAATCAAGAAAATTTAAAAGTACCACCCCATAATTTAGAGGCAGAGGAATCACTGTTAGGTTCTTTAATGATAGATAAGGATTCTATTATTAAGGTCGCTGACATGGTTAATGTCGAGGATTTTTATAAAAAAGCACATTCAATAATATTTGAAACAATTAAAGAGCTTTATAATAAACATGAGCCACTTGATATTCTTAGTTTGACTAATCGATTGGAGGAGCATAAGAGATTGGAGTCGATTGGTGGGAGGTCGTATTTACTGAAATTATCGAATTCTGTCGCTACTTCTTCACATGTGGTTAATTATGCACAAATTGTCCAAAAAAAGGCAATACTGAGGAGGTTGATCAACGCAGCAAGTGAAATACATTCGCTTGGGTTCAAGGAAGCGGATGAAGTTGATGGTTTACTAGATCAGGCTGAGCAAAAATTATTTTCTGTTTCACAAGCTTCTACTAAAAGTGCTTTTAGTACTATTGATTCTTTGTTGAATGATGCTTTTGCGCGTATAGATGATTTACACAAGCAAACTGGACAGTTAAGGGGTCTGACTACTGGTTACAGAGACTTAGACGGTTTGTTGTCTGGGTTGCAGAAATCAGACTTAATTATATTGGCAGCAAGGCCCAGTGTTGGAAAAACTACTTTCGCCTTAGACGTCGCGCGTCATGCTGCTATTCAGAGTAAAAAGGGTGTTGGTATATTTTCTTTGGAAATGAGTAAAGAGCAGTTGGTTGATCGTATGCTTTGTGCACATGCTGGTGTTGGGTTGTGGAAAATGAGGACAGGGCAATTGTCAGATAAAGAGGAGAATAATGATTTTGCAAGGATCGCGGGAGCTATGGGTGAGTTGGCGGAAGCACAAATTCATATTGATGATACATCTAATTGTAATATCATGGAGGTTCGAACTAAATGTCGTCGACTTCAAGTAGAAAAGGGTTTAGGGTTAGTGGTGATTGATTATTTGCAATTGATGGAGGGTAGAGGTAAGTCCAATGATAATCGTGTGCAAGAAGTGGCTGAAATTTCGAGAGGTTTGAAGGGTATCGCACGTGAGATGGATATACCTGTTATTGCTTTGTCGCAGCTTTCCCGTACGGTTGAGCAAAGTAAGCCAGCTATTCCAAAGTTATCACATTTACGTGAGTCTGGAAGTATTGAGCAAGATGCTGATATTGTGATGTTTTTGTATAGAAAAGCTGCTGATAGAAATTTTAAAGAAGAGGAGTTAACGCCAGAGGAATTAACTAGTGCTGAGCTCTATATTGCAAAGCACAGAAATGGTCCAACAGGAAAAGTGGATTTGTATTTTGACCGCGATGTTGTATCATATAAGAGTGTTTCGAAAAATTTTGTTTCTGCCCCACCAGAATTTTAGGGTTTTTAGAATTTAAATTATAAGAAGTAATAATTAATTAAATATTTATAAATATGTTTAGTAAATTAAAGCAATTTAAAGAGTTAAGAGATAAAGCTAAGCAAATGCAAGCCGCATTATCTGAAGAGAGCGTAACTATTGAAGAGGATGGTGTTAAATTGGTGATGAATGGTAATTTGGAGGTAGTTTTATTAACTATTGAGGATGGAATTAATAAGAGTAAATTAGAGCAGTCATTAAGAACGGCTTTTAATGATGGAGTTAAAAAGGTTCAAAAATTAATGGCTAAAAAGATGCAAGAAATGGGTGGATTGCCAGGTTTGAGTTAATTGTTGTCATTATTGACAGATTATTAGGGCTTGGAAAGAAGTAGTCAATTTATTTCTGTCTAAGCCCTTATTGAATATGGAATATCCCGTAGCAATTAAAAAATTGGTTTACTTTTTTTCTCAACTGCCAGGTGTTGGCCCTAGAACAGCTGAGCGGTATGTATTTAGTTTGTTAAATAAAAAACAGGAAATTATGCTTGATTTTGCTCAAGCTTTGGTAGAGCTAAATGAGCATATTAAGTATTGTGAAATATGTAATTGTATTGCAGACACTGAGACCTGCTATTTGTGCATAAGTAAGGATAGGGATAGGAGCTTATTATGTGTTATTAGTGATTCAAGAGATATGCTAACTATTGAATCTACCGGTCGATATAAGGGCTTGTATTTCAGTTTGGGAGGAATAATTGATACTAGTCGAGGTATTAATCCTGATGCTTTGGCTAGTGGCAAGCTTGTTGAGTATATAAAATTGGGCACCATTAAAGAAGTTATTCTTGCATTTAATTCTAATATGGAGGGTGAAACAACTGCTATGTATGTAGCAAAGTTAATAAATACGTATGATGTGAAGGTAACTCGTTTGGCTCGTGGGCTACCCATGGGTGCAAGTTTGGACTATGCTGATGAGATGACGTTAAATAATGCTTTTAAATATAGGAATGTAGTATAAAAAAACATGAAGTTATTCAGCCTCATATTTTTTTTGTATGTGTTGTTAAATTTTTGTAATTTCGATCTCTGTGTATGGTTGTTTGTGTCCGAAGTTTCTTTTGTATCTAGTTTTATTTTTATATTTAATTACGGTTACCTTGTCATGGTGACCATGATCCAAAACAATACCCTCAGTTTTTGTTTTGATGGTTGGGTCCCCTATTTCTAGGTTTTCCCCATTTAATGATGAACTTAATAGTGTGACAAATTTAACTGTTTCACCAGCTTTTTCTAGTATTTTTTCTATTTTAACTTTATCTCCTGCTTGGACTTTATACTGCTTTCCGCCAGTTTTTATTACTGATAATTTAATATCTGACATATGTTTATTTAATAAAATTTATACAAGTTTGATTATTTTAGTATATTATACTATTAATTTATTTTAGTCAACAATGAGTAAAATAAAATGAGGTTCCTGGGAACCTCATGGTTGTTTTATTAACATTTTTTTAACTTGCTCCCTTGCTCCGTATGGTATTCGCACGAAGTGGCGCGAACCCATAATTATTATTTCTGCACACTGCGGGCTGTGTGTGCAGCTGATTACTCCATTAACTGTCTTTCCATTTATAATAGTTGGACCGAAAATCAGGTACGGAGCTGATAGCTCCCATACTTTGATGCCGTCTTTTTTTTAAGAAATGGATTTATTCTTTCGTCTGTTGTGTTCATTTTTTCCTCCTCTAGCGGTGGGGGTTGGGCCACAATCTCGAAAATTTCTACTAATTGTAATGATAACACATATAAATTATCCTGTCAATACTATTTGGCGTAACTGCTCACTATGTCTACATCACTTTTTCGCTTAGGATGGAATATTGGGCAATTTTTTACGCACAATTTAACAAAAATTTTAAACTCGCTTCACTCAAACATAAAATTTTTTAAGTTAAATTCTGCTAAAAATTACTACATATTCCATATGCGTTCAAAAATAATGCAGGTATAGTGAGTGGTTACATTTTTTTTTGTTTTGATAAATAAATAACACTAACTATCATTATTAGTATTAGTAATAATAATGCAAAGAATTTTTCTTTGCTTTGTAGAAAGACAGCACTGATTCCAAATATACCTGAAAATAGATAATAAAGGGTAGCGGTTCTCTTTGGTCCTAGCCCTAGGTCATTCAGCCTGTGGTGCAGATGGAGTCTGTCAGCACTAGTTAGTGGGTTTTTCTTGTTTATTAGTCTGCGAATAATAGTCCATAGCATGTCAGTTATGGGTATGCCCAAGACTAAGGCCGCGATAGCCACTTTTCCACCAGATATGATAGCTAGCACTCCAAGAATATAGCCCAGAAAAAGTGAACCACCTTCGCCAAGGAAAATTTTAGCTGGATGCCAGTTTAGAATCAAGAACCCAAGGCAAGCACTCAAGAGTATTAGGCTCGCAGTGCTGATATCTGGTTGGTAATATTTAGTTGTTAAAGTAAATATGAATATAATAAATGCGCCAATGCCAGTAACTCCACTGACAAGTCCATCGATTCCATCTAGTAGTTTTGTCGTGTACATTATGCAGATTAGCCAAGTGAAGACGAAAATATTTGAGGTAATTGTAGAGAAATACAAGAAGTCGTTAGTTAATGGAGAGTTTATTTTGGTGATCTCTACGCCTCCTAGAATTACAGAAAAACAGGCAATTATTGGAAATATGATTTGTTTTTTTGCGCTTATTTTGAATTTATCATCGATTGCTCCGCCAATAATTAATATTAAAGCGCCAATAAAAACACCTATTAGATGATGAGTTTCTAAATCGCCAGATAGGAGTTCTTCTTTAAAGATAAAGCTGATACAAAAAAAAGATAAAAAAATGGCCGTCCCCCCTAATAGTGGTGTACGGCCTTTATGTTTTTTTCTCTCAACGTCTGCAATATCAACAATGTTTAGCTTGTTGGCAATTTTGGCAATGCATAAAGTAAGTACATAGCTTAAAATTATGGTTGATGTAAATATAGTTAAATAATTCATTCGAGTCTATTATAATACTTAACTATTTTATGTGTCAATGTTACCTTGTGCATTTATGGTTACCGTGTCTCCTCTTGTTGTTGTTCCGGCTATTATCCTGCCTGCAATCTTGTTTTCTATTCTTTCTTGTATTAACGTTCTTAGTAGATTTACACCTTGAATTGGGTCAAATCCATCTTTAGCTAAGCGCTCTATACCCTTTTTGCTCACCTCAAGATTTATACCCTTTTTGTTTAGCATTAATTTTATCTGAGTTATTATAGTGCTAGTTATATTTACGACATCATCGAGGGTAAGTGGTTTAAATATTATTATTTGTGAAAATTTACTAATTATATCTTGCTTTAATTGTTTGTTTAAGTGTAATTCGATTATTTCCTCTTTGATAATGTTTTCACTGGTTCCAATTGATACTTGCTCTTGGATAAACTCTGATCCAGTATTTGTTGTTGCTATTATGATGCTGTTAGTGAAGTCACAGATTGAACCACTAGCATCATTTATTTTCCCTTCATTTAATATTTGCAAAAATAAATCCGATACTCTTGGATGAGCTTTTTCAAATTCGTTTAGCAATATTAAGGAGGATGGTGACTTTTTGATTCTTTCGGTTATGTAGCCTAATTCTCCGTCTGCAGTTCCAACTAGTTTGTCTATAGAGCTCATATCTTGATAATTATTCATATCAAGCTTTATGATATTGTCTTTTGAACCAAAATATATTTGTGCTACTGTATTGGCTACTTGAGTTTTTCCTACTCCAAATGAGCCTACAAATAGAAATGATGCTATTGGTTTACTTTGACTTCCTAGCTCAGCTCTTGACCTTCTTAGGCTGGTAGATATGGACTTTATTGCCCAATCTTGACCAATAATACTTCTTCGCATTATTTTCTCGAAGTTTAAAAGTTTCTGACTTTCGTCTTGCCCTAATTCGTTTATTGGTATACCGGTTAAGGATGATATTAATTGAGATGCGTCTACTTTGGTGGCTAGCGATTTATCACCTTTTTCTTTTAATACTTCTGCACTTAAAGAATTTAATATTTTAATGGCTTTTTCTGGTAAGCTTCTATTTTTGATGTATTTGTTGGATAAGTATACGATTTGTTCTAGACAACCATAAGTGAAAAATATCTTATATTTTAGCTCTAATTTACTTGCTTTACTCATTAATATTTGGATTGCAATGTTACCTTTCGGTTCGTTTACTTCGACTATATTGAAGACATTACCTAGCGCTTTGCCCTCTAGAAAATTTTTAAAAGTGTCTTTTTTTGTAGTGGCAATAACCAAAACCTTACTACTGGCAATAGTATCGGCTAGAATTTGCATTGTGGAGGTGGTGTCTCCTTCTTCTGTTTCTATTCCTGCTATTTTTTCAATATCTTTGATGTATAGGATAATGTTGCCTGCCTTTCTAGCTTCATCGAATAAAACTAGTATTCTTTCTTGAACTTCACTTGCTTTTACTTCCTCTATTAAACGTGCTAAGTCGAGCTCTAGTAATCTTTTTTCCTGGAGAATTTTTGGAGTAGTTTCTTCGATAATTGACTTGGTGATTTTCTTTATTATAGTTGTTTTTCCTATTCCTTTATTGCCAACTAAAAGACACGCTTTTTTTCCATCTGCATAGCAAGTAAAAATTTCTTTTAATTCATCTTCTCTATCTACGCAATATTCAAATTTACCTAATTTCGCGGCTCTAGTATAGTCTTTTGAATAGTGATCTAAAATAGGTGTGCATATTGCAGCTTTATTTATGCCATCACCAAGATTGAATCGAGCAGCTTGTTTACGTAAAGCTTCTTCTGCTTGAATTGATTGGTCAATTCTAAACCATTCGATACAATTGTTTATTTTTTCTTCATCTAACTCAAGATTGTAAAAAATTGCCGATAAATCTTCATCGTGAATATGTATAGATAATAAAAAATTTATTGGATAGACTTGTTTATCCCCTCTTGAGTAGACTCTTAAATATGTTTCTATTAGGGATTTTTTACAATCTTTATTTATTGTTACTGTGTAGTCACTATTATTCTCTCTTTGTATTAATAAGAGTTGATTTTCTACTTTTAGGGTTAATTTCTTTACATCGATATTTAATCTTTTAAGGAAAATTAATGTTGTTTTGTCTTTTAGTAGGGCTAATAGCAAATGCTCATTAAGCATTTGCGGGTGTTGATTTGTTTCGGCTAAGCTAAAAGCTTTTTCAATTGTTTGAAGAGCTTTTTTTGAAAATCCAGATGCAACATCAATTTTGTATTTTTCATTGAAGCCAGTTAGTTCACCCCAATTATTGGGTAGTTCACTTGCGCCTTGTTTTAATTCTTTTATTATATGGAATGCTCGCAATGTGGAGTATCTAAAATATGCATACATTATGAAAGCAATAGAGCACCAAAATAGAAAGATGTAAATATGTTTTTCTTCCCAGAAAATTAAATCGTCTAAGTTGACTGATTCTTGAATGAGTTTTTGGCTGATCCAAATTAGTAAAGTAATAAAACCCATTGAACTTGCTAGTACTAACGAGGCATTGAAAATTTTATCAGCATTTCTTTTGAATTCATTAAATTTAACAACCTTTTTATTGTATTTTTGTTTCCAGTATAGAAAGTATCCATTGTAAAATATACCGACACCTAAGCCTAAGCATTCTATGCATAGTGCATTATCTGGATTGCTTTTTCCGTTACAAGCTGGACATATTACAAAGTCTGATTTAAAATTTTTATTTGAGTTTGAGTTTGAATACATTTTAATGATTATTTAGCTAATTTGATAAATTATTCCAAGTACGACTAATATGGGAAGTGCTAACCAGATCGAAATAATAGAAAAAGATGCAATTAATAAGATGATAAAATAAGATACCCGTAATATTATTTGAAAAATTCTTGCAAAAAAACTTAGAATATATCTTATTGCATCGTGTTGTTCATACATCGGTTTAAATATATTTTTTATCCACACTAAAATAACCAATGATTTTTCTCGGTTATGCAAGAAAGTAATTTGTTTTTTAATTAAACTTAAAGCTCCAAAACTGTACCACCAAATAGGAAAATACAACAATTCAATAAAGAAATTACCTAAAGCTTTTAGTGCAAGTGTAGTATGATTGTGCATATGTAAATATTATAGCATTTTTTTGTAGGATGTAGAAGCGGCGATGTGTAATTATGTGGTTAGTAGGTGTGTATATGATTGGGTAAAAAAAATGCCAATATTTGTTGAAGATATTGGCAGTGTTTGTTTTTTTTGTAATGTTTGTAAAGGGAAGATGTTTTAGCCCTTATGGAGAAAAGGCTTAACTCTATCTGGTGTCATTGGACGATGAAAATAAAAACCTTGAAAGTTTTCAAAGCCCATATCGATCATTATGTTTAATTGCTCTTGTGTTTCAACTCCCTCGACTATTGCCATTATATCTAAGCTTCGAGCCATTCTTTCTATAGTTCTAATTATTATTATTGTTCGGCTTTTTATTGTGCTATCTGTATTTGTTGTATTCTTAGTGAAAGATTGATCAATCTTTAATGCATGCCATGGGAGTGAAGTTAACATTTTTAGGTTTGAATATTCTGTTCCAAAATCATCTAGGTCTAGTTTTAACCCAAATTCTTTTAAGGTGTGCATGTTTTGGAGCATTTTTTGAGTGATGATTTGAGATTCTGTAATTTCTAATATTAATAATTTAGGGTCAACACCATGCCTTCCTAGGGCTCGCGCAACAGTGTTTGCAAAGTTTTTATCTTCAAGCTGTTTTGCAGATACAATGATTGAGACTGGTATTCTGAAACCTTCGCTTTGCCAGTTGTTGAGTTGACAACAGGCTCTGTTGATTACCCATGCCCCAATGTTTGTGATTAGATTCATTTCTTCTGCGGCTGGAATAAAATTTACTGGAGATACTAAACCAAGACTAGGACTTTTCCAACGAATAAGTGCTTCAATGCCTATAACATGATGGTCTCTAGTTACTTGTGGTTGATATTCAAGAAAAAATTCATTTTTCTCGCCTAGAGCAGTTTTTATTTCATACCTTAGTAGATCTCTCCTTAATATTTCTGCGCTCATTTTTGGGTCAAAAAATTTGTACATTCCTGGATTATTCGTGAGAGAGCTTTTTGAAGTTTTTTTTGCGCTATACATTGCGTGGTCAGCGCTACTTATAATATCTTCTTGTGTTGAACCGTCATCTGGGTAAATGGCGATCCCAATACTTCCTTTAATTGCTATATTTTGTCCTTCAAATCTTGCGATTGGTTTCATAGCATTTAGGATCTTGTCTGCTACTTCTGCTGCTTGCTGAGCATTTTTGATATCTTTTAAGATTACGATAAATTCATCCCCGCCTATTCGTGCAATAAAGTCTATGTCTCGTAGGCATTCTTGAAGGCGTCGAGAAAATTCTTGAATAGTAAAGTCGCCAATAGAATGGCCTAAGGTGTCGTTTATGATCTTGAATTCGTTAAGATCTATAAAGAGTAGGGCAAATTTATTTTTATTTCTTGCTGCTTCTGCGATGGTTCTCTGTAAATTCTCATTGAAGAGCAATCTGTTTGGTAAGCATGTTAATGGATCATGTAAGGCAATCTTTTTTAAACTCTCTTCTGCCTCTTTTTCCTTAGAAAGATCTCTCATAACAGCGAAAGTAGAAATGATTTTTTTTGATTCTGGGTCCACAATTGCTTTAAGGAAGACATCGCCAGGATATATTTTACCACTCTTGTGTTTGCTCCATATCTCACCTTTCCATTGACCAGTATTCACAACTACTTTCCATAATTCATTATAGAATTCTTGTGTGTGCATACCTGGTGCTCTTAGAAATGATGGTGTTTGGCCAACAGCTTCTTCTCCTGTGTATCCAGTAATTCTAGTGAAGCTGTCATTTGTACAGAAAATTTTACCTTCACTGTCAGTAATAATTACACTGTTGTGGGTTTTTTGAACGATGGTTGGAAAAATTTCTATTCCATACCTTTCAAAGAAATCGCGAACTTTATCGTTAGACATGTTTTCTTTCTCCTATTTTTAAAGAACAATTATGTTAATCAATATTAACAATTTTAAATAAATGAACAAGTACAATAACTTCGTTGTCTATATGTTGATGATTTCCCATTTTCTTTTTTTAGCATAATTTTTGAAGTGATTATCGGGATTAACAATAGTCTTATTTTTTATCAATTTTAGCCAAGGTAAGTCTATTTTACTTGAACTATAGGCAAAACTTTGGTCTAACTTTAAGTTAAAATTCTTAACTATATGATTAATTTTGAAAATATTATTGTTGCCAGTGTACCAATGGATAATATTGCCAGTATATCTTAGATTTGATTCTTCTAAATTTGAGGCTAATAAGAAGTCTGCATTTATATAGTTTGCAAAAGCATTCGCTAGAGGGGTAATGGTATCTGTGATGATAATAACCTTGTGTCCTCTTTTTTTGTGATCTTTAATTAAGACTCTAATTGACTCGTAAATTTTAAATTTCAAAAATTTTTCGAATATAATATCAGTGGTTTTACAAAACTTGTCGGCTCGTATATTTTTTAAAATTGTTGCTGAGTTTTTTATTGTATTATATTCGGATATTTTACCAAGTTTGTATAGAAAAAAATAGTACCATATAATCAGTTTTATTTTGGGATTTTTGCAATAATAATTCATAAAATCTTTATCTGCACATCCGTTGTAAAGCACATTGTCTATGTTTAAAAAAACCCCAACTTTTTCTGGGTATTTATAGTTATAATTTTTAGAATAGTATATAGTTGGTAATATCTTTTTTATTTCTTGTTTTAATTTAAGTGTGGCTTCGGCAAGAGTCGCTTTTTGTTTGATATAATATTCTTTTATATTGATGGACTTGCTAAATATAACCTTGATTGTTCCTGGCATGAAGAAAAAATCTTTTTTACAAATTCTGGCGATGTCCACTATTCCTATTGGAATTATTTGCTTGTTAGAAGCTAGAGCAATTCTGGTTGCCCCTGTGTGAAAATAGAGTAATCTTTTTTTTATGGAAACATGGCCTTCTGGAAGGATTAGTATTGACTGATTTTGATTATTATTAAGAATTTCGATTGATTTTTTTATGGCTTTTTCTGGAGTATAGGAGTCTTTGTATTTAATTTTTTCAATATTGTTCCTTTGAACATCAATACACCCTGTCTTACGAAACCAAAAAGAAAGTGGGAATGGAAAATATTTACTTGGACCGGTAAATATTGTTGTGTTCTCACCGAGAATGTATAGCAATATTACACCGTCTATTGCGTTAAAATGGTTAGCAATATAGATGTGGTTTGTTTTTAATTCTTGTGTATTTTCTACTTGGAATTTTAAACCACTGAGATAAAAGAACCAATTCAAATTAAATATGGCTAATTTTCTCCATGTTTTTTCGTCTTCTTTTTTTGATGAGAATAAGAAATACGATTTGATTAGTGGTATGGAAATACTTAGTATGAAAAATAATAAGATTAACGTGGCGAAGTTTTTAATTTTTACAATATTTTCCGTAATTCTATTTAGACTAGTTCCCATATTTTTTTTATTGATTTGATATCTCTTACCTCTATGCCTTTTTTGCTGAGATTGATTAATTTAAAATTGAAATTTTTATTGTTTTTTAAGTGTTTTATAACTTCTTCGCCAACAAATATTCCACCCTTTTTGTTTTTTGTGTCATCTTGTTTGATGATTATTTTTGAGACTTCTTCGATTCTTTTAGCTACATGAACGGAATATCCATCTGTATCAAAAATTCTTAAAGTGCCAAGCTCAATTTGTTGATCAAGTGCTTCTATTTCTCGTTCGTAGGCCTCCCCTATTTCAACTTCTCCAGACTCTATACCTATTCTAACATGAAAGTCAGATAAAATTATATCTTCGGGTAACTTATGTTTATTTTCTTTTTTTATGCCTTCGATATCGCTTAGTAGATTTCTGGAAAAAGTTAAAGCATTTTTTATGTGATCGAAATTTTGTTCTTGTTCGAAGTAATTATTGGCGCCAAAGACAATGTAGCAACCGTCACCCATTACTTTGTTTAACCAACCCCATTCACCATCTACTATGTTTATATTTTTTTTTATTAAATTTAAAAAAATATTTTTATCTTTTCGAAATCGCTCATCGCCTAGTGTTATTCTTAGATTGGTTGATTGAGCTAGGTCTAGAAATATATTGGTAACAAAAATTTTTTTTACTGGGATTAATCCTAATCTTGCTCTTCTGATGAAAAATGGATGAATGTAGTCTCGTATAAGTAGTTGGTAGAGCTCGTTTTCTATCTTTTGTTTTTCGACAAGTATTTTTGTTTTTTCCTGCTCTTCTAATAAACGGTTTTTAATTAAACGTGCATAGCTTTTACCAAATGGTGAAAGGTTGCTTTTATTGGTTCTTAATAATTTTATGATACTTTGATGGTATCGAATTTTGTTCCATTTAATTTGACAAATGAAGTAAGGTGAATTGTAAAGTTCATCTTTTTTTAGAACTAAATACTTATTGCTCATGTAAACATTTTTCATTATTCTCCATGCCCAATTCGTGTCACCTATTTCGTATGGTCGTGTTTTTCCGAGGTAGATAGTATTGGTTTTTATTTGTTCTGGGGTAAGAGTGACTTTTTCAGCAATAATATCTTGACCTAGGTAAAATAAATTTCCTACCTCCCTGCACTTTTCATGGATGTTGCTAAATTTAATTTCTATTAATCTTTTTAAGTCATATTCTTTTAGTGTATTACTAGCTGAAACATTTTGTAATTCAAAAAGGTCAACGACAGATTCGATCATGCCTTGTATATGCATTTCTGAAACATAATCAAAAATTGGATCAATCCCATCTTTAAATTTTATTCTTAGGACACATTCTCCGTTTTTACCATAAATAAAATGCATGTCTTTTGTTTTGTTAAACAGACAATTGTAAAAGCTGATTTGTCTAAAAACTTCTAATGGACCCTTAAAAAAACCTTTAAATTGTTGAATACTTCATCTTTAAACTCTTGAAGTTTGTATTGTTTTAAATATTTTGGTAAAAGGGCACCAACGATTTTTGGTAGTTCAAAATTGTTGGTTAGTGTGCAGGCTTTTTCCACAAAACTTACATATTCTTCTAGGGTGCACCATTCATTTCTATTTAGTAGAAAGTTTTTTTCGTGCCTGTCTTTAAATAATAGTTTTGAGAGATGAATTTTTTTTTCTGATTTGCTGAATAGATTCTCCAGGTAAGCATAATAAAGAATAATATTCTTATTTGATACTAAAGCTTTTTTGGTGCTTTCTGGCCAAGTATAGCTTGATTCACGGTTCATATCATTAATGTTATTTTGCTTACTAATTGTGTTGGGGTTAGAGAAGATTTGATAATATAATCTAAAGCTCCTAGG
The DNA here is from genome assembly GCA_016784175.1 of Patescibacteria group bacterium. Lineage (GTDB taxonomy): Bacteria > Patescibacteriota > Patescibacteriia > Patescibacteriales > BS150m-G62 > BS150m-G62. Next base: position 4,142 of record JADHVC010000008.1, on the reverse strand, counting down.
TTTAAAGCTTTTTTATGCTCGTCTTCGCCCCCTAAGTTGGAGAGCATGCAAATTTTAGTATTTTTAAATTTGGGGTTTTTTTTAATTTTTTGTAAAATCTCGAATCCATCTATGCTTGGGAGAACTACGTCTAGTAAGATAAGATCAAATTTAATTTTTTTAAGTAAGATAGAGGCTTCTTGCCACCGATTGGCTGAAAATAGTTTGAGGTTTGTGTTTCTAAATTGATTTTTGTAGATTATTACTAAGTCTTTTTCGTCTTCTATGAGTAAAATATTTTTTTTCATTACATTTGGCATGTCGCACTATAACTAATTTTTATCTTTGTTAATCTGATTTTACGTAAGTGCTCACTGTGTCTGCTAAAAATTACCACATATTCCATATGCGCTCAAAAATAATGCAGATATAGTGAGCAGTTACTATTTTACTTTCGAGGAAATAATATGGCTGATTCTTTAATCTCTGCATCAGTAAGTAACCCTCCCCATTTAGTAAATGTTTCCCAGCCCTTTTGTTTTTCTTGTTCTGGGTCTAGGCTAATGGCGGATAAAATTTTATCTGCTGTTTCTGGAATAAATGGTAGCATCATAAGGGCAATGTGGCGGATCCGTTCTAGGATATTATATATTACTTCCCCAGTTTTTGGGTTATTGTCTCGGATTAATTCCCATGGTTTTACTGTTGTGATGTAATTGTCTAGGAAGCTAATTTGTTCTTGAACGACTCTAATGCTTAGATCCAGTTGCAAGTCGTCTAGGTTTTTTTTGTAATCTTCCCAAGCGCTATGAATTTCATGTTGAAATATCTGGTCGCCCCAAGTGTCTTGGTTTGAGTTATTTGTAGCAAAGCTGTTTGTGCTTAGCTTTATGCCAGCATCTTTCATTTTTTTGGTTAAGCTAATTGATCTAGCAACTAAGTTTCCTATTCCATTGGCTAGGTCTGCATTGTATTTTAGGTCGAATTTATCCATACTAATATCGCCATCATGTCCAAAAGGAGTAGCACTGGCAAGTAGATATCTTGTTCCATCGGTACCATAATTTTTTAGCAGATCGTCTGGAGTTATGACATTCCCTACCGACTTACTCATTTTTTGTCCGTTAACAAGGAAGAATCCATGAACAAAAAGTTTTTTTGGGAGGGGTAACTCGAGGCCAAGTAAAATGGCTATCCAGATTGTTGCATGAACTCGGATAATATCCTTGCTCATCAGTTGAACCTCGGCTGGCCACATGGGAGGTGCTTTGTCTTCTCCGTTCCAATCTAGTCCTGTTATATAGTTTAAGAAAGCGTCTGGCCAAACATAGGCTGTTTGAGTTGTGTCCCAGGGCAATTCGACTCCCCATTTGATTTTTCTTGAGAATGATATATCCTTTAAGCCTTCATTTAAGAAGGACAAGACTTCATTTTTTTTGTCCTCTGGCTTTATTTGTAATTCATCGGTTTCGATTTTATTTTTTATGATGTTTCTAAATACACTTAACTTAAACATGTAGCAGTCTTCTTTAACTTCGATTGGTTTTTTTTGATGATCACTACATAAGCCATCGACCAAGTCCTTTTCGGTTTTGTATTGTTCGCATCCTATGCAATATAAACCATTGTGCTCGCCTTTATATATTAACCCTTTATCAAAAAGTTTTTGAAGTGATTTTTGAACGGCTAACTTATGATTTTTGGATGTTGTTCGAATGAAATTATCGTTACTGATGTTTAGGTTGTCCCAGGTTATTTCAAATTTAGCAGAGTTTTTGTCTACGAAAGCTTGAGGATCCATATTGTCAATAGCTGCTGCTTGCATTATTTTTTCACCATGTTCGTCTGATCCAGTAAGTAAAAAAGTATCTTTGCCTAACATTCTATTGAATCTAGCTATAATATCGGCAGCAATAGTTGTATAAGCATGGCCGATGTGAGGGTCACCATTAACATAGTAAATTGGAGTTGTGATGTAGAATTTATTGTTTTTCATGAGATCAGTAACAAATAAGAATTATATTAAACTTTTTAAGGCTTTAAGTGCTTGTGGGAGAAGAGGCATTAGTATGCTTGTTGCTTTGATCAGCCATGGAGCTACTTGGGAGTTAATTAACCATGCTCCAAACCAATTTTCAATAATAGTATATCGAGATGATACAAAAATTAATAGGCCTAGGATTAGAGTACCCTCCAATAGTCCAAACATTGCTCCTAATATTCTATTGAAGATTGAAAGAAAAGGAACAATAGAAATTAAATTGAATAGCTTATCAAGAACAGCAAAGCCAAGAACGACTAATTTTCGAATTATAAAAAAAGTTAAAATAAAGGTTATTATATGGCCTATGTAGTCATGACCCATAAAAATGCTCTCTGTGTATATGTAGGCTAGTAAGTAAAACCGACTAGCTAAGATTGCACCTATAATGACACCAGCAATTCCACCCATCACTCGTATTAGGCCAAAGAAAAGGCCATAAAAAACAAAGCCAGATAATATGATAGTTAGTATTACATCGAATATTGAAAGCATTTTTACTTACATTTATAATTATTTACCTATTACAACGACGAACTCCCCTCTTTGAGCATTTGGGTCTTGTTTTATTTTATTTATGATATTTTTTATTTCACCTCTGTAGGTAGTTTCATGCATTTTTGTTAATTCTCTGCAGACAACGATAGAGGTTAGGTCTTTTGGTCTTTTTGCTCCTTTGCTATTTATTTCGGTCTCGAATTTTTTGATTAGTTGGTTTTGATATTCATTAATTTCTTCAAGAAACTTAATTATGCGGTATTTTGATTCGTAAACTACAACTGGATATTCAGTATCTAGAACTTTTTTTATAAAAGTAAGTCTGCCTTTTTTGTGTGGTGGGAAACCCATAAAAATAAATTTATCTGTTGGTAATCCAGATATGGAGAGGGCGGCGGTTAACGCAGATGGCCCTGGGATTGATTCAATTTTATAGCGAGCGTCTTCTTGCTCGTTTGAGCTGCTTAAAGTTTGGTCTTCTAGAACACGCTGAACTAGTTTACCGCCCGGGTCTGATATGCCTGGGGTGCCAGCATCACTAACTAGGGCTAGGATTTTACCATCTCTCAATAGGCCTAAAAGAGAGTCTACTTTTTGGTCTTTCGAATGTTGATGGTAGCTTAATAATTTTGTGTTAATTTTGTAATGATTAAGTAGATTTTTTGTAACTCTTGTGTCTTCGCATAATATAAAATCTACCTCGCCTAGTATACGCAATGCGCGAAGGCTAATGTCTTCTAGATTTCCAATAGGTGTGGCGATGATATATAACATATGTTGATGGTTTAGGCTAATTCTTAAACTATTTCCTCTCTTCTTTCTTTAACATATTTTGCCCATTCTTCAACGATCTCTACTAGGGCCTTAAAAGGTGCCTCCATAATAAAGTCCATTATAAATATAAAGACATTTACGCGTGAGAAATTTTCTGATAAGAATTTACCAGTTGCGACTATAGGCATGTAGAAAAAATCTACCAGAAAGCTAAAAATTGTTTCTTTTGGCTCTATCACTCTTAGTTCGCCGATGATTTTCCTTATTCTAATACTAAAGAAGCTGACAAAGGCTAGGAAGAATAAGAATATTAACGTGCTAACCCAGTTGAAATGAATTTTGTCTAAAGCCCAAATTACAAAGCCAAAAGATGAAAAAAAAGTAATTGAGTAGATTATGCCAAACATTGCATTCATAAAAGCACCTCTTTTTACTGGCGGTCTAAGCGTTATTGGCGATAATTTTCGTTTCTCCTCGAATATGATTTCCTCTATGCCGACTACGATTTTCTTTGTGTTTGCTTCTGAGGGAACTTGTGAGAACAGGACAATGATAAATAGTAGAAGCGCGGGGAATCCAATATTGATTGCTAGGGATAATGTGCTCACCTCTTCTCCGAACCACTTAATAATAGGTATTTCGAATAGAAGAACAAAAACTGATTTGGTGATAAATATATAAAGTATACTTCTGAAGGCTGCTCGCCAAAGTCTTGACCTTGCATTGGTATATTTTTTTTCGCATTTTTTTGTGATATCAAGAGCAAATTCATTGTGGTCTGTTTTTGCTTTTTTGTACTCATCGTTAGGATTTTCAGCAATTACATCGGCTAGTATATTAAAAAATACGG
>JADHVC010000043.1 GCA_016784175.1 Patescibacteria group bacterium | reverse complement strand
GCTACAAATTAAAAACACCCTAATGGGTGTTTTTAATTTGTGGGCGCTACGGATCCCCTCTTTTTATGGTTCGAATCCCTAGCTACAAATTAAAAACACCCTAATGGGTGTTTTTAATTTGTGGGCGCTCAAGGATTCGAACCTAGGACCCCTTCGGTGTAAACGAAGTGCTCTAACCAGCTGAGCTAAGCGCCCGTATATTTAATTTTGGTGGGCGAAAGAGGACTTGAACCTCCACGAGATTGCTCTCACAAGCCCCTCAAGCTTGCGCGTCTACCAATTCCGCCATCCGCCCTACTTAGGGCTTGAGTCAAAACAATTTTCTCATCGCCACCTAAAGTTTATCAATACTTAAACGATCGTGCAAGAGGTGGCTATCTATTAACCACCTCGCGCACAATTTAATTATTTTTTTACAGAAGTATCTTGATATACTTTTTCAACTCTTTTTTCTTTCAATCTCTTTTTATAACTTCGCTTTAAATAATCAAGATTTGCTTTTCTTACCCTAGCTTGTTTTTTAATTTCAATCTTAGTAATAGTTGGCAAATGCAGAGGAAATATTTTTTCAATACCTACACCATTCGAAATCTTACGAACAGTAATAGTAGCACCTGGCTCATTACCATGCTTCCTTTTCAGTATAATACCCTCAAAATACTGCGTTCTTTGTTTCTCTTCACCCTTAGAGTTAAGCTCTTTAATTAGCTCATATATCCTAATAGTCATACCTGGCTTAAGTTGAAGAGACTCTTCTGTGCTTTGTAAATCTTGGTGGTTTTTGACAACTTGGAACTCAGATTCTGTTTTATCCTCACCTTCTTTTGCTTCCATTTCCACTTCTGCTTCTAAAGGCTTATCTTCTACGTTCTCATTTTTTGAATCTTCTGTATTGCTCTTAACTCCATCTTCATTATTTACAACTTCAGATTCATCTTTTATATTTTTTGTTTTATCATCAGTCATATTTTTATGTAATCCTTAGACTTATCTTAAGGCTTATCTTAGAAATTTTTTATTATTGCTTAAATTTATAAAATCATCAGACTCCTCAATCAAACTTTTTGATGTGCTCTGCTTAAACGCTAGAACTTCGACTAGACATCCTTTCGTGTTTTGCAAATAGCTAACTAAAGGAATATAGTCACCATCTCCAGTTACAAGAACGATAACATCTAGTTTATCAGCTAATTTGATAGTGTCAACTGCTATTCCAACATCCCAATCTGCTTTTTTCATTCCGCCAGCAAAAACTTGTAGATCTTTAACCTTTACTTCGTAGCCTTGTTGAATTAATGCTTCAAAAAATGATACTTCTTCTTCATTCTCTGTAACGATAGCATAGGAAATAGCACGAATTAATTTTCTATCTGCAGTTGCCTCTTTAAGTATCTCACCAAAATCAACCCGTTTCTGATATAGATTTTTAGCTGAATGATACATGTTCGAAACATCTACAAATACTCCAACACGTTGGTCTTTATGCTTTAACATTTTTATTTATAATTATTAATAATCGTTCCTGACCCGAAGGTTTGCAACCATACTTATTCGTCTTCACTCTCGATAACTTCATCTTCATCAACTTTCACATCTTCATTAATGTCTATGATTGACTTTTTACTTACTAAACTCTCTTCATCTTCAATCATTTTTTTAGCTATTTTCAGCTTCAATTTCTTTGCAACATCCATGAAAGCTTCGTTATCTTCTTTTTGTAAGTATTGAAGTAAACGTCTTCTATCGCCAATCATTTTCAATAAACCTCTGCGTGACGAGTGATCTTTCTTATGAGTTTTTAAATGATTTAATAATAGCAAAATCTCTTCTGAAAGGATAGCGATTTGAACTTGAGGAGATCCAGTATCATTCTCGTGAGTTTTGAATTTTTTTATAATTTTTTGTTTTGCTGCTTTGCTTAACATAGTTGCATATTTCCCTAACCGAGAAAAGGATATTAATAACAATTTCCTAAACCAAGAAAAGGACTTTTTAATTAAAATTTAATTCTTTAATATTACAAAATTATAGATATTCTAAAAACGAAAATCTAAATTGAATAGTATCATGCTTTCAAAAAAAATGCAAGAAGAGTATAATAAATGCAGAATTAATAATTAATAATGAAAAGTTATGGAGAAAGCAATCAATGATTTTCTTGAATATCTGGAAATCACCAAAGGACTGTCCCAAAAAACCCTCATTAATTATAATTTCTACTTAAAACGATTCGCTAATTACGCTAAAAGTAAAAAAGTCGTAACCCCAGAAAATATTACCCTGGAATTAGTAAATAAATATCGTTTAGCGATCAATAGATATGCCCCCACCCCAGGCGAGCGACTTAAAAAAAATACGCAAAACTATCACCTTATTGCGCTTAGAGTATTTTTAAAACATTTAGCAAAAATTGACATAAAAACATTGGCCCCAGAAAAAATTGAACTATCAAAACAAGAGGAAAGGCAAATTGATTATATCGACGGTGAAGATTTAGAGCGTTTGCTTATTTCACCACTCAAAATAAACACCCTTGAGATTGTCGCATTTCGAGATAAAGCAATCATGGAACTATTCTATTCAACTGGAATGAGAGTCAGCGAAATTGCTGAACTAAAAATAGAGAGCATAAACCTCGAACGAGATGAATTCACCATCCGAGGTAAAGGTAAAAAGCTAAGATTAGTTTTTTTGTCGGGAGAAGCTAAGCATTGGATAAAGAAATATTTAGACTTACGTAAAGATAATAACCTATTTTTGTTCATCCGTTTTGATAAAAATAGAAACGACACTGCCTATGATGGCAATTTAACACCAAGAAGCATCCAAAGATTAATAGAAAAATATAGAGTAGTAGCAGGAATAACCAAACAGGTCACGCCACATACAATGCGTCACTCGTACGCAACAGATTTGCTGATCAACGGCGCAGATATCCGTAGCGTACAGTCACTCCTAGGGCATTCGAATATTTCAACTACCCAAATTTACACACACATAACAGATCAGCAATTAAAGGATGTACATAAAGCATTTCATGCCAAAAGAAGAAAATAATTGACAATTGATAATTAATAACTAATAATTATATAGTAAAGTAAAATTACTTAAGTTATTTTAACTTAGGTTCTAAGCACCTGTAGCTCAGCTGGATAGAGCAACAGCCTTCTAAGCCGTAGGTCGCAGGTTCAAATCCTGCCGGGTGCACCAGAATAGAACTTAAAGATTTTCAAAAAGAAAAGGCCCCGAGTATTTCCACTGGGGGAGGCTGTTTTTGGTTAAGTCCGCAATCCTTAACTCGATTTAATCTCTGCACGATTACGGCGTGCGTAAAAACTAGCGGAGGTGCTTTGTATTCTCCTGTTTTCTTGCTCGTGGCCTGTGGCCGAAAGCGTGAAATGATGCGTTCCCCGCACCAAGGGCTCCTCAACATGAGTAGTGGACTAAATACCTCATTTGAGATACCCACTGCACTAATCATGAATTTGAGTGAAGCGAGTTTAAAATTTTTGTTAAATTGTGCGTAAAAAATTGCCCAATATTCCATCCTAAGCGAAAAAGTAATGCAGACATAGTGAGCAGTTACCAATCGCTATGACCACACGTTAACCCTAAAAACCTTTGTTTTTTAGACATTTTAGCTGTCCTCGTCAAAAAATCAAATTCAGCCCGCCCGCATTCATTCCTCAGCCCCCTTTCTGCGGGCGGACAAATGCAAAAAAAACAAATATATAGGTTTAATAGTGCTTTGTGCGCTCTATTGAAATTATCTGAATTATTTGATACTCTTTATTTATAGTATTTTTTACATTGACTAGTGATCAAAAAAAAGTTCGGCTGTTATTGTTTAAGGTACATTTTTTTGCTTTCATGTGACAGAAAAAAATATATGGTGGGTATAGTTCAATGGTAGAACACTTGGTTGTGGTCCAAGACACGAGGGTTCGATTCCCTCTACTCACCCATTTAATGCAAAAGCTATGATTCATTTCATTTATAAAAGCAAAAAAAGACCTTAGGGATAAATCTCTAAGGTCTTTTTTTTTATTTTTTTCTACCTGAACGACTTCTTTCTGTTTCAGTTAATAGTTTTTTTCTAAGGCGTATATTTGTAGGTGTAATCTCTAGATATTCATCATCAAGCATTATTCCCATACCTCTCTCTAATGACAAATCTGCTATCGGAGTAAGTCTAATGGCTTCATCTGCGCCAGACGATCTCATATTAGTTAATTTTTTGCCGTGAGTCGGATTAACCGTCATATCATGACCCTTCGATGCATTTCCAATAACCATACCCTCATATACTTCTGTGTTTGCATTAATATATAATGTTCCGCGCTCTTGTAGGTTATACAAAGAAAATCCTAGTGCTTTACCAGTTGCCATCGAAACCATTGAACCTGTTTCATTTTTCTCAATTTTACCGACATAAGGTCTAAAGCCAATTACCCGAGTATAGATAATTCCTTCGCCGCGTGTATCAACTACATATTCGTTACGATAGCCTAGTAAACCTCGAGTAGGGATTTCAAATATAATCTTTGTTGATCCATGTTCTGGCTTCATATCTACCATATTACCTCGACGTTTTGATAATTTTTCAATAATTGTACCAGTCAGCTCACTTGGAACCAGTATCGTAACCTCTTCATAAGGCTCACTTTTCACGCCATCAATTTCTTTAATAATTACATGGGGTTGAGAAATTTGAAGCTCGTAACCCTCTCGTCGCATATTTTCTAACAATATTGCGATATGCATTTCACCACGACCACAGACATTAAAGTGATCATTATTAGAAAGATCCACCTTTAATCCAACATTAACTTCCAATTCTTTTTCTAATCTTTCTCTAATTTGACGAGTTGTTACATATTTACCTTCACGACCAGCAAATGGTGAGTTATTTACATAGAAATTTAAAGAAATAGTTGGCTCATCAATAGTAATTGGTGGAAGAGGTTCTTCATTTTCACTGTGACAAATTGTCTCACCAATAAAAATGTCAGGTAAACCAGCTGTCATTACGATATCTCCAGCTTCAGCTGACTCAACTTCTTTTCTAGTTAGCCCTTCAAAAGTGTAAAGCTTTGATATCTTACCAGTACGCGCACCACCTTGATTATCTCTAATTACTACCTTATCCTCTGCTCGGATTACACCCTCATATATCCGACTAATAGCAAGACGACCAAGAAAGTTATCATAAGCTAAGTTGAACGGTTGAGTGCGCAATGGTTTTTTACTACCCTCTTGTGAAGAAGCTGGAGGAACCTGCTTTAAAACAGTATCTAAAAGTGGAGATAGATCTTTTGATTCATCACTCATGTTCAATTTGGCTATACCTTCACGAGCAATAGCATAAATAGTCGTAAAATCTAATTGCTTATCGTTAGCACCCAAATCAAGGAATAGTTCATATACCATCTCTACTACCTCTTCAACACGAGCAGCCGGTTTGTCAATTTTATTAATCACAACAATTGGATTAATGCCTAATTCTAATGATTTTTTTAATACAAACTTAGTTTGAGGCATTGGTCCTTCTTGTGCGTCTACAACCAACAAAACAGAGTCAACAGAACGAAGAACACGCTCAACTTCTGACCCAAAATCTGCATGACCAGGAGTATCTACAATATTAATCTTTGTGTCCTTATAGTGAACAGAAGTATTTTTTGAATAAATTGTAATTCCTCTTTCTAATTCAAGGGTATTCGAGTCCATGCTAACTCCGGCAGCTGCCATTCCTGTTTGTTGCATTAAGGCATCAGTAAGGGTAGTTTTTCCGTGGTCTACATGGGCAATAATTGCTATATTTCTAATTTCCATAATTTTTATTTGTTACAAAAAAACAAACTCTCAAATGGAGCATATTTTACATTTATTTTATTAAAATAATGGTAATATATATTATAAATAAAGTAAAGCTTTTTGTCTTTTTTAACTTAGCTCTACTTAATGTATAACTCAAAACTATATATTATCTATAATTAAAGCAGCAAAGGAGTATTGTTATTTATGATATTTCTATTTACAACACGCAACTTGACGTGATGAGTTACAACTTAATGCTTGGTTATAAGATTTATCGTTGCTTAAAAGCCATGTATTACCAAATACAACTTCATCATTATCTCTCCAAAAATTACAATCGTTTGCAACCCCAACTAACTCATTAAAAGACTGCCCAGCATTGTACCATAAACTACCACTATTTAAATTTATCCCCATTTGAGAAGCGGCTAACAATTCACTCTCATCACAAACATGATATCCTTCACATCCCTGAGTTTGAATCCAATTGTACATACACTGATAGCCATTTAAATTTTCGTTATTACCGTCAACGCACTGATTAGTTTCTATATCTTTAAATAATCCGGAATGAGAACCATTCGTAACTTTTATTTCAAGAGATTTCTTAATATTTGTTAAGCCACTTCCATCTCCACTAAAGCTTTTAGCCGCTATATCGCCAATCGCATTTATATTTGCACCAACGAACAAATTCTCTTCTATTCCAACACCACCCTCTACAACCAAAGATCCTGAATCTTTATTTGTCGCTGACTCTTTGCTGCCAATACTTAGTGCTCCAAGAACAGAAGTGTTGCCAAGCAAATCTACATTAAAATTAGTACTTTTCAACATCAAAGGGTGAATTCCTGCACTCTCATCTCCACTAATAATTGTAATATCATTCGAATTAAAAGCTATCGTTCCCAATGTAGCAGGAGAATCTGCCTCAAAAGCATTAATTTTATTATCTCTTGAGAAGTGAATTGAGCTTGCACCAAGTTCAAGTGTCCCCTTTACCCAAAGATCCCCTTCCACAATAGACTGACCAGTCGTTGCACTAATATTTAAATTACCTGCCATATTAACATTTCCATTGGTATTATTAACATATAGCACCTGCGTGTCTGAAGTATTACGAACTTCTATATCTCCTTTAAACTTAGCTGCCTGTTCAACTGTTAGCTTGTCACTAATTTCAACATCACCACCGTTATCACTAATCTTTCCTTCTGGTCCAATAAATAAATAGTCATTTTTATCAACCGTAGTAGAAGCCACACCAATCTTTATAGTTTCACCAATTTCGTAATCACTAGCAATAGCAAAAGTATCAGCATAAAGTTTATAAATATAAGCCTCTCCATCAACCTCTAAATTCCCTTGGACATATGCATCATTTAGTAAAGACTTGTTGTCAAAGCCACTAGCACTCCCAACAAAAAGATCGTTACTCAATGTAGTTGTAGCTGTTACATTCAAAGTCCCAGCAATAGCAGTGTTGCCAGTAGAACTTGCAACACTAAATTTATTAGTAGCGATTGTTAAGCCACCATTAAGAGCAGTAGCACCAGTAGTAGTCAATTTGCCTGTCATGGTAGTATCCCCGGTAACACCAAAAGTCCCAGCAATAGCAGTATTACCAGTGGAACTAGCAACAGTAAATTTATCTGTATTAATTGTTAGGCCACCATTAAGGGCAGTAGTGCCTGTAACTGTTAAAGTCCTATCAAGAGTGGCCGCTTCATCGACAGATAATGTTCCTCGAATGTTTGTTAAAACACCAGAAGACGCTAAGTCAACAGCGCCCACAACATCAATTATACTTGCTACGTTCAAAGTGCCTGCAATAGTAGTATTACCAGTAGCACTTGCAACTATAAATTTATCAGTATTAATTGTTAACCCACCATTAAGAGCACTAACACCTATCACAGTTAAGGTATTATCAAAAGTAGCTGCTCCATCAACAGATAGTGATCCCCAAATATTCGTTAAAATACCAACTGATGCTAAATCTACTGCACCAGCCACATCAAGCGTGCCTGCAATAACTGTATCTCCGGTAGAGCTTGCTATTGTAAATTTATCAGTATTAATTTCTAACCCACCGTTAAGCGTAGATAGACCGCTAGCTAAAAAAGCACTTGTATCAAAACCATTACTGGTTATCTTTCCGTTTGTATCAATATAAAAATTATTCCCTACACTAAGTGGATAAATGACAGAAGTCGTTGCTATTCCAACATTACCCAAAAGCACAGAAGAAGAAGCAACACTCAAGCTTCCATCTGTATCGATATTTTCTCCTATATTTGAGGCACCAGCAATATTTATACACACAAAAAATAAAGCAAAAAACCCCAT
>JADHVC010000042.1 GCA_016784175.1 Patescibacteria group bacterium | reverse complement strand
TTGCGCTTTTTTTTTGTCGTGTCTTCGAAAAACCCCATGCTAAAACGCAATGAGGATATCAAGCTTGAGCTTGAAAACCGAATACAACCCTGTAGTGATAAGGGAATAAATAATTTTAGGAGGTGTAGAATATTTGCTCCGAGACAGGGAGTCGAACCCCGATTGACTGGACCAAAACCAGCTGTCCTACCATTAGACGATCTCGGATTATTTATCTTTTTATGAATATTAATAAAAGACTATGAATAAAGATTATCAAATAGTTTAAATAAGTTCAATAGGATGAACGAATACCCCCCAGAAATACAAGAGGGGATATTCCCCCTTACCATCCAATAGGTTCGATTTTTGTACCGCTACGGGGAATCGAACCCCGATTTCATGGATGAGAACCATGTGTCCTAACCGTTAGACGATAGCGGCTTATATATGGAAATTGTGCGTAAAAAATTGCCAAATATTCCATCCTAAGCGAAAAAGTGATGTAGATATGGTAGGTAGTTACCTTACTTTTTTATATATTTTTTGTAACCATTTAAAAACTCCTGACCAGTTATAATCTTTTTTCCAACTGGTTGTATTCTGTTCACTATCAATGCACCCCGAAAACATTTAACAGCTAGTTGATTGTTGTACTCAAAAAAATCACCTGGTGCATAACTCTCAGTATCTAAAATTTCACCTGACACTTCTAAAATTTTTATTTGTTGGTCCGTGAAACTCCCTGGCCATGGTTGCATTGCACGAACAAACCTTTCAACATTAACTGCGTCCTGATTAAAATCTATTAGTCCATCTTCCTTTTTTAGCATTTTTGCATAACTTGACGCTGAATTGTCTTGCGCTTTTTCTTGTATTTCACCTGCAATGTAAGCTTTTATAGTAGGAGCTAAAATTTCACCACCTAGCACTGATATTTTGTCATACAAATCTCCACTTGTCCAATTAGGTTCAATTTCAACTTCTCTTTGGGCTAAAATTGGCCCAGTATCTAAACCAGCATCCATCTTCATAATAGTTACTCCAGTTTTCTTTTCACCATTTAAAATAGCAGCTTGGATACAAGATGCACCCCTAAACTTTGGTAAAAGTGATCCATGAACATTAATACACCCATATTTAGGTATGTCTAATATAACCTGTGGAATAATTTGAGCATAAGCAACCACTATTATAATATCTGGACTTAGAGCTTCAATTTCCGCTACAATCGTTTTTATTTTTATTGGTTGCAAAACGGAAATATTATTTTTCAAAGCCTTTTGTTTAATGGGTGGGGAAGTGAGAATTTGCTTTCGACCAACTGGCTTATCGCTTTTTGTTATAACAGACACAATATTAAAATCCTTATCATTTATAAGAGCTTCTAGGCTTGGCAAACCGAAGTCAGGTGTGCTTATAAAAATTACTTTAATGTTATTCATTATAATAAAAAATATTATCCTACTTAATATTACTATTGTCCTTTATCATTTTATCAATAAATAGAATTCCGTCTAGGTGGTCTATTTCATGCTGAATAACGCGGGCGAGTAAACCCTTCGCATTTAAACATTGCTTGTTCCCTCTTAAATCGAAGTACTCACAATCTACATTGCGATATCTTAAAACATCACCAAAAACATGAGGAATTGAAAGACAACCCTCTTCGCCAGAGACCTTAGCACCAAAAAACTTAACAATAACAGGATTGATTAGTGCGAATGGCTTGTCTCTATAGTTTACTATAATTAAACGAATATTTTTCCCAATTTGAGGAGCAGCCAAACCAATGCCCTTATCACTTATCATTGTCTGGATCATATTTGCAACTAACTCTTGCATCTTCTTATCAATTTTTTTAATATCAATTAAGACCGATACTTTTCTAAGAATAGGGTTAGGATGAGTTATGAGATTTAGAACTTTATTTTGCTTTTTCATGCTTTTATTATAAATAACCACAAGCTTAAAGTCAAGTGGAAATAACTATAATTAATTGTTATTATAATATCATGACTACTAAACGAATATCAGAATTTGAATCTCTATTTACTATTGCCAATAAGGTGGTTGTAAAAAAACCAGTTGCTTACTCTTGGCAAGGTCTTGCCTTAAAGATCATACAAGACTTTCAAGTTCCAGCCAACAAAAAAAGCTCTGTATTTAAAATATGTAAAACAAATACGGAAAGCTACATAGAACGATGTCTTAATGACACTAAGGAACTTTGCCAAGATGGAGAAAAGTGGAAATATTTCTTTAAAGTGATTAATAACGCTAAAAAAGAGCAAGCCGGTGATCCTGATGCAATTAGACAAAGACAATTTAACTTTGAGAACTACAAACTAAAACACGCACCCAAAAAAATCAAATATAACTAAAATTGTTCAATATTCCATCCTAAGCGAAAAAGTGATGCAGGTATAGTGAGTACTTGCCTAAAATAATATTTGCATCGTAAGGTGTCCTACTCCAAAAGGTTTTTCATAGCCAATTAGGTTAGCTTCGTGTTTATATTTATCTAGTATTCCTAAAAGCGTTATGATTGGTCGCAGACCACATTCGTGCACATCTTCATGGTTTTTTTTGTTTACATTTAATAGCTTGCCGTATTCTTTATTTTGCAAAAATTGTATTACTTTTTGATCAAATTTCTTGGCCTGCGGTAAAAAACCAGAAGGCGAATTTAAACTATGCCGATGTGAAAGTTCGGCCGAAACTATAATCGTGATTCTTTTCTCTGACTCAACTAATACTTCTTGTAGTTTTTTTCCAAATTGATAATGCACATCTAAATCTTGCCCACTAGTGTGTATAGGTATTATATTCGCTTTTGAATATTTGTCGCCAATAAAAAAAAGTGGGGTAGAGGACCCGAAGTCTAGAGCTTCCTCGGTTGAAAGTATTAAGTTTTCATCACCTACAAATAAATTTTGAATTTCGCGCATCGTTTCTACATCTGGTTTGAATGTTAGACGATTACTAAAATCTCCAAAATCCTTAAAATTAAGAATATATTGTTGTGCAACATTTAAGACCAAAGACGAATTTGAGTGCATACCATGAGGCGTAATTAGCAAAATTGTTTCTGGCTTATCATTTGCTATTAACAAAGCGACGCGTTCCATAGAACCTCGCGTGTGCTTAAATCTTATTATATTCTCCCGACCAACAGATGGAATGAGTAGGGGAGAGTGAGGTAAAATATAAGCGCTAATTATCATATACTTAGATACTTAAAGGTTCACCATTGGGGTACAAGTAAAGCACTTTTGGATTAACGGTTAAAACATTAGTCCATTTAAAGCCAACACTTTCAAAAATTTCGGCTGATGGAATTGGACGCTTTTTTCCTTCTGATATTACATAAACAGCATTTGAGCTCGTTGAAGTTAATAGTTCTCCGTCGTCAAACATAACAGGGTTAGTCTCTTGATATTGTTCCAGTTCGGTAGGTGAAACTTGTATAATTTTTTTGTTTTTATATTTTGTAGCCAAGAACACTTTGTCTAAAATTGGAGAACGAGTTCCTTCAATTACCCAATAAACTCCACCCGTTTTATTATTCTGCAATAAAGCTCCAGTTGGATAAGCCGATGTTCCGGTAATTTCTGCACCAACACTATAATTCTCTAGATCTTGCCAACTAGCATTTTCAACTTCTTCTGGATTATACCCAATTTGACGAAACGCATCATCAGAAGCAATCTTTCTCTTTTTATCATCCACTAGTAAATAAGCGATACCATCGGGAGCCCTAACAACAGAATATTGAGGAAAACGAATAGCGCCTCCTTTAACATAACTAGCTAAATCTGATGGTTTAACTGTAATAATTTTGTTTTCATCGAAACGAGATGTTAAAGCCATTTTTGACAGGAATGGAATCTTTGCACCATTTCTAATTAGCCAAACTCCTGCTTCACCAGCCGCCTGTACTAAAGAACCTTCAAGCAAATCTTTTTTAAAATAACTCTGCCAAATATTAAACAAATTATAATTACCGTTGTAAACATGGGGGGTATAGTTATATAAAGCAGCAGTCGCCTTGTTAGCTGGTCGAACCAAAAGGCTTTGTTGATTTTCCTCAATAGCATATTTATTATCAAACCGATATAGATTACCCGCCTTAAAACTATATTTATATGGCGCGGTCATATACTCAAAAAACTGCAATGCAGCCGAATTCACCTGCTTACCAAAACCTTTCCATCGCGAATTGCAACCACCTCCATCAGGGCAACCATAACCCATTGCCCAGTCGAGCTGAGAGGCACGAGGCGTCTTGTCACTAATTAAGCTCTGTTCTTTTTGCAGAAGCACAAGTAAAAACTGAGGATTAATACTAACTGGCTTACACTTAATTTGTTTCTCTTGCGCACTCGGGTTATCACTCATATTAGCACCAGAACAATCATAATTGTTTACCGCTGCATTATAGATAATTTGCGCTGCATCCTGAACCTGACCATCTGCATTTTCTGTTTTATAATTAGCCAAATAACTATTCTGAGATCGCAAAAAATCAACCACATCCTGATAACTCATGGCTTTAGAATTTGTGATATCGCTATCACCGATTATGTAACTTGGGTCAAAATTAATTTCACTAGCTGCACTTACTGGAGACGCAAGTAAGAAAAAAAACACGACAATAAGAATATTTTTATTCATTGGGAATCTTTAGAATTATAATATGATTATAACAAAAGTATTAACTTTTGAGGAGTCTTTTTTATCTTTTACCCACCCCAATCAATATTTTTTCTTTTAGTCCAACATCAATAGTTAATTTATCGCCTTCCTTAACTTTTCCATCAATAATATTTAGAGCGATCTCGTCTAATATTAGATCTTGGATTAGGCGCTTAAGTGGACGAGCACCATAAGTTGAGTCATAACCTTTTTTAGCTATTAATTTTTTTGCTTTTTCTGAAACACTGAGCGTGATCTCTTTGTGCTTTAACCTTTGAGCCACTTTTTCTAATTCTAAATCAACAATTTTAGATAAGGCCTTCTTGTTTAAGCCCTTAAAGATTGTAATTGCGTCTATTCTATTCAAGAATTCCAGCTTGAAATACTCTTTCAATATTTCGTTTATCTTTTCATGCATCTCATCATCTCGGGCTACTTCGGCCTTTTTAAGATCTGCACCATCGGAAAAACCAATTGTGTACTCTTCGATCACCTCGTTTCCCAAATTGGATGTCATAATGATAATAGAATTTTTAAAGTTAACCACGCGACCTTTAGCATCAGTTAATCGACCATCGTCCAAAATTTGCAATAGCATATTAAATATTTCTGGATGCGCTTTTTCAACTTCATCTAAAAGAATAACAGAGTAGGGTCTACGACGAACTTTTTCCGTTAATTGTCCGCCCTCTTCATAACCAATATAGCCAGGAGGGGAGCCAACGATTTTAGCAACGGAATGTTTTTCCATAAATTCAGACATATCTAAACGGATTAAGGCATTTTCATCATTGAACATAAACTTCGCTAAGCTCTTGGCTAAATGTGTCTTACCTACACCGGTTGGACCAACAAATAAAAACGAACCGATCGGCTTACCTTCTTCGGATATTCCAGCACGCGACCGTCTAAGCGAATTAGACACCGACTTAATCGCTTCCTCTTGGTCTATCACCGTCTCTCCCAAAACTTCTTCTGCATGTGATAATTTTGCAATTTCACTTTCTAACATCTTGTTAGCAGGGATTCCTGTCCAACGAGCAACAACACTTGCAATATCTTCGGCGTCGATTTCTTCTTTTAAGATACGCAAACCCTTAGATTGAATTTTTGTCAATTTAACTTCCTGCTTTTTAACCTCTCTCTCTTCGGCTGGGATTTTATTATACCTAATTTCAGCCACCTGAGTTAGATCATCACCCTTGCGTTCTATAATTTCAGCCTCTGCCCGTAACTCATCCATCTTCCTTTTTGATTCTCTAATTTTGTTGATAACTTCTTTTTCATTCTTCCAATGAAGCTCTAAGCTACCAGCTGTTTCTTTTAGTTCTGCTAGCTGTTTGTCGATTTCATTTACCTTTGATGAGCTTTTCTTTTCTGCCATTAACCCTGCTCGTTCAATTTCTAATCTTTTAATTTTTCTTTTTAAAGTATCAAGCTCTGTTGGTGTTGATTCAATATCGATACGCAAAACAGAAGCCGCTTCGTCTATTAAGTCGACTGCCTTGTCTGGTAGAAACCTGTCTTGAATATAGCGACTAGATAACTTTGCAGCCGCTAGTATTGCGTCATCAGTAATACGCACACCATGATGAACTTCATATTTTTCTTTGATCCCACGCAATATTGCGATTACGTCTTCGATTGAAGGTTCTTCCACGAATATTGGCTGAAAACGACGCTCCAGTGCTTGATCACGTTCGATATATTTTTGATATTCTTTAAGCGTAGTGGCGCCTATTGTTCTTAGCTCACCACGCGCCAAAGCTGGCTTTAGCATGTTTGAAGCATCCATAGAGCCCTCAACAGCTCCAGCCCCAACAAGAGTATGAAGCTCGTCGATAAAAAGGATAATATTACCTTTGTCTTTAACCTCACGCATTACCGCTTTTAGACGGTCTTCAAACTCACCTCTAAATTTCGCGCCAGCAATTAAAGCACCTAGATCTAAACTTACAAGTTCCTTATTCTTTAGAGTATCTGGCACATCAGAATCGATTATCCGCTGAGCTAAACCCTCGACAATAGCTGTTTTTCCTGTTCCTGCCTCACCAATTAGCACCGGATTATTTTTAGTTCGACGAGAAAGTATTTGCATTATGCGTCGCACTTCTTGGTCACGACCAATGACAGGGTCAAGCTTTTTCTTGCGAGCCATTTCGGTTAAATTAAGAGTATATTTCTCGATAGCCTTAAACTTTGATTCTGGATTTTGGTCATGGATTTGACCTGAGCCTCGTTCTTTAGCTAATATTTGCAAAACTTTTTCGTATTCAATACCTAAACCTAAAAGGATTTCCTGCGCCTTTGAACGAATACCAATTAACGCCAGTAGAATATGCTCAAGCGAAATAAATTCATCACCCATTTGCTTAGCCTCTTTACGCGCTCGCTCAAACGCCATTGCCACTTCGTTAGTTCCTTGAACCATTTCAACTATTGCACCAGATCGAACATTTGCTTTTGGTAATTTGTTAATTTCTGCCCAAATTTTCTTTTCAGCAACATCTAAATTGACATTTAAGCTATCAAATACAGGCTTAATAATAGATTCGTCTATCGCAATTAAAGCCGCAAAGATATGCAAAGCTTCAATATATTTTTGACCAGCCTCTTGCGCTAAAACCTGCGCATTGATTATTACTTCTTGAGATTTTTGAGTAAATTTTTCAAACATAAAATATATGTATATTAATCAGATATTAAGCACTCTCTAAATGACAGTGCTAATGTAAATATACATTATTCCACCAAATATTGTCAACATTTATAACCGAATTCTTGGAGCGGCCATAAAACGTTTTACACACATAGCAAGAATATCCGAACATTCATTGCAAAAGCAAGGATCTTTAGGTAAATTATACTTTCTAAAGCCTGGATAATAAAGATCCATAGAATCAACCCTTCGCTCAATTACATCATCACACTTATCACATTTAAATATTGTAGACATATATTTTTGTATATTAATAATTAGACTAATTGTAAGTGCTCATTATACCTACATCACTTTTTCGCTTAGGATGTAATATTGGGCAATTTTTTACGCACAATTTAACAAAAATTTTAAACTCGCTTCGCTCAAACATAAAATTTTTTAAGTTAAATTCTGCTAAAAATTACTACATATTCCATATGCGCTCAAAAATAATGCATGTATAATGAGCAGTTACGATTAAATTTTTGACAAAAAAAAATACCGCAACATAAATAATAGATGCTACGGCCGTATTGAGTGAAAATCTCTTAGCTCTTAAACTCATTTTAGCATCAAAATAAACAGGAGCCAATGTGGATGAATGGGGGATAAGTGACTAATATTGGCTAATAATTACAGATAAAATCTTATAAACTTGACCATCTCTATAAGAAGATTTGGTCTGACCATTAAGACTAACTAACAAAAAAGTAAGTGCTCACTATACCTGCATCACTTTTTCGCTTAGGATGGAATATTGGGCAATTTTTTACGCACACTTTAACAAAAATTTTAAACTCGCTTCACTCAAACATAAAATTTTTTAAGTTAAATTGTGCTAAAAATTACTACATATTCCATATGCGCTCAAAAATAATGCAGGTATAGTGAGCAGTTACATAAAAATTACCCCGCCTTTGGTTATTAGGTGAGGTAAAATTTATCTACTTAAATTGTAATTGTTTTCTCTGTGCGACCCTTAGTTACCAGCACAACTTCCATCAGTATCAATATACATATTTCCGGTATCTGTAATACATACCGCCCCCGCTAAATTACCACTTACACCTGCCGCCGATCGTGTTGACCCCGAAGGAAGACCAACAACAGAAAGTTTACTACCCGGCTCCGTCGTGCCGATGCCGACGTTGCCGCCTGCTTGTAGTACCATTACCGCATCCGTTGTTGATGCATTATCTCCATTACCTGTATTATTATTAGCAAATATCAAATCACCCCTTAGAGATCCATCAAGCCCATCTCTTTGAAAAAATATACCAGCTTTTTTATTAGCACTAGAGTTACTAGCCCCAAATAAAATACCCGTACTTCCGTTGTTTACACTTTCATCTGGATCAATTATTAACGCTGCCTCATTCACTGCGCCTCTCACATGTAACTTCGCATTTGGCCCCGTTGTGCCGATGCCGACGTTGCCGCCACTTGTGATTCTCATTTGTTCTGTACCGTTGGTATACAATGATATGTTATTTGCACCTACTTGATATAATAATAAGTCATCACTAGTCCCACCAA
>JADHVC010000041.1 GCA_016784175.1 Patescibacteria group bacterium | reverse complement strand
ATCAGTATTCGGTATGTGATTCTTGAGACAAGCTATATTGCCGATAATGTCGTAACCTTTATATACATGCTTGGAGTCTGCCGTGAATTTTAGATTCCAACCAGCTGCGACAACCTTTTTTGCAAGAGCTTGTCCGATTATACCACGACCGATAATTCCGACTTTGATTGTCATGATTAATTCCCCTTATTTACTTGTTGGCTTTGAACGCTAATTTCATTTGGAAGTTTAAGTTTTTCGATTACTTTCTCCAATTTGTCTCGAGCTACTAAACTCATTTGAGTCATCGGTGAGCGAAATGCGCAATGAAATATCTCGGGGAATACTATAGACAATGCCGTTTTAACAGGGATAGGATTGGTTTCCATAAATAAAGCACGCATAAGATCAAGCATTAGATAATGCAGTTGATTTGCATTTTTAAAATCACCTTCTTTAACGGAAACTATTAGTTGTTGGATTGCTTTTGGCATAATGTGAGACGTTACTGAAATTGCCCCATCTGCACCAAGAGACATAGCCGGGAGTATTAGGGCGTCATCGCCAGAAAATATTCTGAAATTGACTGGTGAATTTTGGCGGATTTCCATAAGTTGACCTAAATCGCCACTAGCCCATTTAATGCCTGCTATTGCCTTTTCATTAACTAGTGCCTTTATGACTTCCATTGGGACGCCTCGACCTGTACGGCCGGGAATGTCGTAGAGAATTACTGGTAGGCCGACTTGGGCAATGCTTTTGTAATAATCGTAAAGGCCGGCTGGTTCTGGTTTTGTGTAATAGGGTGAAACCACGAGAACAGCATCTGCGCCAGAATTCTTGGCTTGATTAGTTAGATAAACAGCCGTTCTTGTGGAATTTGAGCCCGTACCTGCAACTACTGGGACTCTTTTTGCTACTACTTCTACTGTAAATCTTACGACTTGAACATGCTCTGCTTCGGTTAAGGTTGCTGACTCTCCGGTTGTTCCACACGGCACAAGAAAATCTACACCTTCTTGAATTTGATAGTTAATTAGCCACTCTAGGGCAACCCAATTAATTTTACCGTCCTCGTCAAAGGGGGTAACAAGAGCAGTTCCTAGACCTGTAATATTGTTCATAGAAATTGTCATGGTTTCTTCCTTGGCTGTATTGTTGAATGAGCAATGCGAGGTTATAAATTAACATGTTTTTATTCAATAAGCAATAAATTGAATTATACGTGCTCACATAACATATAGTGGGTATATTAATTTTAACAAACAATCAGACTAAGTTACTAGTAACATTAAGGTTATTTTAAAATGCTGTGTAGGTATTACTTTTTAAATTGATATTAATATGTTCCGCTTCACTTACTGATATATTAGCTAAAATTATTATACCCACTATATGTTGTGTGAGCAGCTATATTGAATTAGTCCACCTTATTTTGAACAAGAAGCCATTATTAATTAAATAGTCCACAAAAGACTAGAGCCGAAGGCTCCAGTTTGGTATAAATTGCGATTTTAGAATTTCGGACTATTAACGTTTAAATGACCTGCGCGAAGCGCCTTGCTTATTGCCACGCATTGGTTTTTGCCTTCGATAGTTAGCACGCCCAGATGAACGACCATAGCTAACTAGCTCAGTTGAAGTTGAAATATTAATGGTTTTTCCCATGAAAGATGTATTTTGAAGAGCTTTTTGAACTTGGTTTGCACGAGATTTTTCGACTGAAAATATTGAATACGTTGGAGTTAAATTTATCTTGCCTATTTCTACGCCCTTTAAACTTTTATTTGAGTTAATAAGAGCAAAAAGTGACTTAATATCGAATGAATTACTTTTACCAATATTGATTTTTAAATTTATACTATTTGAATTAGCTCTACCATCTGAAAAATTCTTTTCTTTAGCATTTAAATCTCTTGAATTTTTAGTGCCTTCAATTAAATGATTAAATTTGTAATGAAGTAAATTATTTATTACATCTTCTTTTGAAAGTTTCTCGAGTTGCTCGGCATAATCTTTAAAGTATTCTTTATATGAATCTTTTACTGGCACCTCTAAATCTTTAAAAAAGTTTGTTATTTGATTTTTTAATATTTCTTGGCCATTAACTACTTTTTTTGGCTCTATGGTTCTACCTATCATATTTTCTAGTTGTTTTATTCTTCTGGCTTCTCGAGGGGTTATGATAGTAATAGCAATACCTAAATTTTGAGCACGGCCTGTTCTGCCACTACGATGAGTATATGATTCATTTTGATCTGGAAGATTATAGTTAATAACATGAGTTAAATTGTTAACGTCGATTCCACGAGCGGCAACATCTGTTGCGACTAGAAGTTTAATTTTCTTTTGTTTAAATCTTTGCATTATTTTAGTGCGGAGATTTTGCGAAATATCGCCATGCATTGCCTCTGTATTATAATTTGATTGCTTTAAAGAATCTGCCACTTCTTGAGTCTCGTATTTAGTACGACAAAAAAGGATCCCATAAACGTCTGGAATATAATCTAAAATTCTTTTTAAAGCTTCGAACCTGTCCTTAGGATGAACAACGTAATATTCATGTGCTACGTTTTCTGACCCTTGGTTTTTTTCACCAATGCTTATTTCCTCTGCTTCCTGCATGTATTTTTTGGCGATAGAGTGAACACTATTTGAAATAGTAGCTGAAAAAAGTAGAGTTTGTCTTGTCTTGGGAGTTTCTTGCAGGATTGCATCGAGATCTTCTTTAAATCCCATATCTAACATTTCATCTGCTTCATCTAAAACGACCCATTTTATTGACTGAAGTTTTAAAACTTTGCGTCTAATAAGATCTCGAACACGGCCAGGGGTTCCAACAACGATGTTTGTCTTGCTTTTTATTGACTTGATTTGCATCATTATGCTTTCGCCACCATAAACAGCTGTAACCTTTACGCCCTTTGAATACTTAGCAAATTTATTAATATCTTGAGTTATTTGCATACACAATTCGCGTGTTGGGCAAAGTATAATCGCTTGCAAACCCTTTTCCTTGGTGTCTATTTGGTTTAATATTGGCAAACTAAAAGCAGCCGTTTTGCCTGTTCCGGTTTGAGCAAGAGCTATTAGATCTTTTTTTGAGTCTAAGACAAAAGGAATTGCCTTTGCTTGAATTTGTGTTGGTGTTTCGAAACTTAAGTCGTCCAGTGATTTCATAATATCTGCGTTTAAGCCGAGTTCTTTAAATGTTTTCATATATAATTCGTTGTGCATTTTTTGTGCAATGTTTCTTTAATATAGATAATAATTGCATTTTTTTTGAGATTTGTCAAATATTATTAGAATACGTGCTCACACAACACATAGTGGGTATATTAATTTTAACCAACAATCGGCCTAAGCTACTAGTAACATTAAGGTTATTTTAAAATGTTGTGTAGGTATTACTTTTTAAATTGATATTAATATGTTCCGCTTCACTTACTGATATATTAGCTAAAATTAATATACCCACTATGTGTTGTGTGAGCAACTATCTAGTAGTGAATCAGAGGTGATGAATAAGTACATTGATCTGATTACCGAAAAATCTTACCATAAATGTTAATTAGAGGCAACATTTTATTATTTTATTTAAAGTTCGGGCGTTATGATATAATGATTTTATGAAAAAAAATGTATTAATCATTAATTCATCTGATGAAGATATTTACCCACTTTTTGAAACTTTAAGGGCATTGAATGATGATTTTTTATTTAGCGGAATTGCATCATACTTTAATGCTAATAGTAGGTCGTGCTTTGTTATGACTGGTAAAAAATATTCATATTTTGTTGGTTGGTTTGTTTTTTCAAATTTAGCTTCAAGTATTGTATTTTTAACGATATACCCCTTGTATTTTCTTGTTTATTCTCTGTATTTAATGGTTTTAACTTATGTTAGAAAGATTGATGTTGTAGTTTGTATTTCGTTGTTTGAAAAGATTGTTTTTTCAATTCCGGCGAGATTGTTAGGGCTAAGATTGATTTGGATTGAGTTGCCAGGCGAAGATATTTTACTTGAAGGTCGTATTATAAGATCTATTTTTAAAATTAATTCTAAATTTTGTCATAAAGTATTGACATATAGTGATTATTCAAAAGAGAAGCTTAAAATTGTAGGTGTAGATTCTGGGAAAATATTGAGGTTGTTGCCATCAATAGATATCAAGGAAGAGGCTCATCAAGATAACTTATTTAATAATATGGCAATGAAAGAAAGGGGAGGTAGCTTAAGAAGATTTTTTACAGTGGGGGTTATCGAAAATTTAAATAATGATAGTAATATAGGTATTTTGTTTCAGGCAGTAAAAAAGTGTATTGAGGTTATACCTAATTTGCAGGTTATTGTGATAGGAGAAGGAGATGAAAAAAATAACTTGGTTTGGATGGCGAAGACAATGAAGCTCGAAAATGTAATTTGGTTTGTTGGTAAACAAGTTCGGTTACATAAATGGATCAATAATTTTGATTCCTATGTATGTGTTAAGAATTTCCCAACTTTAGTAGATTTAACTATTGCACTTAAAGTTATGTATGCCAGGGTTCCAATCATTGCACAAAGACACGTTGGTTTTGAAGAGCAAATAGTTGATCTCAAGGGAAGATTATCAACACTGGTAGATATTGATAATATCGATGTTGTAGCAAAGAAAATAGTTGAAATTGAACAGAAGGTTGTTGCTAGAGATAAAATTGGGCAACTTCAGCGAGAGAAAGTTCTAAAGGAATTTACAATTGATAAACAAATTGCTAAGTTAAGAGAAGCGTTTAATTAAAGAATGCTCTTTATTTGGTGTGAGAACTTACGTTTTTATGAGGGTGAGGCATTATAATACAGTGAATTATAATTATTTGTATCTGCAGCTAGAGGTGTGCAGGTATGAGTTATAAAAAAAATGGATTTGATAATTATTAAAAAAACAAAAGATTACGTTGTAATTAATAAGCCAGCTGGTTTAATTACTCATGGGGCTAAGCACATTAAAGATGTTGTCAGTTTGGCTAGTTTGTTAGTTGCAGAATTTCCAGAAATTGTAGATGTGGGTGATGATAAGTTGCGTCCAGGCATAGTTCATAGATTAGATAAGAATGTGAGTGGTTTGATTGTTGTTGCAAGAAATCAGAAAATGTTCGATTCTTTAAAAGGGCAATTTAAGGCGCGTAATGTTGATAAGCAGTATGTTGCTTTGGTGTATGGACAGACAACTAAAGATTATGACACAATTGAATTTCCATTAGAACGATCAGCTAAAGGTTTTAAAATGGCAGCAAAGCCACTTGGTACATTAATTGAGGGAAACACAAGAGAGGCTATAACTTTATTTGATGTTAGAGAGGCATTTATTAATTATACATTGTTAAATGTCAGTATTAAGACTGGCAGGACTCATCAAATACGATGTCATTTAACTGCTTATGGTTATCCGATCGTGGGGGATGATTTATATTCGACAAAGAAAACAAGAATTAAAAATAAGAAGATTAATTTAGAGCGTATATTTTTATGTGCGACAAAATTAAGTTTTAAGGATTTGGACGGAGAGAATGTGAAATTTGAAGTAGAGATTCCGGAAGAATTAAAAATTTTTTTAAGAAAAGTTAAATAGTATGCAAAACAATTTATTTATAATATCCGGCCCATCAGGGGCTGGTGAAGATAGTATAATTAATGGTCTTGTGAAAAGAGGGGTAGATCTTGAGCGGGTAATTACAACAACTAGTCGTGATAAGAGGAGTGGAGAAAAGGATGGTGAACCGTATTATTTTATACGTAAAAAAGAATTCAAATTGAAGATCGAGAATAATGATTTTTTTGAATGGGCAGAAGAATATGGTAATTATTATGGTGTCACTCAAAGTGAAATAGAACGAGTGAAGAATCTTAATAAGATTGGTATTTGGAAAATGGGATATAAGGGTGTGCGAACAGCAAAAAAATTATTGCCAAATATAAAATCAATTCTAATTAATGCACCACTTAATCAAATAGAGAATAGAATTCGTACTCGAGATAAAAATGTTACAGAACAGTTCATTGAAGATAGAATGGAATACACTAAGGAGTGGTTAAAGCATATTAGTTTATATGATTACGTAGTTATGAATTTAGATGGTAGGCTTAATCAAGCTGTTGAGGAAGTATTTCAAATTTTAAAAAAATAAAAAACGATGAAAACATCGTTTTAATGAAAGATCAAAAATGGTCGGGATGGTTGGATTTTCACCAACATGTTCATGCTTGTTGCATGCGTTTTATCATCCACACCCCGATAGATAGTATTTAAGATATTGTATTTGTTAATAAATGTCAACAAAAACACATTTAAATAAAGAACAGCTTAGGGCCGCTACTCATACTAGTGGTCCTTTGCTAGTTGTAGCGGGAGCAGGTACAGGTAAAACTACTGTATTAGTGGAGAGGTTAAAATTTTTACTAGACAGTAAATTGGCAAAAGCAGATGAAGTTTTGATTACAACATTTACAGAGAAGGCGGCAGGCGAAATGGAAGAGCGTGCTGATAAAATATTGCCTTATGGTTATGTGGATCTATGGATTTGTACATTTCATGGTTTGTGTGAGCGTGTATTGCGTGAACATGCTTATGATATTGGCATAAGTGCAGACTTTAAATTAGTTAATCAAACTGAAAGTTGGATACTTATAAAAAAGAATTTGAGTATTTTTAAGCTTGATTATTATCGACCGCTAGGTAATCCAACGAAATTTATTCACGAACTCTTAAAACACTTCTCTCGTTTAAAAGATGAGGATATTAGTCCTCAGGAATATTTGAATTACGCAAAGGATATTAAGTTAAATAAAGACTCTTTGAAAAGCTTAGAGCTTGATGAAGTCGATAGAGAGGCAGAGGTGGCTCGTGTAAGCGAGATAGCTAATGCATATTCTGTTTATAATCAGTTATTGTTGGATGAGGGGTATTTAGACTTTGGTGATTTAATTACTTATACTATTAAGCTATTTCGTGAGCGGCCGAATATTTTAAAGCACTATCGAAATAAATTTAAGTATATTATGGTTGATGAGTTTCAGGATACAAATTGGTCTCAAAATGAACTTATTAAGATTCTTTCTGCTCCAAAAAATAATTTGATGGTTGTGGGTGATGACGATCAAGCGATTTATAAATTTAGAGGAGCTTCAATTTCAAATATCATGCAATTCAAGGAGGATTATGACGGTACGGAAGAAGTAGTGTTGTTAGATAATTATCGTTCAGGTCAAGTGATATTAAATAAGGCTTATCAGTTTATTAAGAATAATGATCCAAATAGATTGGAGGTGAGGCTTGGGATAAAAAAAGAATTGAAGGCGTATCGTGGTGATGTAGGTAGTGTTGAATATCTTACGTATCAAGAGGAGTATGAGGAGATATCTAGTGTAGCTAAATGTATTAAGGAATTATTTCAAAAGGATGTTGATGTTAAGTGGTCAGATTTTGCTATATTGGTGCGCGCTAATTCAACGGCCTTAAACTATATTGATGAACTTACTCGTCAAAATATTCCGCATCAGTTTATGTCTCTTCGTGGTTTGTATTACAAGCCAATTATTATTGATGTTGTTTCATACTTAAAGCTTCTTGATAATTATCATGAATCCTCTGCTTTATATCGTGTTTTAAATATTCCGTTATTTAAGGTTGGTTACGAGGATATTATGAAAATTAATAAATTTGCTCGCAATAAGCACTGGTCTTTATTTGAAGCATTAAAGAATGTGGTTGTTATTCGTGAGGTAACTCCAGAATCTGTTGTAAAAATAAATTTACTTTTGAGTTTAATTGAGTCGCACTCTAAGTTAGTGCAATCAGATAGGCCTACAAAAGTGTTGGTTAGTTTTTTGTATGAGTCTGGTTTGATCGAGTCGTTGAATATTGATTTGCATAGAGATGAGTTTAGTTTTTTAAATCAGTTTTATATGAAGCTTAAGAAGTTTGAGACTAACGACCCTTCTTTGAAATTAAAAGATTTTATGGAAATGTTAGATATGGAATTGGAGGCTGGTGAAACTGGGGCACTAAAGCAAGATTTTGAAGATTCTGAAACATTAAAGATTATGACTATTCATGGATCTAAAGGTTTGGAATTTAAGTATGTATTTATTCCGAATATGGTTGATAAAAAATTTCCTACCATAAGGAGAGCTGAAAAAATTAAGATTCCTGATGCATTAGTACGTGAAAAATTACCAGAAGGGGATACTCATATTGAGGAGGAGAGGCGTTTATTTTATGTGGCTATTACACGTGCACGAGATAATCTATATTTAACTAACGCAAAAGACTATGGAGGAGCGCGAGAAAAAAAACCATCAAAATTTTTAGAAGAATCTAATATAGTTAAAAATAATATATTGCCTGTAGGCGAGGTAGCTTTCTTAAAGAAGCTAGAAGTGATGCGCGAAGTTAATGATCTTAAGAATCCAAAAAATGATGTTCCTACTCCTAAGTATCAGTTACCTGCAAAATTTTCTTTTTCTCAAATCGCTGCCTTTACTAATTGTCCTCTGCAATATAAGTATAATTTTATATTACGTATTCCAGTGCCAGAAAATCCAGCAATGCAATTTGGGCGTTTAATGCATAACGTGCTTAGCGATTTTTTAATGCCATCGATGGTTGATACGATAACACAGGCCAGTTTGTTTGGTGGTGATCAAAAAAAGTATGTCCCTCAATTAAAAGATATTATAAATATATATGAAAAAAAGTGGATTGATTTTGGGTATGAGAGTCGAGAGCAGTGCGAGGAATATAAGAAAAAGGGCAGGGATATATTGGTTAGTTTTTTTAGTAATTTAGATCTTAATAATCTACCAAAAGTGGTTGCGCTAGAGAAGGCATTTATGCTTAAAATGAGTGACTTTGTAATGCGTGGTTCAATCGATAGAGTTGATGAGTTGCCTGATGGTAGTTTAGAAATTATTGATTATAAGACTGGTAATCC
>JADHVC010000001.1 GCA_016784175.1 Patescibacteria group bacterium | reverse complement strand
GTAAAATTAGCTCGTGTTCCTTGTTTCATATTTTTAATAATTAGTAATTAATAGTTCGCTTACCTTGCCACGCTCTCC
The DNA here is from genome assembly GCA_016784175.1 of Patescibacteria group bacterium. Lineage (GTDB taxonomy): Bacteria > Patescibacteriota > Patescibacteriia > Patescibacteriales > BS150m-G62 > BS150m-G62. The sequence goes on along the minus strand of JADHVC010000001.1, from coordinate 122,002 downwards.
AGGTTTACAATTAATATACCTAGGAGCAAAGACTTCGTGGTGATTAAAATACTTAGCTTTGTATAAGTCTCGAATAAACTCAGTACTTGAGTTAGATAGCATTATGTAAACTCCTTTTCTATGAAGTTTTACTATATAATCTCTAAGTCTTATTTGATCTGACTCCATGAAATTGTCTTTAGTATAGGCTGTAAACGAGGCTTCACTGGTTGGGTGGTATGGTGGGTCAAAGTAAGCAAAGTCTTGTTTCTGAGGCTCTACATGGCTAAAATCACCATACTTAATTTCAGCTACATCTAATGCTTTATGACAGGCTAGAATATTGCTTTCTTGAACAATATTTGGATTACTATATTTACCTATTGGCACATTAAAACCACCACTTTTATTGACTCTATAAAGCCCATTAAAACAAGTCTTATTTAAATACAAAAAACGAGCCGCAATATCTAACGGACTCGTTGGTTTATTTTGACGCACAAAATAGTAATGTGTTTCAGAATGATTTCGGGCGTGTTGTTTTAGTCTTTCTATTAATTTTTTTGGTTGCTTCTTGATTGCATTGTAGGTGATAACTAGCTCTAAATTCTTGTCGATCAAAATAGCTTTCTCTAGTTTATTGCATAGAGAAAAGAATAATGCGCCACCTCCTATAAATGGCTCATAATAGCTATTAAAATTTTTTGGCAAACGCTTAATAAGCTCATTAATAAGTGAGCGTTTACCACCAACCCATTTTACAAAGGGTTGTGGGGTTATTTGATTTTTCATGGCCTTGGTCGGACTTAATTAGGCTGGTGCGAATGCTTTTAAAACAAAAAGCTCCTCGCCAGCGTGGTGAATTGCTTCACCCATGACTTTTTCAAGTCACGACCGACCAAGGCACAAACTGAACGAGGAGTTCTCTGTGTCTTGGTCGGTTTTTTTAGCCATGCCATTTAAAATGGTTTAGGCAATTAAATTGTTGATCTTAATTTATCATTGTTTTAGATAAAAAACAATATTCAGTTAGTCTGTCATATTTTTTTAAATAAAAAAGCCGACGTTTACCGTTGTTGTGGTTCGTCGGCTCGATTTTTTTTATTCGTATCCCAGGCTCTCGCGTGCATCATCAATTTCTAAATATAGGAGTAAATTGAATTGTTTTCTAAGAGCTTCATCTAGACTATCTAGGTCTGATATATTCCATGAAATATTCCATACAGTATAACTTGACTTAATTTTCATAGCTAAATCAGAGCGAGTCATTGTTAGGAAATTTAACATGGGGATGTTAGATTCTGTTAACCATCGCTCTATGCCCATGGGAATTTGCTTTAATAGTGTATCTTCAAACTCTTCATTTTCACCAGTGCCATAAAGAAAGAACTCTCTTACCGTCATTTCGAGGCGAGCTACTTGCGTTAGTTTTAATTTCCTGGCCATTTTAAGCCACATGCATTCTCCATTTTTTACCTCTCTTTTGTTTATTTCATCGACCATCATTGTTTCAATTCTTGTTTTTACAATATACCAAGCATCTGGTTTTTTAGTGGGTAGTATCCAGTTTGGTGCTGGTAATGCCGCTGCATGCAATCCAGAGTTGGGTAGTAGTAGCGATTGAGCTTTTTGTAATTCGGTTATACTCCAATTGCCATCTAAATCATGCCTTCCACTTTCTACGTTATATTTAACCCAGTTAATATATTGATTGCCGTAATGTACTTTTCTGCTAATTAGAAATACTCCATGCGTATCAGTTATAAATCTTCCAGGAATAACGTATTTTTTTAGGTCTTTTTGAGGTAAAGGACGGTTATCAATTAATTCATTAATGGGTCTAGATAGCGCATCTTGAAATTCTTCATCACTCCAATATGGAGGTATCCATAATTCATGGACATTAAGTGATAAAGGAAGACCTAGTGAATTTAGAATAAGCTCTTTAACTTCATCTGCTCGTGCATGAGCTTTGATGTCATTGTTTATGAGGAAAAGTTCACCAACATAAAAGATGCCCCGTTTTTTTAAATATTTTTTCAAGCTATCTGAGATTGAGAGGTCTTCTATTCTTATAGAAAGTATTGATTGAACTTGAGTCGTTTTTTTAATGGGAGCTTTAATGGTTGTTAGTGTTAATTTTCCTTCACGAAAAAGTTGTAGTGCCTTATTTAAAACAGAAATTTCTTCAGGTGTTCTTTTGCCCTCTAACACAAGGCTTGTTGCCTTTGCAAATTGTCCAGATAGTTTACCTGCCATTTGTAATAGTTGGTTTTTTTTTGCAGTGCTGGTACGAGCAGTCATCATTTTTCTCCTAAATTGTTTTACTTGATTGAAAAGAGCGTTTAAATTGCGGGTTTAGCGCAACGCTTGTCCTTTAAAATCTGCATCATGCTGGTGTCTCCGCAGGCCATGACTTAAGCAGGTCTTAAAGTGAGTTATTCGACAACATGTCAAAATAACATCTTAATATTTGCAGAAATATTGATTTTTGTCAATGCTTGAGTGATGCAATGTAGTATTTTTTTGAATTATTAAGTGTTTTTGGTAAGATGAGTGGAGTTATGATTATGTAAATTAATATTAATATGAGTGTAAAAAAGGCTTATGTGCTTTGGTGTAGAATATCAATTTCAAAGTTTTTTAATGAAAAGGTTAGAGAATGTAGATTTCTTTTAAATATACCAAAAAATGGTTTTGCGGGAGAGGTGGTTTATAATAAACCATATTTTGGAATCTCTGAGTATGAAAAATGGTGTAAAAAGAATTTAGTTAAAGAAGGGCTTGAATCTGAAAAACATCCTTTTAATATTTTAATAAAGTTTAAGAATGATATTCAACAAAAATTTAACTATTACGATGATTTTAGTTTAGTTGTTGAGCAGTATTTATTTTTAGGTGGCTCTCCAAGGCTACATTGTTTAAACTTAACAGGATGTAGCTTGGAGTTGGTTCGTGTGGGCGAAACAAAGAGTTTTAAAAGTGGTGTGTATTTAAGGGTTGGAGATAATTCAAACATCTCTGATTTGAAAGAATTTATAAAGAAAAATAACAAGGCTATTGAGGTATTTCAGGGTATTGTTGCTCAAACGAAAGAATTGAAAAATAAGAAAGGAATAAGGAGTTATAAGGATTTTAAACGAAATTGCGTGATTTATGAGTTGAGTCTTTTTAGTATTGAAATATTAAGAAAAATATCAGCTAATGATCATAGGACAACAAATTATAAAGATATTATAATTGCCGATATAATGAAAGAGTCTGGATATAAGTTAGATGAAGGTAATGTAAGAAAGATTATCTCTGAACAAAGAAAGATTAGAAATGATGTGTAGTGTGAATTTTATTTGTTCTAGTTATAAGTAGATTTCAGATTAATTTTTAAGGATTATTCTATGAGAAGAATAGTCTTTTTTAATTATTAAAATTTAAAATTATGGAAAATCAATATTGCGAATTATATGAGACAAAAGATCGTTTTTTGTCTGCTCTATTATTGAGTTTGGGCTTAAGACTTGATCAAAGTTATCAGGAAGGTGGAGTTACTTATTTTGTTTTTGAAAATAAGGAAGAGTGTGAGGATGTGATAAAAAAGTATTATAACAACGAATTAATGATAAACCCCAAGACATTTGTTGATGCAATGCAGAATATTAAGCATATGATTCACGGTTAAAAATATTTGAAAATATGAATTATGAAAAAACAATAGAAGATCTTTTTATAAGGGATCTAGAAAAAGACTGGAAAATGAGTAGGCAACATTTTACAACTAAAGAGTATCAGGAAGTCTTTGGTGAGGAGGTATTAAGGCAAATAGCTCAGGAGAATATGTCTATATTGTCACAGCAATTTAAGGAGCTTGATTCAAAAAGACGTTATTTGCTTAGTAAGTATAGAGGGGTGTTGTGTGGTGATGAGCAAGATATTACTGAGGAGATTGTTGATGTATTGATTAGATGCTTAATAGAGGAGCTCATCATGAGTGCATCTAAAATTATTCCTTATCTTTTTTTACACAGCAAGTCACAGGCTCAGAATTCAGGCTTTATTGATATTAACGTAATTATTGAAAAGGTGTTGCTGTCAGTTTATGTTGAGGAGAATTACTCTAGTGTACGTTCTCTTGGTGATAAATTGGCCATGAGATGCCCTTTTCATGATGATAAAAATCCAAGTTTATGTGTCTACAAAGAATCCGAGTCATTTTATTGCTTTGGTTGTGGCAAAGCTGGCAATGTTGTTAACTTTGTCTCGTTTGAGCAAAACTTAGATTTCTATGAAGCATTAAAATATTTAAAAAATTATTAATATGGAAAAAATAACAAAAAAAGAAGAGCATGTTTCTAATCTTCTACGAGGGGCTGATAAAAATCCACATAAAGATTTTATTAGGCAGTTGAGAAAAGAAGGGGTTAAAAAAATTGAATTGAGCGGTCTTATTGATGGTAAATTTTACCATACGGTTTTTAGAGACAATGGTTTGTGTTGTGAGCCGCTAGTTTTATTTGAAGATAGGACTTTTATTGGGGTTGAATGTAGTGACGATGATCAGTACCACTTTATTGAATATAAAGGAGAGAAATATGTTTTTAAGAGTGGTAAACTCTCTGGTCATAAAATGTTAATTAATACAGTGAGTAACCAAGGGATAGCTATGTTTTTAGATGGTGAGAGTCCTCAGAAAGAAGAATTATTTAATGATATTCAATGCACTCTATCAACTTATTATGATTTTTTAGATTTAGATGAGTTAAAATTATGTACTTGTTATATTATTCATTCCTATTTATTAAATATTATTGGACGAACAATATATCTTTTGCTTGATGGTCGCAAAGGCACTGGTAAGACTACGTTACAATTTCTAATGTCTAAATTGCTTTATCATGGTTCGTTCTGCAGTAAGGTTACTATGGCTGCACTGTGTCGAAAGACACATCAGTTTCAGAGTAGTGTGGGTATTGATGAATTTGATAAGTATTCAGAGGCAGATAGATTGAATTTACTTGGGATTCTTAACTCTGGTTTTACCAAGGGTGGAGTATATGAATTAATGAGTGATAGGGATAGAAACAGGGTTGATTATTATTATACATTTTCAACAAAGAATTTTAGTACGAATAAAAATAATTTGGATGTAACTTTACGGAATAGATGTCTTACCATTAATACCATTGGTGGAAAGAAGAAGACAAGCGATTTGTATGGGGTTGATGATGGAAGGGATACTTGGTTTCAGATGTTAACAAATAGAATATTTTGCTATTGCTTGCTAAATGGTCGAGCTATTATGGCTGATATTAATAATGTCAGCGAAGAGTTTTCTAGAGATGCTGCTCGATCAAGAAGGGCTGACATCGTATCAATAATAGCGGGCATAGAACTTCATTTTACTGGAAGAAAGGAGCTTAGAGATTACATTGTAAAAAAAGATGAAGTTAGTGATTCGGTGGTAAGTCAAAAAGATACTGAGCGGATATTTTATGTACTCGAGTATTTACTAAGTTTGTTTTTTAGTGATTTAAGTGTCACATCTATTAAGATTGAGAATAAGAATTTACTTGATTGTTTAAATAGTAAATTACTAGAAGATATTCCAGGTTCTATTCCAGCAACCTCTACTAGTGTTGGAAAGTTGATTATAAATAATAATTTAATTAATGGTACTGATAGTAGCGATTACGATAGGGTTCCAGGAAAAGGTGGTGCACGTTATTTGATAAAGCGAGAAAGGCTTTTTGATGTGATTGAGAGGTGCGGTGATAGTAGGTTAAAGAGAAAGGTGCTTGATTTAAAAGAAAAGAGTTCACAACTTCACGTTCAGGAAAATTTACTTTAATTTTAGGTTAAAAATTAGTGTGAAGTATGTGTGAAAGATGAAAAATGTGAAGTTTGTAGCTTTCACGCTATCGACATCTTCACGGTTACCTTCACGGAATCTTTTAGCTAGTAATAGCTATAAATTTCTAAAATGTGAAGCTGTGAGCCTAAATTTAAAAAATGAACAAGTTAACAAAAAAACAAGAAAATTTCTGTGTGGAGTATTTGGAAACTGGTAATGCCACTGAGGCGGCAGAGCGCTCTTATTCTGTTAAAAACAGGCAAACGGCTAATGCAGTTGGAGCCGAGAACTTAGCAAAACCTAGTATTCGAGCATATTTGGATAGAATTGCTAAGAGCGCAGTTATTGTAATTTATGAGCTAAGTCAGAGCGCAATAAACGAGGCAGTAAGATTAAGTGCTTCAAAAGATATCCTTGATAGAGCGGGTTATAGGGTCCAGGAGAAAAGTGCAGAAACAAACAATAACATTATTGTAACTATTGATCCTATAATTGCTAGTAAAAATGGGATTGATGTTAATAGAAAATAAGAATAAGTATTTTTATCCACACCAAGTAAACCAAAAAATATGTTATGAGTTAATATAGCCCATGAATAGAAATCTATTCAACCTATATTGCTCATTAACAATTAAATAAATGATTGATTCTATAAATGAAAACCTAATAAGGCCAGAGGAATTAGCTAAGTTGCTAAATGTATCAAAGACTAGCGTGTATCGCATAGTTGAGTCTAGAGCTATCCCTTTCTTTAAAATTAAGGGTAGCTTACGTTTTGAAAAGTCTGATATAGCGGATTACCTGAAAAGTAATAGGGTGGAGTCAATTAATTAAAATTAATATGAGTATAAGAAAAGTACACGGTGCTTGGTGGGTAGACTTCCGCTTTAATCGGGTGCGCCATAGAAGGCGTTCACCTGACAACACTAAGGCTGGAGCCCAATCCTATGAAGCCATGCTTCGCCAAAGGCTTGCTCGAGGCGAGCCAATTGTTGAAGAAGTAGTTAATATCCCTAGCTTTAAAGAGTTCTCTCAAAGGTGGTTTGAAGTTTATGTTAAAAATAACAATAAGCTATCTGAGCAAATAACAAAAGAGCGGCTTTTGAGAGTCCATCTTGTTCCATTTTTTGGCAGAATGTCTTTAGATTCTATTAAGAATGTTAATGTGGAAGAATTTAAAGCTAGTCGCTTAAAGAAGGGTTTAACTAGAAAATCAGTTAATAATCAACTTGCAGTATTGGCTAAGTGTCTTTCTGTGGCAAAAGAATGGGGTGATGTAGAGAATGTGCCAATTATTAAGTTATTAAAGTTGGATCCAGTTAAATTCGATTATTTAACCATAGGTGAGTGTGATTTATTGCTAGATAATGCTAAAGGTGAATATAAGGACATGATACTATTGGCTATTAAGACAGGTTTAAGATTTGGCGAATTGATAGCCTTAGACTGGAGTGATGTTGATCTAGTAAAGAATGTTTTGACTATTAGAAGAACTATTGTTGGCGGTGTACTTCAAAATAGTACTAAGAGTAATAAAATTAGGCATGTGGAATTAAATAGCGATGGGAATTGTATGCTTAAAGGTAGACAAAAAGTAACAGGCTATGTTTTTTGTAATGAAGGCGGTTCTATAAAACAAGGCTCTGCTTGTAAGTATCTAGAGAGGCTTTGCAAGAGAGTGGGTTTGCGTCACATTGGTTGGCACGTTTTTAGGCATACATTCGCTTCGCACCTAGCACAAAACGGAATAGCTATTCAGGTCATTCAGCAATTACTCGGTCATTCTGATATTAGAACAACTCTCAGGTATTCACATTTAAGTTCTTCTAATTTACAAGACGCAGTAGCCACTCTAGAGTCTAAAAAAGAATATTGTAAGAATTTTGGGCAGTATATGGTCAACAGTCCAGCTTTTACCACTAAAATCATCCAAAACAAAAACCAAGATACTAGTAATATCTTGGCTAATGTTAAACATTTAGAGAATAGCAAACCTCTCTAAAATCCTGGAGCGGGTAAGGGGAATCGAACCCCTATCACTACCTTGGCAAGGTGGTATAATAACCATTATACGATACCCGCTAATTATTTATTACCAATATTAATTGGGATGTGCCCAGGGTGGGACTTGAACCCACAGGAGGTTGCCCTCAACAGATTTTAAGTCTGTCATGTTTACCAATTTCATCACCTGGGCAATGTATCTAGCTTCTATGTACTACCTATTTTTAATAATAAATTCAATGCTCATTTTGTATAATAATAATTTACTATGAGCATGTATTTATTAAATCAATTTTTTTATTTCTTGGCCAGCTTTTTATCTCTTTTTCTCTTTTTAATGCTTCTTTTATGGTTGCATAGCTTTCTTCGTATGCTAATTTAACAGGCAACTTGCCCATAACGCATTTAGCACCTTTCTTGTTGTTGTGTTCATCTATCCTTCTAGCAATATCTATTGTGTATCCAGTGTATAATGAATCATCACTACAGCGTACTATATAAACATAATGCATATTGGTTTAATGTGGAAGTGGCGGGGATCGAACCCGCGTCTAATAAATTATTCGATTACATTTTGTAGCAAGATTATCTTAATTTATCTGTTTGGTCGATGATTTATAAATTTAGAAAAGATGGTCATCAACGAACTTATTTTTGTTTTAGTTAAAATATAAAAGTACTATCTTAACCTATTCTAGTTTATGACACCTGGTAACAACTACTAGAAATCATTGGCCAGATGGTTGTGGCTATTAAGCTACAACAGGAGCAAAAGCTGGAACACGGAATGTGAACGTAGCTTTAGCGAATAAGTCTTTTGCACTTATCAGTTTCTAGGTGTTTTTACATGCAGCCTAGAGTCCATGTCTTACAACATAAGCAAATATGTTTATTATCGAAACCAAGGCACTCCCATATTATGATTCTAATCCCTTAATTTACTCTTTGTTAATGTGCGCATGGTTTTTTCAATATCTTTCTTTTTTATATCCTCTCTCTTATCGTATTTCTTTTTTCCTTTACCTATGCCGAATTGAAGCTTAATCAATCTTTTTTTAGTATATACTTTAAGGGGCACTAGAGTCAAGCCTTCAGTCTTTTTTTTGCCAATCAGACGATTGATTTCAAGTTTATGAATTAGAAGCTTACGCGAACGAGTTGGGTCGTAGCTTTTAACGATGCCGGCAAATTTATATAGGGGAATATGTGCGTTAACTAAATAGAGCTCTGGCAGTTTGTTGGGATTATCGGTGTTTATCTTTAGGGTAACAAAAGATCCTTTTAAGCTTATATGGCCAGTTTTTATGGATTTAACTTCATATCCTTTTAAAACAATTCCAGCTTCATATTTATCTTTGATTTCAAAGTCAAAGAGGGCTCGTTTATTTATCGCTAGTGTTGGCATGTTTATTTATTAAACTAAGTTCCAGTCTCGCAATTTTTCCATTACCTTCTGGTTTATTAAGATTGTTCTTAGGTGGCTTGAGTATTCTGGTTGGCTTATTCTATCCTCTACGTTTTTGTTGCCTTTGTATTGTGTGAGTAATTCTTGTCTTTTTATTTCAACTTCTTCACTTAATACATCTATCTTTTCAATTTCAGCAATTTTCTGAATGATTAATGCACTTTTTACTCTTTTTACTGCTTGAGGTAACATGTCTAGCATTAATTTATCTGGTGTTGTCTTTACGCTAAGTAAATAGTCATTGAAATTACCACCTTGTCTTGTGATGTTAGCCTTAAACTCATGCATCATTCCATCAGCTTCGTGATTAACAAGATCTTCAGGGAGGTCTTCTGATTTTGATTTTTCAAGAATTTTGTCTAGTATGGCGATTTCACATTTTTGATCTAGATCTCTTTGTTTTTCTTGCTCTATGCTTTTTGTGATATTTTTCTTAAGCTCATCCATCTTTTTTAAACCAAAATTTTTCGCAAAATCATCGTTGAGTTCTGGGAGATTGCGCTCATATACTTCTTTGATTACAACTTTAAAGTCGACAAGCTTTCCAGCTAAATTTTTCATGTAGTGGTCTTCTGGATAGGGGAGTTTGAAAGTTTTAATATCATCTTTTTTTGTTTCGAGTAAGTGTTTGTCGAATCCAGGGACGATATAGTCTTTTCCGATTATGATTGCTGTGTCGTTACTTTGACCACCTTCAACAGGCACATTGTCCAGATACATCTGTATATTTACTAATACTTTGTTGCCACTAACAGCAGGTTTTGTGCTAATTTTTTCGACAACTCGCATCTCTCTTAATTGATTTAACGTAGCTTCAGATTCTTTATCTTCAACTGTAGCAACTTGTTTTTTTATTTGAAGATCTTTGTACGGACCAACTTTAATTTCTGGTAAGAGAGATACGACAATTTTGAACTCTAGCGGATTGTCTGGTGCTAGTTTCGTAATTTTTATTTGAGGTTGTCCTATGATTTGTTGTTTTATATTATCGACAATGGCCTTATCAATTACTCGGGCAATGCCTATGCGAGATGCTTCTTCTAAGATAGTCATTTCCCCGATCTTAGACTTTACTAGATTATACGGTGCATAGCCAGGTCTAAAGCCGTCAATTTTAATTTGCTTGGAAATTTTTTGAGCTGCTTTAATTGCGAATGGCTTGAATTCTTCAATACTTAATTCTACAAATAATTCGATTTGAGATTGTGGTAAATTTTTTAATGTTACTTTCATAGGGATTATTATTTTAATATTTTTTATTTTAAAATATCTCCATTAGCATAGGTACGACTTGTTTTTTCCGAGACATAATGTCTTTTATATATACTTTACTGTCAATTAATTTGCTTTTTAGGGCTTGTTCAACTTTAGCTTGATCACTTGTTATTACAAGGAACTTTGAGCCTTCATTGATAATGTCAGTCAAGAACAGTATTACTGTGTGGTAGTTATTTTCCTCTTTTAGTTTTGTCATTTCAATTAATAGTTCTTCTTCTCTTGGTTCAATCTCGTGTAAGTCAACTGTTTCTATTTGGCCTATTCCAAATTTATATTCTCCAAATTCAAAATCTTTAAAGTCATTTTTAATTATATCGATGGCTTCATATTTACTAACCGATGATCGTACTTTAAATATATCCATGCCAAATTCTTTCCAGTCTTCAATACCGGCAATGTTTGATAATTTATTGATTATTTTTTTATCTGTTTCTGTGCATGTAGGGGACTTTGTAATTACAGTGTCTACTAGTATCGCGGCAAGCATTGCGCTAGCTAGGTTTTTTGGTTTTTCGATGCTGTTTTCGCAGTATTTACGCGCAATAATAGAACAGGTTGAGCCCCAAGGTTTTGATTCGAAGAATATTGGTGCATTAAAGTTGAAGTTAATTTTATGATGATCAACTACTTCAATAATATTGGCTTCTTCGTGCCCTTCTTGAATTTGTGAGCTTTCATTATGGTCAACTAAGATTATGTTTAATCCTTTGATATTTTCTAGAATGGCTGGCTCGCTTAAGTTAAATTTTTCTAGGATAAATTTTGTTTCTTTGTTTAGCTCCCCAGCACTTACAGCTATGTACTCGTTTGCTGGGTCTAATTTATTTTTTAAATAAGCATAGCTGATAGCTGCAACAGTTGCATCGAGATCGGGTGACTTGTGGCTTGTTATATGTATTTTCATTTTAGAGGATTTTACTTTTTATCTTTTTTAACTTTTTTTTCCACTTTTTTTGTTTCTTTTGGTTCTTTGGTGATTTTTTCTACTTTTTCTTTCTTTGTTTTAATTTCTGGTTCAATTGCATCTGCCACTTCTTTAGTTTCTTTTTTTTCTTTGATGGTAGATTTAATTACCTCCATTTCATCTTCTGTTTTTATTTCAGGCTCAACAGTACTTACTACATCAATACTCCACCCAGTAAGTTTGGCTGCGAGGCGAACATTCTGACCAGCCTTACCAATGGCTAAGGATTGTTGGTCGGAAAGTACTTTTACAATAGCTTTTTTGGTTTCGTTATTTATATCAACGCTAATTATTTTAGCTGGTGACAGAGAATTTGTAATGAATTTTTGAGGATTATCAGAATACTCGATTATATCAACTTTTTCACCACCTAATTCCTGTATTATTGTTTGGATGCGTGATCCTCTTTGTCCAACGCATGATCCGATTGGGTCGATATTGTCCGTTAATGGTTGAATTGCCACTTTAGAACGAGATCCAGCTTCTCTTGCTATACTTTTTATTTCGATTAGTCCGTTGCCAATTTCTGGTATTTCCATTTGAAATACATGTCGAATAATTTCTGTAGATTTTCTAGAAAGTGATATTTCGGGACCTCTTATGCCATCACGCACTTCTTTTATAAATACTTTAATTCTTGCGCCTGGTTTATATACTTCACCTGGAATTTGCTCTTCGTTTGTTAGGATTCCGACAGATTTTTCAAGATCAACTAAAACAAATCGTCCTTCTTGTCTTTGAATAATTCCAATAAGAACTTCACCTTCTTTTTCTTTAAAATCCGCAAGTACCATGTTTCTTTCCGCTTCTCTGATTTTTTGAATGATTACTTGTTTGGCTGTTTGAGCTGCCATCCTTCCATATTCACTTGGTGGTTCAAGTTCAATTTTTATTTCGTCATCAATCTTTGCCTTAGGATCAAGAAGTAGGGCATCTTTTAATTGTATGTTATTTTTTGGGTTAAATTTTCGCACTCCATTTTCATCGGTTATAACATGAGTATCGAAGATTTGCTCTTTAACAAGCTGCCTGATTATTTCTTTTTCATTTTTTTCTCCCTCAATTATTTCTTCCTCTGTCTCTTCTAGTTGTTCATCTGGCAAGTCTTCAACTACGATTTTAACATCAAATACTTCAGATTTAGCAGTTTCTGGGTCAAAGTTTACCTTTATATTTTGATTTTTAGAGCCAAAATCTTTACGATAAGCAGCAGATAAAGCCGATTCGATAGTTTCAAGAACCACTTCGAAGCTTAATCCTTTATCCTCACAGAGTTGGCGCATTGCATTTGTTATATCAGACATTGTATTAAAGTTATTTTTTAAGAAAAAAGCTAGTATATTATCTATACTAGCCTATATACATCTTATCAGGTTGATTTTTGGAAGTCAATGTTTTACACTCGCCTCTTGAAAAGCAACGAAACGCAATTTTAAAACATGAGTATATTTATAACTATATTAGGCCACACCAAGCTTTAGCCTATAAAACTCCCATGGAGTTTTATGAACTTTGGAAACAGAACCCAAAAGAAGCTTACAATATTAAAGACAAATGGCAGGAATATCTCAAGAAAAACAGTAAACGATTATCAGAATCAAGAAGAATAAAAAATGAAGAAAAATTGAAAAATTAATGCGACAAATCGACAATAGATTAAAAGAAGAAAATTCAATTTACGAAGCTGATTGTTATGCTAATTATTGCTAAATTAATCAAATTTAATTATTAACAAAAATGTCAACTATGTTTATGGACTTGCACAGGTATAGCCTTTATATAGCCCTTACAATGGTAGTAAAATGTCTAGTCCTGGAATAAAAGAAGAAATCAAAAAAGTTTCTTTGCCTTAATCGGTTCGAACTCGCCATTGCCTTTCTAGAAGACGCCAACCAAGCCGAAAAATACGCTCAACAAGAAAATCCCGAAAGGATTCGGGATTTTCTCAAAAAGATTGGTTCGAACTTCCGCATTGCCGATCGCACTTTGGTTTTGGATTTCAAAAATGCCTTCAAAATTGCGGAATAATAACATGCCGAGGCGCTTTGCTCCGAGGCAACATCTTCCAATTTCGCTGAATGTAAAACTTGGCGGTGTATCGTGGACAATGTTAGAACCAAAATCCAAGAAACGCCAGACTTAATTTATATTCCGAATCTAGTACCACTATTACAGTGTAGCTAATTTTTACCAAGCAGCTAATAGGCTGTTTTATGGTTGCCAAAAAATGACAAATAAAATCTTAAAACCCGTTCAAGTCGTTAGAATAGCCAAAAAACTGGTTCAAGATAAATACAAGGAGCATTTTATCGCTCTTTATCTTAATTCACGCAATAAAGTAATTAAAACCGAATTGGTGAGCCTGGGAACACTTACAGCAAGTATTATTCATCCTAGGTAAGTTTTTAGACCCGCTATTCTAAAACGAGCTTGTGCTATTATTATTTTGCATAATCACCCGAGTGGTGATGTTAGCCCTTCTAAAAATGATATTGAAGTTACTGATAAACTTAAAAAAGTTTGTGAAATGCTGGGAGTTGAGGTTTTAGACCATATTATTTTCAGCTCAGGTAATAAATTTTATTCTTTATCGGAGAAAAATTGAAAAAATACTATTCATGCAGTCACTCGCTCCCAATGTAAACCAAAAATGGCGTTTTACACTTACGCTATTATATGATTGATTTTTAAATAATCAAAAAATACCTTTTTAGTTAATTGTGAGAGAATAGACATCTATTTATTTCTAGTATATGATTTGAATATCAGTCATATGTGGAGCACTGATATAACATACACACGACTAGCCCATGGGTTCTGCTATTTAATAGCTATCATTGATTGGTACTCAAGATATGTGCTAAGCTGGAGTCTATCGTTTATACTTGAAATCGATTTTTGTTTAGAATCTTACAATGAGGCTATTGAAAAATATGGAGCTCCTGAAATAATTAATTCAGATTAAGGTAGCCATTTTACTAGTCCAAAATTTACTCAAATTTCAAAAGATAATAATGTTAAAATTAGCATGGACGGTAGAGGTAGGTGCTTGGATGATGTATTCGTTGAACGCCTTTGGCGTTCCGTTAAGCAAGAAAAGATATATATCATGAACTTACTTATTTAGTCGAAATGGTGGACGGAGAGATTAATTTAGACAATCAACACAATGATTATAAATGGTTTAATAGAGGGGATAAAAATTTAAATTTATATATTCAAGAGGTTGTTGGGTTGGTGTAAAAGATTGTTTTTAGAATTTGATTAATAAGATTTATGAAAAAAGCTTTTATAACAGGAATTACTGGTCAAGACGGAAGCTATTTAGCCGAGCTTCTTTTAAGTAAGGGTTATGAAGTGCACGGTTTGGTTCGAAGAGCCAGTAGTTTTAATACAGAAAAAATTGATCATTTATACCAAGATCCATATGTATCAGGGAATAGTCTTTTTTTGCATCATGGAGATTTAACAGAGTCGGGAAATTTAATGGCATTGTTGAAGGAAATTCAGCCGGATGAAGTTTATAATTTGGGTGCGCAAAGCCATGTAAGAGTAAGTTTTGATATTCCAGAATACACGGTTAACGTTGTTGCGGTCGGAGTATTAAAGATGTTGGAAGCAATTAGGTATTCCGGAGTTCAATCAAAGTATTATCAAGCATCGTCATCGGAGATGTTCGGCAAGATTCAAGAAAGCTTGCAAAAAGAAACCACCCCTTTTTACCCGAGGAGTCCTTACGGTTGTGCTAAGGTTTTTGCTTACTGGATAACAACCAATTATCGTGAAAGTTACGGTATGTTTGCCTGTAACGGGATTCTCTTTAACCATGAGTCGCCACGACGAGGCGAAAGATTTGTTACTCGTAAAATTTCTCGAGGTTTAGCCAGAATAAAATTAGGACTAGATGAAAAACTATATCTAGGTAATTTGGATGCAAAAAGGGATTGGGGGTTTGCCGGTGATTATGTGGAGGCAATGTGGTTAATGTTGCAACAAGATAAGCCAGAAGATTATGTAATTGCCACAGGTGAAACTCATAGTGTGCGAGAGTTTTTAATAGAGTCTTTTAAAATTGCTGAAATGGACGTAGAATCAAATGAGAAGCATGGTGCGGAAGAAAAATTTATTGATAAAAAAACAGGCAAAGTGGTTGTAGAAATTGATCCAAGATATTATCGTCCAGCGGAAGTAGATGTTTTATTGGGTGATCCATTAAAAGCTAAAGAAAATTTAAAATGGGAGCCAAGAGTTAAGTTTAAGGAATTGGTAAAAATGATGTATGAGGCTGATTTTGAAAGAGAAAAGAATAAAGAAAGAGGCTACAAAAAGTATTTTTAAAACATGAGTATTAATTTGCATAATCTTAAAAAGAAAATTATTAAAATATGTACCAATGCAAAAGAGGGGCATATCCCAAGTGCATTGTCGATTTTGGATATTGTTTGGGTTTTGTATGACAAAATCTTAAAAATAGATTCACAAAATCTAGAAGATCCAAGTCGAGATTATTTTATTTTAAGCAAAGGACACGCTTCTCTTGCGCTTTATGTCGTTTTAATAGAAAAAGGTTTTTTGAACGATGAAATTTTGGAAAATTTTGGAAAATTTAATAGTATTTTAGGTGGACATCCTAGTCGAAATAAAGTTCCGGGAGTTGAAGCTTCGACCGGTTCATTGGGACATGGGTTGCCAATTGCGGTTGGTTTAGCACTAGGTCTTAAAATTAAGCAAATGAATAACAGAGTATTTGTTATGGTTGGAGATGGGGAAGCTAATGAAGGAACTGTTTGGGAAGCGGCCCTTTTAGCTGCGCATCATAAACTATCTAACTTATGTTGTATAGTGGACTATAATCATTCTACGGATCGAGCATTGTTAGTGGGTGATTTGGTTTCGAAGTTTCAGTCTTTTGGTTGGGAAGCGTTAACTGTCGATGGACATAATCAAGAAGAAATTTTAAAAGTTTTAAGTGTTCGTCCTAGTAGCAAGCCTTTGGCTATAGTAGCCGAGACTATTAAGGGCAAGGGTTTTAAAATAATGGAAAATAATCCTGCTTGGCATCACAAGTTTCCAACTGAAGAAGAATTAAAAATATTATTAGAAGAATAATATGAACATGAGAAAACAATTTGTGGTCACGTTAGAAAGTTTACTTTCCGAAGACAAGAGAATAACATTATTGCTTGGTGATATTGGTGTTTTTGGTTTTCATCAGGCTTTTGAAAAATATCCGGAACGAGTTTACAACATTGGAATTTTAGAGCAAGCAACTATCGGTCTAGCTTCAGGATTAGCAATGCTTGACTTAATTCCGGTAGTTCATACGATCGCTCCTTTTTTGGTGGAGAGAAGTTTTGAACAGTTAAAGATTGATTTTGCATATCAAAAACTCGGCGGTAATTTTATTAGTGTTGGCGCGTCCTATGATTACGCGGCACTAGGGTGTACTCATCATTGTCCAGGCGATGTGGGGATATTAAAAACTATTCCGGGAATGGAAATTATTACACCTGGTACAGACAAGGAATTTGATAGTCTTTTTAGGCAGTGCTATGCCAATGGAAAGCCAACATATTTTCGATTGAGTGAAAAAAATAATACTGAAAGTAGCGAAGTGCATTTTGGAAAAGCCAATGTAATAAAAAAAGGCACTAAAGCAACGGTTATTGCTATTGGAACAATGTTAGATTTAGTGCTTGAAGCTACAAAAGATTTTGATGTTACCTTGTTATATTATACAACATTAGCTCCTTTTGATAGCCAGACGTTAAAAGAAAATAGTGAATCTGGAAGAATATTGCTTTGTGAGCCCTATTATAGTGGGGCTTTGTCGTCGAATATTGTTAAAGCTTTATTCCCTCAAAAGATTATTTTTGATACTCTTGGTGTGCCTTGTGAGTTTATGGAAAATTATGGCAAAGCCGAAGAGCATGATAAATACATTGGTCTAACAGTTGAAAATATTAAATTAAGAATTAAGCAATTAGTATATGCATAAGTTAGCAGAATTTATAATTAAAGACGCGGAAGAGGTGGTGAAAAAAACGGACTTATCTCCGCTAGCTGGTAAAGCATTGCTTTTAACAGGAGCTTCTGGTCTTATTGGCACTTATTTTTTAGCATCTATAGGTAATTTTAATAATAGGAACAAAGAAAAAATAAAAACTACTATTATTCTGCATTCCGAACCAGACGAGTATTTTAAAGATCTGATGGACCAAGAAAATACAACAGTAGTAATTGGTGATATGGCCGAGGACGGTTTTTCAAGAAATTTACCAATATTTGATTTCATTATTCATGCTGTCGGATATGGTCAGCCTGGTAAATTCATGGAAGATCGAGTTAAAACTATTCGTTTAAATACATCGGTGACCCTAGAACTTTTCGATCACTTGGAGCTTGGCGGAAAATTTCTTTTTTTAAGCACAAGTGAGGTTTATAGTGGGCTTAATACGTTGCCTTACAAGGAAGATAGTATTGGGACAACTAATACTAATCACCCTCGTTCTTGTTACATTGAGTCAAAGCGTGCGGGTGAAGCTATTTGTAATGCTTATCGCCACAAGGGTGTTGAAGCTAAGTCTGCGCGCGTGTCTTTGGTTTATGGACCTGGAACAAAAATTGGAGATATGCGCGTAATAAATAATTTTATTTTTAAAGCTATTAACAATGGTAAATTAGAATTGTTAGATAAGGGTGAGGCAAAAAGAAATTATTGTTATGTAACTGATGCGGTGGAAATAATGTGGCAGGTGTTGTTAAATGGAAAAGATGATATTTATAATGTTGGTGGGTTTTCGAAAACTACGATTGGTGAATTAGCTGAAAAGATCGGAAAATATATAGATGTAGCGGTTGTTTTCCCAGAAAATTTAAAACCAATGGGTGGTGCCCCTGAAGATGTTTCTCTGGATATGACAAAGGTTGAAAGCGAATTTAATAAAAAAGACTACGTTTCACTAAATGATGGGTTAGCGAAAACAATTGAATGGCAAAAATATTTATATAGAAAATAAAAAGTATGTCAAAAATTTTAGTTACTGGTGCTAGTGGCATGATCGGATCAGCCATTAAAGAGTTAAATCTAAGGAATGTAGTGTATTTAAGTCATAAGGATTTAGATTTACGAGATTTTTTGAAAACACTTGAGATTTTTCAAGAAATTAAACCAACGCATATTATTCACACAGCTGCTATAGTTGGTGGTGTTGGTGGTAATTCTGCTCATCCTGGTCAGTATTTTTTAGACAATATTAAGATTAATACCAACGTGTTGGAGGCAGCACGACAGACTGGAGTTGAAAAATTAGTTTCTTTTATGTCGACTTGCATATTTCCAAATGAATGCACGTATCCATTGAGCGAAAAAGATTTACATAAAGGCGAGCCACATTCTTCAAATTTTGGTTATGCTTATGCTAAACGGATGCTAGATGTTCAAAATAGAGCTTATCACAAGGAGTATGGATGTAATTTCGTTAGTGTTATTCCAACTAATATTTATGGACCATTTGATAATTACAGTATTGAGAATGGCCATGTTCTGCCAGCCTTAATTCATAAAATTTATTTAGCTAAAAAAAATGAAATACCTTTTATTGTCTGGGGAAGTGGCGAACCTTTAAGGGAATTTGTTTATTCTTCTGATATTGCTAAACTGTCATTGTGGATACTTGATAATTACAATGAAAATGACCCAATTATTCTGACATCCGGAATTGAAAACAGTATTAAGGAAATGGTTTATCTGATTGCGGAAAAAATAAAGTTTACTGGTGAAATAATTTTTGACAAAACAAAGCCAGACGGTCAATTTAGAAAACCGTCCAATAACACAAAACTTAAAAAACATTTGCCAAATTTTAAATTCATTACCGTTGAAGAAGGGATTAGTAAGACTGTTGATTGGTTTTTAAATAATTATCCAAATATAAGAAAATAATAAAAAACTATGCCAGAATTAAAAGAAAAAAAATTAATAACTGTAGATTTTGAAAAAGCTTTTGGTGAAAAGTTAAGTTCTTATGTTGAAGAAAAAATTAAGCAGTATGATTTTACTTATACTGATTTTACTCAAGAGGAGAGAGATTATTGGTTACGAAGGGCTGTTGATATTTTACTCGATCCTAATTTAGAGTTTTCAGGCGAGCATCGTCGTGATCAGTGGGAGGTAGGTTGGGGTCAAAACCTGAGCCTATTAGAGAAAGAAGATGTCATGCAATCCATTAATCCACACTATTTTGGTAAATATCCGATTTTAAGGTTTTGTCAAAAATTTATTAAGCCAATTTCTAGTAATTTTGAGGTTAATTCTTTGTACGTAATCCAGCATTGGTTATTTGACCAGTATCTACGAGATTCAGATAGTATTTATGAGTTTGGTTGTGGTACGGGTCATAATCTTTTTAATGTTCAAGAGATTAATACGACAGCAAAAATTTGGGGACTTGATTGGGCTAATTGTTCCCAGGATATAATCAGAAAGTTAGTAGCTGATGGCATGGCGAAAAATTTTTATGCTCATAATTTTGATTATTTTAAACCAGACGAGAATTTCAAATTAGGCACTAATTCGGCGATTTACACTGTGGCATCATTAGAACAGATCGGCACCGATTTTAAACCTTTTGTAGAATACATTTTAAAAAATAAACCCAATATTTGTATTCACATTGAACCATTTAATGAGTTGTTGGATGAAAAAAACTTATTAGACTATTTGTCGCTCAGGTATTTTAAAAAAAGAAGGTACGTGAATGGTTTTATTGACCATTTACATGAGCTCGAAGCCAATGGGAAAATTAAAATTATTCGTGAGCAAAGATCTTTTATTGGTAGTTTCTTTATAGACGGTTATACGGTTGTTGTTTGGTCGCCAATTATTTAAGAAGGGGTAATTTAATTGCTATGAGTGTTGATATTAGAGAAAAAATAAAAGTTTTATTTATTGCCGACAAGTGGTGTGCGGGTAATATTGATTTTGGTCTATCTGAGTGGGAGGGGAATTTATGGAGCTCTTTAAAGAGCCTTGACATTGCTCAAGTGGATGTTTTTCATTTGGATGATTATTATAGACTTCACAATAAAAATGGCGACAATGCATTGTTGAATAAAGTAGATGATTTTCGACCAAATTTAATTTTTTTGATTATATATAGAATGCCAGGCTCTGATAAGAATGTGCCCAAGTGCTCGACTCTAGATAAGATAAAAAATATTTTTAAAATTCCAATGGTAGCAATATGGGGTGACTTGGAAATACCAGAACAGGTTAGCATATCTAAAATGTTGTTGCCATATATTGAATTTAATGTAGCGACGGCATCTTCTGCGGCCCTAGCCAGAATAAATATCCCACAAAAGTATATCTACATGTGGGTTCCAAAAAATAAAGAGTATTTTAATAACACTGGTGCTAATCATCGAGATATCGATTTGAGTTATGTCGGCTCACCAAAATTAGATCGTTTAGCTAAAATAAGATATTTAGAAAAAAATAATATCAGAGTTATGTATGGTGGAGGGGAGCGACAACAGCACTTTTCCCTTGAGGAGTATGCAAATATACTAAAAAGATCAAAAATTACTTTAAGTTTTTCTCGTGCAACTTATTCACACGTAATAAATGCTAGGCCATTTGAGGCGATGTTGTGTGGTACCATGGTCTTGGAGGAGTTAAATTTTGAGACTCCAAAGCTGTATACGCCATTTGTTGATTACGTTCCCTATGTATCTAAGGCAGATTTATTGGAGAAAGCAAAGTATTATTTGAGTCACATTGATGAGGCAAAGATTATTGCGAATAATGGAAATAAAAAAACAGAAACCTTGTACTCAGCGAAACGTTTTTGGGATTTAATTATCAACAAAGTTTTATTTAATGAAAGTATTGACAATTGGACAAGTAAGTTGCCATCACTCAATGATGCAGACCTATCTCGACTTCCACATAAGTATTCTAAAAGACTAAAAGTTTTAGATCGGATTTGCAGAAACAGGATTAGTTTTTTTATATACTTTAACCTGGTTAAAATAGTAGATTTTAGATTTTATCTATCAAAAGCTATAGCTCTTATTAGAGCAATATTGCCTGACAGTGTTTATAGAGCTGTTTTGAGCAAAGTTAAGGTTATTTTTAAAAAAATATTGATTCCAAAATCTAACTTGCCAAAATAAGTTAAGTTTATTGTTATATGTTTAGAAAAGTTACCCTTCTCTTGTATTCTCAAGAATATAGTTTAAATTTATCTAATGTAGATGCAGATTTTTCGGTTGGCTTAAGACACAATAGCGACGTATTTTTTGAGATAAACTTTTGGAGTTATTATAAAAAGTTTGGCGAAAACAAGACGTTGATTTACATCAAAGATTTTATTAAAAATAATGAAGTTGATTATGTTTTTGTAAGAATATCTGGATTTTCTCTATCCGTTAAAACCTTCAAAGAAATTGGCAAAGATGTTTTTTTAACAATGCTTTTTCATGATTCTATATATTTTTTTGATATTTACAAATACTATGCTCAGATTGCAGATTTGGTTATTGATGCTGATCCAATGTTTATAAATAGCTTTAGAATTCTTAATATAAAAGCGATAAACATGATAATCTTCGATAAAGAAAAGTATAAAAACTTAATGATCCCAGAGGATAGTAAAAATATAGATGTCTCATTTGTGGGAGTGGCTAAAGATGTTAGGGCTAAGTATATTGACCGTATTTTAAATGAATCAATAAATCTTAAGTGTTTTGGTTCTGATTTTCCAGGTGGCTATATCACATTCGATAAAATGATTGATATATTCA
This sequence comes from Patescibacteria group bacterium, assembly GCA_016784175.1. Classification (GTDB taxonomy): domain Bacteria; phylum Patescibacteriota; class Patescibacteriia; order Patescibacteriales; family BS150m-G62; genus BS150m-G62. The sequence continues at coordinate 99,658 of JADHVC010000001.1, read as the reverse complement.
ATCACAGTAAAATTAATTTAAGCCTTGGCGGATTAAATAATCTTTGTTTAGAACAAAGATTCGAAAAAATCAAAAAAAGGAACAGGCATACTAAATCTCGCCCATGGGAAATAGCTATGTGCGGTGGCTTTGTTCTCACAGAGTATATGGATGGCATAGAAGATTTTTTTGATATTGGTAAAGAAATTGATGTTTATTTTTCAGAAGAAGAAATGATTGAAAAAATTAATTTTTATTTAAAAAATCCTGCAATCCGAGAGGAAATGGCTAAAAATGCGCATGAAAGAGCTGTTAATAATTATGATTGCAGAGTAGGATTGAAGCGGGTTTTTGCTATTATAGCGGATACAAAAAAGACTGTTAAAATTGCTTATTTGGATAGAGGATTCTTGGAAGAGTTTATTTATTTTAAAATTAAATATTTTGTTTATTTTTTTTCTAAGGCCAGAATATTGCCGGCCACAGAGGAAGTAAAAAATATTTTTTTAAATTTTAAATATATATCTATTTTTAGGATTAGTTATTTAGGTTTTTTAGATATTAAAAAATATTTTTCTAAGTTAATAAAATAATAGAGCTATATGTTTAATTTGGGTTTAGAGAAAATGTTAACTATTTTTAAGGAAAAGATTAATGAAAAATCTTTTAACGAAGAAGATAAAAAGATTCTATTATTTTTTAATAGCTTGGTTAAAAATAAGCAATATAAATATTTGGAAGTTGGTTCTGGCGAGGGCAGATTCCCATTTCTGATTGAGAAATTGTATACAAACTTTAAAATAGAGTGCCTTGAAATTAATCAAGATTTAGCAAAAGCAACTATTAGTAGCGGATTGGCGACTACTATAGGCGATATATCTAAAATGCCATACAATGATGAGAGTTTTGATATAGTTCATTGTTCTCATGTAATTGAACACCTCGGATATCCAGAAATATCTTTCGCATTAAATCATCTTATACGTGTAGTTAAGATTAATGGCTATGTTATTATTAGGAGCCCGTTGTGGCATAAAGGATTTTATCTAGACATTGATCATATTAGACCATATCCTCCAGAAACAATTTTAAATTTTTTTAAAAATCGTCAGCAACAAAAAACAGGAGTCGGTAATTTTGAAGTTGTTAATCTCTGGTATCGTAGGGGACAACTTAAAATATATAATATAGGGTTATCTAAAGTGAAATACTACACAAATGGGTTATTGGCTCTTTTGTATTCTTATTTTAAGTTTCCATTTTCAAATAAAAATGGATATATTTTAATTCTAAAAAAAAGTAGGTAATTAAAAATAATATGTCCTTATCTCCAATAACACTATTCGTCTATAAATGAATTAAAAAAAATGATAGAAGATGATCCTATAAAAAACGATAATCGTAAATATAACTTTGTTGATAGTGGGTTTTATTTTAGAGCGGAATTCCCTGTGATTTGCGAGTGGATTATTGACGGATCAAAAATTATTGACTTGGGTTGTGGTGATGGATCACTAATGAAATATCTGTCGGAGCGAAAAAAAATAGAAATTGAAGGAATTGATGTTTCTGAAACAGGCGTTGAAATTTGTAAGAAAAATAACCTAAAAGCATTTGTTGGTGAGATTGATAAACAAGAAACTTATAAAAAGTATTCCAATAATCAATTTGATTATGCAATTTGCAATGTCACAATTCAAATGGTTATGTATCCTGATGTCTTGGTGCGAGAAATGAAAAGAATTGCTAAGAATTTAATAATTTCTTTTCCTAATTTTGCATATTTTGGAAATCGTTTGGACTTGTTATTCAATGGGTGCATGCCAAAACCAATGCTCCATAGTTATGAGTGGTACAATACAGGCCACATTCATCAATTAAGTTTATTTGATTTTGAAAAGTATTGTAGAGAAGAGGCATTTTTAAAAATTACAAGAAAATATCATTTGGGATGTTTTAGATTTTTTGCAAACATAAGCTCACCAAATTTTTTTTCTAAAGAAACGATTTATCTGTGCTGTGATAAAAAATATGAAGTATAATTTCTGTGCATTATTTGATAAAAATTATCTACTTAATGCACTCGTTTATGCTATACTTGACACTAAGGATGTGGAAAGAATGAACAGCCTGGGAGAAAGTTGTTGGCGCACCTAAAAAGACGTATGATAAAGATATAAAATTTAAAATGTAAATATGCATATTAATCCAAATATATTTAAAGCTTATGATATTCGTGGAGTTTATGATGAAGATTTTGATAATGATTTAGCGTATAAGTTAGGTGTCGCTTTTGCTGGAATGCGCCGTATAGAAATGAATATAGAAGTTGGAGATGCTTTACCACAAATAGTGGTTTGCACTGACATGCGTGTGTCGTCGCCAGAGTTGAAAAAAAGTTTAATTGATGGGTTGGTGGATGGTGGCGTTGATGTTGTTGATATTGGCTTGGCATCGACACCGACATTTTATTTTGCGGTAGCGCACTATAATTATAGTGGAGGGATAATGGTTTCGGCTTCACATAATCCAGCAAAGTATAATGGGTTTAAGCTAGTGCGGGAGAGGGCTACTCCGGTGAGTGGAGAGACTGGAATAATGGATCTTCGTGATCAAATATTAAGTGACGAAATAGAAGTTGTAAGTAGTAAGGGGGTGGTTAGTCAAAAGGAAAATATTTTGGATGAGCAGGTAAAGTACGATTTGGCTTATGGTGATGTAAGTAAAATTAAACCATTTAAAATAGTAATAGACTCATCTAATGCTATGGGTGCTTTGTATTGTGATGGGTTATTTAAATATTTGCCACAATGTAAGGTAGAGCGTATGTTTTGGGAATTGGATGGGACTTTTCCAAATCATGAGGCTGATCCATATAAAGCAGAAAATATTAAGTATCTTGAAGATAAGGTAAAAGAAGTGGGTGCAGACTTAGGGATTGCGATCGATGGTGATGGTGATCGAATATTTTTTGTTGATAATTTGGGTGATGCTATTGAGCCGGGTATTATTAGGGCGATATTGTCTAGGATTTTTTTGCGTGATAAACCTGGGGCTAAAATTTGTTATGATATTCGTCCTGGCCGCATTACGCGGGACATTATAGAAGAGAATGGGGGCGTGCCAGTGGTTACTCGAGTGGGTCATTCTTTAATAAAAGAGCAGGCTATACGAGAGGGTGCCTATTTTGCTGGAGAGTCGTCGGGGCACTTCTTTTTAAATATGGGAAGTGAGGGGTGTTATGAAATACCAATGATTGTGATTTTAAAGATTTTGGAAGAACTTTCTGTATCAAATCAAACTTTTGCGGAGTACATTGTGCCTTTAAAAAAATATATACACTCAGGTGAGATTAATTCGATTGTTAGCGATCAAGATGCTAAAATAATAGAGCTTAAGGCTATATATTCAGACGGTAAACAGAATGACTTAGATGGGATAACTATAGAGTTTGAAAAATATTGGTTTAATGTTCGTAAGTCAAATACCGAGTCACTACTTCGTTTAAATTTAGAGGCTAGTAATAAGGTAGTTATGGAGGAAAAACGTGATGAGATTTTAGCGATTATAAATAGTTAGGGGCTTAAGTTAAAATAGTGTAAGTGCTCACTATACCTGCATCACTTTTTCGCTTAGGATGGAATATTGGGCAATTTTTTTACGCACAATTTAACAAAAATTTTAAACTCGCTTCACTCAAACATAAAATTTTTTAAGTTAAATTCTGCTAAAAATTACTACATATTCCATATGCGCTCAAAAATAATGCAGGTATAGTGAGCAGCTACAAAATAGTTTAACAAAATTGATTTTTAGAATAAATTTTTTATGAATATAATAATTGCAGTTGTAGTATTTTTGCTTTTGTTAATTCTTGTTGCTTTGATGGTTTTGATTTTCCGTAAAAGAGTGCCGGCAGATAATTATCAAAATGAGAAGATTGCCGCTATAATGGAGCGCCTTGTAAACATGAGTGAGCAGAGCAAAGAGTTAAGACAAGAGATTGATTCTAAGTTGAGCCAAACGAGCAAGGCTAGCGAAGCTCAATACAGGCACTCGCAAGATCAAATTGGCCATACTTTAAAAACGGCACAGGCAATTTCAAACCAATCTGCAAAGTTAATTAGCGAGGTTAGTGCTAAATTGTCCAAGTTGGACGAGACAAATAAACAGGTGGTTAATTTTTCGGCTCAATTGCAAAATTTGCAAGATATTTTAAAAAATCCAAAGCAAAGAGGTATTCTTGGTGAATATTTTTTAGAAGAAACACTAAAGAATGTTTTGCCACCCAATTCGTATCAAATGCAGTATAAGTTTAAAAATGGTAGTACAGTGGACGCTGTGATTTTTGTTAAAGATAAGGTTATTCCAGTTGATTCAAAATTTAGTTTAGAAAATTATGAAAAGATTTTGCAATGTAAAGATAAGGAAGAGAGAGTGAAATTTGAAAAAATATTTAAGCAAGATTTAAAAAATAGGATTGATGAAACAGCAAAGTATGTTTTGCCGGAAGAAAATACGCTGGAATTTGCTTTTATGTTTATTCCGTCCGAGGCAATATATTATGATCTTTTAGTAAATAAAATTGGAGCCGTGCAGGTTAATACGCGTGACTTAATTGAATATGCTTTTCGTGATAAGCATGTGATAATTGTTTCGCCGACGAGTTTTTTGGCTTATTTACAAACTGTGCTTCAAGGTTTGCGTGCAATGCAAATAGAAGAGAACGCCCAAAAGATTAAGGAAAATGTTGAAAAATTGTCAAAGCATTTATTATCGTATGATGAATTTATGCAAAAGTTAGGTAAAAGCATGGCAACAACAGTTAGTCATTATAACAATGCTTATCGTGAGTTTAATAAAATAGATAAGGATGTGGTTAAGGTTATTGATGGTAAGTCTAAGGTTGATGTTTTGAAGCTCGAAAAGCCAGAGGTTTAGGAAAATGGCAATTTTTTACGCACAATTTAACAAAAATTTTAAACTCGCTTCACTCAAACATAAAATTTATTAAGTTAAATTCTGCTAAAAATTATTACATATTCCATATGCGCTCAAAAATAATGCAGATATAGTGAGCAGGTACATAAAAAACCTTGACAAGTTCTGTTTTTTTTGTTAGTATTTTTGTGTAATCGTTCTTTTTTCAATTTCTTTATTAGGGAGAACTTCCATGCGTATTATTGTAGTGCTTGTGATAATGTTTTTTCTTTCTGGTTGTGGTTTGCCTCGGGTTGATACTAATGAAAATTCGCCTAAGGTGGCTCAAGCTTCAGCACCAGTGTTGGTTATTTCGCAAGATAATAAATACAGAGTGCATCAGTGGCTGTTCGCGATCGCGGATGACAAAGATAAGGCGTTAGTAGCTGCAAATCAGTTCGATGTTTTAGTGGCAAAGACAGAGAAATTTATTATGTTTGATATTGATACTATTGACCCCAGAAACAGTTGCACTGCACTTCATCGTGCGGTATTAAGAAAAAATCATGCAGTTGCTGCTATTCTTGTTAATAAAGGAGCATCTTTAGAAGTTAAGTGTTTAGGCGGGCATACACCATTTTTCTTGGCGCTGAATAGTAGGGATAAAATATTTGCTAAGAAGATGATAGAGTTTGGTGCTAACCCAAACATTATGAATGATATAGGATATTCACCTTTGCACTATGCGGTTGGAAGCGATGACAAAGAGATTGCAGCATTACTGCTGGGTTTGCCAACTATTGATGTTAATTTTTCTTCTTCTAAGGCATCCGGAAGTCAAACCGCGATGCATATAGCAGTGATGCAGAAAAATGATGTCATGATTGGACTCTTGAGGGAGCGAGGTGCTCGCATTGACATTCCGAATGGGAATGGGCGCTTGGCAAAAGACCTCGCCATGATAAATTATACAGCTTCAAGTGGTAAGATATTCAGAATACTTGATAAAAAAATTCAAGTTAAACCACCAGTAATAGCTCCATTAAAAAAGGTTAATTAAGAGAAGTAAAAAATATGTAATATGTTTGGGGTTTTGTTAATAGCAAGACCCCATTTTTTTATTTATTATTTTGTAACTATTCACTATATCTGCATCACTTTTTCGCTTGGGATGGAATATTGGGCAATTTTTTACGCACAATTTAACAAAAATTTTAAACTCGCTTCACTCAAACATTATTTTTTAAGTTAAATTGTGCTAAAAAATTACTACATATTCCATATATGCTCAAAAATAATGCAGGTATAGTGAGTGGTTACATTATTTTTTGTTTGATCTTTCCTTTATTCTAAAGTAATATTAGTTTATATATAATTATTTGAGTATGAATTTTGAACTCCATTCAAGTTATAAGCCAGCGGGTGATCAACCACAGGCGATAAAAAAAATTGTCGCTGGTATTAATAAGAAATTTCGAGAACAAACACTTTTGGGTGTGACTGGTTCTGGGAAAACTTTTGTTATGGCGAATGTTATTGAGCGTGTTCAAAAGCCAACTTTAATTATTTCTCATAACAAGACATTAGCCTCTCAACTCTTTGGCGAATTTAAACAATTTTTTCCAAATAACGCTGTCAATTATTTTGTTTCTTATTACGATTATTATCAACCAGAGGCTTATCTTCCGCACACAGATACATATATAGAAAAGGAGGCTACAATTAATGAAGAAATAGATCGGTTGCGTCATGCTGCTACTCAGTCATTATTAAACAGAAGTGATGTTATTATTGTAGCAAGCGTGTCTTGTATTTATGGTATTGGTTCGCGTGAGGATTATGAGTTAATGAGTCTTTATTATTATAAGGGTCAAAAGATTAATCGTAATGAACTTATTCGTCAGTTGATTACTGTTCAGTATGTTCGTAATGATATTGCTTTTGATCGAGGTCAAATTAGAGTTCGAGGTAATACGATAGATATAAATTTGACAACGGGGGAGGCGATCGTAAAGATTGTGATGTTGGGTGATTCGATTGATAGAGTTTTTTTGATACCGGCGACATTGATTTCAAGTGGTTCATTTGGTGAGGAGAAGCAAGGGGTTAGCATAATTCCTGCTAAGCATTTTATGACTCCAGCTGAAAAAATGAATAATGCTATTACGCATATTCAGATAGAGCTTAATGTAAGAATTAAGGAACTAAGAGAGTTAGGAAACGTATCCGAAGCGGAAAGATTATTACGAAAAACAAATTATGATTTAGAGATGATGCAGGAAATTGGGTATTGTAATGGTATTGAAAATTATTCGCGTCACTTAACTGGTCGTGCGGTAGGAGATGCGCCAGAGACTTTAATTGATTTTTTTGATAAGAATAATTTTTTAATATTTGTGGATGAGTCGCATGTTACGCTACCTCAGATTCGAGGAATGTACGCTGGAGATCAAGCTCGTAAACAAACTTTGATTGATTTTGGATTTCGTTTACCATCGGCGCGCGATAATCGTCCATTAAATTTTCATGAGTTTAAAGAAAAAATAAATCAAGTTGTTTATGTTAGCGCGACACCGAATGAATATGAGATTGAAAATTCAAGCCAAGTAGCAGAGTTAATAGTAAGGCCGACTGGATTGCTTGACCCTAAAGTTGAGGTGCGAAAAATGGAAGGGCAAATACAAGATCTAATAAAGGAAATAGAAGCCACAACGGCTAATGGTGAACGTACATTAGTTACAACTTTAACTAAGAAAATGTCTGAAGAGCTATCAAGCTTTCTTAAAGAAGAGGGTCTTCGAGTTGTGTATCTTCATTCGGAAATAAAAACGCTAGACCGGATCGATATTTTAAATTCTCTAAAAGATGGTAGGTTTGATTGTCTTATTGGAGTGAACTTGTTGCGAGAAGGCTTGGATCTGCCTGAGGTATCGCTAGTTGTTATTATGGATGCTGATATGCAAGGATTTTTAAGGAATGTGACTTCGTTGCTTCAGACAATGGGGCGAGCAGCGCGCAATTTAAATGGTCGAGTTATAATGTATGCTGACAAGGAAAGTCCTGCTATGCGTTATGCTATTGCGGAAACAACTCGGAGAAGACTAGTTCAAGAGGCCTATAATATTGAACATGGCATAATTCCACGATCTATAAAGGGATAAATTTAATAATATTTAGATATGAATAATTTATATATATTAAAATTGGGTGGGAGTATTGTTACTTATAAGGACTCAAAAGAATTTAAAATTAGAGTGGCGCTTTTAGAGCAAATTGCTCGGGAATTGAAAATCATTGTGAATGTAAATGATTTAAAGTTAATTATTGTTCATGGTGCTGGTTCATATGGACATGTTCCTGCGAAGTTGTATGGTTTTGATAAAAAACAAGATATGAATGATATAAATTGGTTGGGCGCTTTAAAAGTTAAGTCATCGGTACAGGAATTGAATACCATGATCATTGATATTTTTTTAAAGAATAATTTGCCAGTATTTCCCATTCATTCATCAAGTATCGTTAAAAAAAATAAAGGTGCAATAGACCAATTTTTCCTAAGTTCGATTGAAGCCGCGCTAGATAATAATTTAATACCGGTGTTGTATGGTGATATGGTTTTTGATGTTGATGAAAAAATTTCAATTTGTTCTGGTGATCAAATAGTGCCGTACATTGCTAACCAATTTAAAATAGAAAAGATTTTTTACGCGACAGATGTGGATGGTGTTTTTGATATTGATCCATATGTTTCAACCGAGGCTAAGTTGATTAGGGAAGTTGAAATGAATGGAGAGGTTATTAACATGAAGGCTGATCTCACTAGCTCACACAATAAGGATGTTACTGATGGTTTAAGGGGTAAAGTTTTAGAGTTGTTTACATTAAAACATTCGACAGAAGTTTGTATCTTTAATGGCCTTCGTGGTGAAAATTTTGAGTTAGCAATGTTGGGTAAATTAAAGAATTGTACAAAAATAAAAAAGACTTAGTTGCGTAAAGCTAAGTCTTTTATTGATTTATTTGAATAATATTATATTCTCTTGTGGTTATTCCTGTGTTACCCAAATAATTTTGTATGATCTCTCTAACACCAACCCTCATTTTTTGATTTAATAGTTTAGTTGGTGACATCCACCCGGCTGGTAGAATCTCGCCTTTTTCTGCTGGTTCAAGATTGGACGCGCAAATGAATCTTGCTTGAAAGATAACAACTATACCTTTGTTTAGGATATTGTACCAAAGTATTTGTTTTGTTGGGTGTAAGGCGATAACGACATCTTCTCCTACTTCTTCAAAGAGTAATCTATTTAAACAGCTTTGAACTGTTTCTCCAAGTTCGATTGTTTCCATAGGAATTGAATAGTCACCAATCTCTTTGCCGAGCCATGGTTTACTCATTAGTTCTTGGTGAACTAAAATGTCTCCGACTGGATTTCTTAAAATTAAACCAACTCCAAATTTAAATCCACTACTTAGAAGTTCTTTTTTTGCAACGAATATTTCGTTAATTCGTAGCAATGTGTGAGGGCTTGTATTTATTATATTCATGCGGAGACCCCAATATTAGAGAGGTGATTTTTTAGTTGAAAAGAACGACTTCTATATTATATCAATTAAGATATGAAATATAAATAAAATTATTGTAAAATCCTTTTGCCTCTTATTTTTCTGTGATACTCTATGGCAAATCGATGCGACTCATCGCGAATTCTTTTTAATATATGTAGGGCGGGAGAGTTTAAGTTTAGTTCTAGGGGTTGAGATTGACCTGGGAAATAAAGTCTGTCTGGGGCGGCTGCACTTCGTAAGCCCTTGCCTTTAGAAATTGATATAGCTAGTGTGCCTAACTTTAACTTGTTTAAAATACTGATTATTGCGTTTAATTGTCCTTTTCCACCATCTACAAGTATCAAGTCTGGTGGTGCCCAGTCGTGATTAAATCTGCGCGTTAGAATTTCTTTGAGCATTTTAGTATCGTTAATCTCATCTTGAGCTTCTTTAATTTTGAATTTTCGGTACTCATTTTTGTTGGGTTCGCCATTTTCGAATACTACCATACTGCCAACAATGTCACGTCCGAAAATATGCGCTATGTCGTAACCTTCAATGCGTTTTGGTATTTTTTTTAACCCTAATATTTTAGCTAATTCTACCACATCGGCACTAAATTTGTCCATTTTGCTTAGTAATTTTGTTTCCTCTAAGATTTTTTTAATAAGAAATAATTCACGATTTAGTTTCTCAAAGTTGTCTCCGCTTTTTTGTTTTTTTATTTTTGATTCATAGCTTTTAATAATTTTCTTTTGTTCCCCGTTTAAAAAAGAGATTATTTTATTAACGGTTTTTTTGTATTTATCTGGGGTAGTATGATTGGCGCACATCCCTGGACACCTATTTATGTGGAAGTAAAGACATGGCTTTTTTGGTAATGCGCGACAGGAGCGATATGGCCAAATATCTTGTAGTGTTTTTAGGATTATTTTAACAGCTTCGCCACTAGTAAAAGGTCCAAAATATCTTCCGCTATTGTCGATTGTTCTAGTTTGGAATATTCTTGGCCATTCTTCCTCGGTAGATATTTTTATATAACTATAGCGCTTGTCATCTCGCAATAAGATATTGTAATATGGTTGAATTTTTTTTATTAAGTTTGCCTCAAGTAGCAAGGCTTCCATTTCACTGTCGCACTCAATTATTTTAACTTCCTTAATTTCTTGCATCATTTTTTGCTTCATTAAAGAGTGGTTAGCACTGGTATGCCAGTATGAAAAAATACGGCTTTTTAAGTTTGCCGCTTTACCAACATAAATTATTTCTTTTTTACTATTTAAATATTGATAGCAACCAGGTGTTGTTGGAATGCTAATTTTTTTGATTTGAGCAAGATTCATTTAATCTATACTGATAGCGTTGACTGGACAATTATCTTTAGCGTTATTGGCACATTCATTTACTAGTTGATTGATTGCGTGTGCTTTACCATTGTCTTGGATCTCAAAAATTTCTGGGCACATTAGTGCGCAGGTTTGACATCCGATGCATATTTCTTGGTTCACTTTTATAGACATATAGTTAATTTTATGTATTAATGAATATATAGTAGCGTAAAAATATTTTTTTATCAATTCATGAAAAAAATATATTGTAGTTGAAGTTATATTTTATTACTCATTTAGGTTGAAATTAATAAATAATTCTATGAAAACGCTTGGTATTATAGGGTTCGGTGCTTTTTCTGAGCTAATGGTTCAGTATTTAAAGCCATACTTTAAGGTAATGGTTTCTTCTCATCGTGATGTTTCTAGAAAAGTGGCAACTTTTGGCATTGCGCAAGTTTCAATAGAGCAAGTCGCGTCATGTGATATTGTGATTATTGGTGTCGTTGTTGAATATTTTGAGGATATATTAAAGCAAATTAAGGGTCATGTTAAACCAGGTGTTTTGATTATAGATGTAGCTTCGGTAAAAATGAAGCCAGCGAGCTTGATGGAAAAGTATTTGCCAGCTCATGTGGAAATACTAGCTACGCATCCGCTTTTTGGTCCGCAAAGTGCTCGTAATGGTATTGATGGGTCTAAAATTGTACTTTGTCCGATTAGAACGAAGAGTTCAGTAAAGGTAAAAAATTTTTTAGAAGATGAGCTTAAGCTAGATGTTTTAATTCGAACGCCAAAGGAACATGATGAGGCAATGGCTTATGTTCTTAGTTTAACGCATTTTATTGGTCGGGCAGTTAATGAAATGGATATTCCGTTTACTCATCTTAATACGCAAACATACAAACATTTGCTTAGCATTAAGGAGCTGATCGGTAAGGATTCTTTTGAGTTATTTAAGAGTATTCAAAATGATAATCCGTATGCTAAAAAGGTTAGGCAAGATTTTTTAAAAAAAATAATAAAACTTGAAGATAAGCTGGTTAAGTAACGAAATATAGATTGGTAATTATTACTTTGCGGGAATAATTAAAGTTTGGTATTATTAATGTATAATTAATTCTTTAAGTTATATATGTCTAAAATACTCAAGGTGAATGATGAAGAAGGAGGGGAAGGCGACGGTAAAAGCAGTGCCTCGACTAAAGTATCTTCTAGTAAGCCTAATGATAAAGAGCTTTTAAAAAAGACGGGAGAGATATATCGAAAGTATGCAGAACAGATAGGGGAATTGCAGAAAATTCAAGAGTCGGTTAGTAGTCATTACGATGAAGTATTGGAGAAAAAAATAGAAACTGAAGGGCAAGCTGAAACAAACCAAATTAGATTATCAATTAATAAAGAAAAATAGTATTTTATGAACTAGGTGTTTCTGTGTTTAAATGATGTGTAAATATTTAGTTCAAAAGTATCGTTTTGTTTAAAATTATGCATGAAGATTTTGGTGCTGCGCACAATCCTCATGAGCAGTCGCTGGCTATACCACCTGGTTTTAAAGATTCTTTTGATATAGATAGTGGAGAAACTCCAGAAGCTTTTTTAGAAAGAATGGGTAGTGGCTTGGATGAGGTAAATAGAAGTTTGGGTGGTGGGATTGAAGAAACTTCTAGAGGTTTGGGGGAAAAGAAAGATAAAGGTATTGAGACTGGCACTGGTGAGCAAATTCTGGAAGCAATAAAGAAGCTTCAACAGGAAATAACTTTTGATAATAAGGTTCTGATGCAGGGTGCACATGAGTTTGTGTTGGAGGTAACAACTGAAAAGATTGCTCAAAATGAAGCAAGAATACAAGCACTTCAAGATAGGTTAAGAGATCTTAAATCTGAGCGTGTGGTCGCACAAAAATCAGCAGAAGAATTAGCTCAAGAAGAGGCATTTAGTATAATGGCTGAAGAACAAGCCGCCGCTCAGATAATTGAAGAACCTGATCTAGAAAATGTGCATGACACTGTAACAGCAGAGCCTGGGCAAGGCAGTGTGGAGCAAGTAGAGTCTATGGTTGGTGCAGTAGAGGGTGGTAGTGAGGTAAGCGTGGAAGGAACGCCTTTGGAAAAAGAAGCTCAAACTGTAACGAGAGAAAAAACACCAGCAGAAATAAAAAACGAGAATTATCAAATAGCGAGAGATAAAGCTTTAAAGAGGGCAGAGGCACTTAAGAATAGTCGCCCAGTATTAAATAGACCTGTGTTGAGTGCCACAGAATCACCGGCTCCAGAAGCAGTTAAACAGCAGCCTGTGCAGCCAGTAGAGCCACCAAAGAAAGCAGGATTTTTTTCTAAGCTGAAGGGTTGGTTTGGCCGAGGTAAATAAGGCAAATATATTCAGCTAAGAGTGCAGTTTGGAATTCAAATATGATATTTTAACCGTAGGCGAAAAATCCTACGGTTTTTGTTGCAAATTTGCTTAAAATAGGTTAAATTATAAGGTATGAAATTAAAAGAGAGACAAATTGAGTTGTTGGCTCCTGCTGGCACAATGGGTAAGCTAAATACAGCTTTTTCTTTTGGTGCTGATGCGGTTTATGTTGGTTTGCCAGCTTATTCTTTGCGTACGCGGATTAATGATTTTAATTTAGAAAATATACGATTGGCGACTGAATTCTCTCACAAGGAGGGTAAAAAGATATATGCGACAATTAATATTTTTGCACATAACTTTCATTTTAAAAGGTTGCCAGAATATATTCGTGAATTGAAAGACATTGGCGTTGACGCTTTAATAGTTGCTGATGCTGGTATTATAAAATTAGTTCAGGAAGTTTGGCCAACTGCTGTTATCCACTTGTCCACTCAGGCTAACTGTACTAATTATTATGCGGCTAAGTTTTGGTATGATTTGGGCATAAAGCGAGTTATTTTAGGACGGGAGATAGAGCTAAATGCGATCAAAGAGATTCATACTAAATTGCCTGAGTTAGAGTTAGAAATATTTGCTCATGGTGCGATGTGTATGGCTTATTCTGGGCGATGCTTTATTTCTAAGCAGGAGGGGGCTAGGAGCGCTAATTTAGGTGTATGTAATAATGCCTGTCGCTTTGAATATAAGCAAGGTAAAATAAAAACTGTTACTATACGAGCAGACAATAATGACGAAATGGAAATTGTGGAGGATGAGCATGGCTCGCATATTATAAATTCTAAAGATCTTTGTTTGGTACGGAGAATTCCAGAGCTATTAGAGAGTGGAATTATTTCTTTAAAAGTTGAGGGGCGAACTAAAAGTGCTTATTATGTGGCTAATGTGATTGGTATGTATCGTCAAGCGATAAATTTGAGCTTAGATAAAAGTATTCCACCCGATATTTTAATACAGAAGTTAGAATTTTTTTACCAAGAATTTCAGGATAAGTTAGTTAATAGGGGGTATACCGAAGGTTTTTATTTTAATGAAGGTCAAATGGCCCAGACTTTAGAGGGTTCTCACAATTTGGTTGACTGGGAGTTTGCTGGTGAGGTTGTTGGTGTAGGTGATAATGAAAATGAAATTGTAATAAAGGTGCATAATTCTTTGAAAGTGGGGGACGAGATAGAAATAGTAAAGCCTTATTATGATATAATAAATATGAAAGTAAAGAAGATGATGTTCAGTAAGAGCGGTGAAGACTTACTTGAGGCTCATGGTGGGCAAAGTAAAGCTGTAATTTTAATAGTTGATGAAAAGGTTGTTGAAGGCAGTGTAATTCGAAGAAAATTAACATAGAACTATGATTTCATATCTGAATGGAAAAATCTTGAATAAACGAGATAATTATTTGATATTGAAAGTTGATAATGTTGGCTATAAGGTTTTTGTTTCAGTTAAGCTTTTTGATAAGGTTCATGTTGATGATGAAAAAGAATTATATATTCATCAGCAAGTAGGCGAACAGGTGTTAGCGCTTTATGGAGTTGAGAGTTTTGATGAATTGGTATTTTTTGAATTGTTAATTTTGGTTTCGGGGATTGGTCCGAAAACGGCTTTAGGAATATTGGCTGTGGGTAATGTGGCCGAAATACAGGCATCTATTCTGGACGGTAGTCCGGATGTACTTGCGCTAGCGTCTGGTGTGGGTAAAAAAACAGCTGAAAGGGCGGTGTTAGAGTTACGAACAAAGTTGGTTAAATTGAACTTGGAGTTTGGGTTAAAAGATGCTCCACAGACACTAATCGGCGAAGAGATCGATGCTTTGATGGCTTTGGGGTATTCTATGATGGAGGCAAGAGAAGCCTTAAAAGAAGTGGACAGTGAGATAAAAGATAGTAGCTTAAAAATTAAAGAAGCTCTTAAGAATATGGGAAAAAAATAGGGCAAAGAAAAGGGGGAGCGCTTAAAAAAGCGCATCCCCAATGCAGGGTGATTGTAGTTTTTCCATGTTTCTTTTTCTTATTGGTTTTTTTTGAGGGGGGTAACTTTTATTGAAGGAGCAGTTAATATAATAATAGTATATATATAAAAATGTCAAGTACTTCTGATAAAAAAATTGAATTTATAAAAGATTTAAGTCAAAATGATTTTGATTTGTTTAATGATGCTGTGAAAAGCTCGGAATTTTTACAGACGTATAGTTGGGGTGAATTTCAAAAAAATGTTTATAGTGGTGTTTTTAGGTATGGGTTAAAGGTGAATGGTGAGCTTGTAGTGATTGCGACTTTTATAAAAAAATTACTACCTTTTAAAAAGGCATATTTGTATTCTCCGAAGGGGCCAATTATTAATTGTAAGGTGCAAAATAGGAATTGTGAGTTTTTAAATATATTTTTAGATGGTGTAATAAATGAACACTCGAATGTTCTTTTTCTAAGAATAGAGCCAGAGTATCAAATTAAGAATCCTAAATATCAAATACAAAAGACAATAGATATTCAGCCGGCAAAAACAATCCGACTTGATTTATTAAAAACTGAAGATAATTTATTAGCTTTAATGCACCAGAAGACTCGTTATAATATTCGGTTGGCCAGTAAAAAAGGTCTAGTTGTTCGCGAAGGAAAGTTAGATGATTTTAATTTATTTTGGAGACTGATGCAAGAGACTGGGGAGCGTGATAGTTTTCGTCTTCATTCGCGTAGTTATTATGAAAGAATGCTGAAGGAATTAAACAATAGAGTCGACTTGAAAGTTAAGATGTTTATAGTTTTTGATGAAGATGTTGCCATTGCAGTTGGTTTATTTGTTTTTTGTGGCGAAGTAGCAACTTATCTTCATGGGGCATCGGCTAGTGTGGGTAGGAATCTTATGGCACCATATTTACTTCAATGGACAATGATAAAAGTGGCTAAAAAAAATAACTATAAATATTATGATTTTTATGGTGTTGATGAAAAGAAGTGGCCTGGTGTTACTCGCTTTAAGCGTGGTTTTGGAGGTAATGAGATTGAATGCTGCGGCACATTCGATTTAGTGGTGAGTAGTCTTTGGTATAAAATATATAATACTATTCGTATGTTAAAAAGAAAATAAAAATATATGTTTACTCAAAGAGTGTTAGTGGTTATTAAGAAAATAATTCCTGGCCCTATATTTAAATTTTTTCAGCCTTATTATCACTATACAATGAGCTATGTTGCAGCTTTTTGGTATAGGTTTCCATCGGAGAAGTTAATTGTAATTGGAGTTACAGGCACAACTGGTAAAACAACAAGTGTTTATTTGATGGCTGAAATGTTTAGGGAATGTGGTTTAAAAGTGGGATACACATCAACTGCTATGTTTTCTAATGGAGATCGTGATTGGCTTAATGATAAAAAAATGACTATGCTTGGTCGTTTCTTTACTCAAAAAATGCTTTCGCAAATGGTAAAGAACGGTTGTAGATATGTTATTATTGAAACTACTTCAGAGGGTATTGTTCAATTTCGTCATCGTTTTATAGACTATGATGTGTTGGTTTTTACTGGCCTTTATTCCGAGCACTTAGAGTCACATGGCGGGTTTGAAAATTACAAGCAAGCTAAGGGTTTACTTTTTGCGCACTTAGAGAAGTGTAAGGTAAAGCATATTGATGATCAAAAAAATGTTTTGACTGGTTTAAGTAAAAATGAAAAATCAGAAGCAAAAAGAGTAGAGAAAATTATTATAGCTAATGGGGATGATGATTATTGTGATTATTTTTTGCGTTTTTGGGCAGAAAAAAAATATAAAATAAAAAGTAAAAAATTTGAAGTTAAGTCCGGAGAAGACAAATTGCTTGAAAATAAAATAGAAGAAATATCTATAAATAAGTTGAAAGTGAATAAGCTCGGTATGCAATTTGAGCTTTATCCTATTTATGATTTTGAATTATATATGTTAGGCGAATTTAATGTTATGAATGTTTCTTTTGGGATAGTGGCAGCCTATACTCAGAATTTAAAAATGGTAAAAATAAAAAATTATTTAAAAAAGATAAGGGGTGTTCCAGGAAGATTAGAGCAGCTTGATTTTGGTCAGAATTTTAAAATAATAGTTGATTATGCATTTGAACCAGTCGCTTTGCATAAGCTATTTGATATAGTTAATGCTAAATTGAGAGGGGGTAGAGTGATTCATGTTCTTGGTTCGGCTGGAGGTGGTCGGGATGTAGCACGCAGACCAGAGCTTGGTAAAATATCTGCACAAAATGCTGACATTGTAATAGTAACCAACGAAGATCCGTATGATGAAGATCCTTTAAAAATTATGATAGATGTGGCAGTGGGGGCAAAAAAAGGTGGTAAAAAGGAAGATAAAGATTTGTATATTATTGAGGATAGACGGAAAGCAATTTTTAAGGCCTTGAGTTTGGCAAAGAAAAATGATGTTGTGTTGGTGACAGGTAAGGGTTCTGAGCAAGCAATTTGTGTAAAAAATGGTGAAACTATTCCATGGGATGATCGAAAGGTAGTAAAGGTGGAGTATGAAAAATTATAATTAGTAGTTGATTACTAAAAAAAGTAATATTAAAAACTCCATGTGAAGTGTATGGGGTTTGTTTGTAAAGATCGATTGTTAATTTGGTAAATAGGATGCTTTTTGTCTCATAGCTTCTTCTTGTTTAAGGAAGGGGAGGATAGATTCTTCACGAATTGGTTTGGAGTGAAAGAATCCTTGAAGTTCTTCGCAACCATGTTCTTTTAAGATTACTAGTTCGCCATTACTTTCAGCACCTTCAGCAATTGAGCACAGTCTTAAGCTTTTGGCTATTTTTATGATTGCATCAATTATGGCTATGCTTTCACCAGTTTGTGTTAGTTTTTTTACAAAGGAGCGATCAATTTTTATTCGACCGATTGGTAGGACAGGTAGCATTGAAAGGCTAGAGTAACCTGTTCCAAAATCGTCGATTGCAACTCTTACATTTAGTTTTTTTAGTTGGTGAAGTATCGCAATAACTTTATCGATATCATTTAAGAGCATAGACTCTGTAATTTCTAGCTCTAGTAATGGAGGCGATAGGTTGGTTTTTTTGAGCGTGTTAACTACAGTTTCTAGGAAATGGCTTTCGTTTATTTGAGCGGCAGATACATTGACGCCTATTGTTATTGGGTGATGGTTCTGTTCCCATACTCTGGCCATAGTACATGCTTTATCTAATACCCAGGCACCAAGAGCTATTATTATGCCAGTTTCTTCGGCAATTGGAATGAATTCGAGTGGACTAATTTCTTCTCCACTTGGGTGATTCCAGCGTAATAGCGCTTCGACTCCATTCGTTTCATCGGTAGTTAGGTTTAGTTGTGGTTGATAAACGAGATAAAATCCTATGAAATTATTTCGCTCTGATGTTCTCATGTCAGTTTCGAGTAAGAATCGTCTATTGGCAGCTTCTTGCATTTTTTGTGAAAACATAACCCAACCAAACTCTTTTTTTTCAATTTTTGTTAAAGCAAGATGAGCATGATCAATTAGTGAATCAGCGTTGTCAGCGTCGTCAGGATAAATAGCTATACCAACTTGA
The DNA here is from genome assembly GCA_016784175.1 of Patescibacteria group bacterium. GTDB lineage: Bacteria > Patescibacteriota > Patescibacteriia > Patescibacteriales > BS150m-G62 > BS150m-G62. The sequence continues at coordinate 80,929 of JADHVC010000001.1, read as the reverse complement.
ATTCGTACTTGGGCAGTTTTATCACCAACAAGAATTGGCTCTCGGAGTCTGTTTATTTTTCGTTGAGCAATTGACGAGGCATGTCTAGCTTTATCAAGGTCTGGCAGTAAGAGCAGAAAAGTTGATCCATTTGACCGAGCTAATACATCTCTATTACGACTATGTTCACCTAAAATATTGGCTACCAGTGTCATGAGGTGATCGATTGTTCCAATGCCAGCTATGCCAGTTAAGTTGTGAGTAATTGATATGTAAAGAACAGCCGTGGTTAAGTGTGATCTATTTTTCTTATTGTTGAAAATTAGATCGGATAGTTTTTTTATGAATGCGTCTCTAAGTGGTAGACCAGTTGATGGGCAGATGCTATTTTTAGCGCTAGTTTCATAAAGTCTTTTTTCGGTTATATCGTTTATTATTCCGATGCAGCGAAAAATCTTATTATCAGACTCCTTCCTTTGTATTAGGCTAATAAATAGATTATTAATTCTTGTCTTGCCATCGTCTTTATGAATAGTAATTTCACCTTTCCATGAACCTTTCTTTAGGAGATCTTTCCAGATTTCTGCTCTTTCGTACAAACTAAAACCAAATATTTTGGAAGAGTCAGATAAGGTATCTCCAATTGCTAATTTAGTTAAGCGATGAAATGCTTCATTACTATGAGTAACTATTAGGTGCTCATTTGTAATAAAAATTCCTTCACCTAGTGATGCGCAAATAGTGTTTAATGTCGTTTGTCCATCTTGTCTATCGGTTAATATATCGACAATGCTTTCCATGGACTTCTCCTATTTTATTTGTAAAGAACGATAATAATAAGATAATAGAATAATCTTATTCCGATATTAATTATATACTATTTAGTGGTCAAGGAGTAGTTTGAAAATATTTTTGAAAGAATGTGTTGGTTTTGGTTAATAAAAAAAACGGTCCTAAGTTTATTTAGGACCGAAAGAGTGGATTATTTTTTATTTTACGGCTATTTATTCTGCAATACAACAATCGTAAATGGCTTGCATCGCTTTTTTTAGGAGAAGTTGTTTTACACCAATCGTGATTGTTGTTTGGCGTGCGCTTTGATTGATGGTTTCAATATTTATCTCAGCATTTTCTAGAGAGGAAGTGATACGCGCTAATACTCCAGATTTGCCTTTCATCTTTTGCCCAACAATTGTTATTAGGCTGAGGTTTTGATGAATTTCAACATTTGCTGTAGGTTCCCACTCTTTTATCTTTGAGCGGATCTCTTCTATTTTTCCAAGTAGTTGATGGCTACTAACAATTAGGCTTATATCATCTATTCCAGTTGGCATGTGCTCAATAGATATGCCGTGATATTGGAATATAGTAAGAATTTTTTGGATAAAACCGACTTGCTCATTCATTCCGTCCATCGATATTCGTATTTCTGAAAAATCTTTTTTTGCGGCTATTCCGGTTATCCATGACTTACGATAGTTTAGGTTTTTTGAAGTGTCGGGTACAATTAAAGTGCCCTGTCCGGTCGGATTATTTGTGTTCATAACTTGAATGGGAATGTTTTTGTCTTTTACGGGTTTTACAGCATCAAAGTGAAAGACCGTTGCTCCACCCCAGGTCAAAAAGCGTAACTCTTGGTAGCTGAGTAGATGGACAGTTGATGGGTTATTAACAAGTCTTGGATCGGCACTTGCTATCCCATTTGTGTCCGTCCAGTTTTCGTAAAGATCAGCATCTAAGCAACTTGCCACAATTGCGCCTGTGACATCCGAGCCACTTCTGGGAAGTGTTTTGATGGACTTGTCTGGCATTGACCCATAGAAGCCAGGAATAACATATTTCTTTTGAGCATTACTTTTCATCTTTTGACGGAGTAGGTTGAAGGCGTGAGTTGTGCGTGCTTGGTCAATGTGACCATACATATCAAAAAAGATTAGACTTGCTGCATCAACGAATTCCCAGTTAGTTCCAAGGATGGTGGCTATGGTTTGTGCCATATAATATTCCCCTCGGCTAATTGTTTCATCAAACTTGCCTTTTAAATGTAGCGATATCTCGGTAGGATTTTCTGGGTTTATCTCCTGGAATCTTGCAGATATGATATTTTGGATTGCTTGCTTCTCTTGTGGGTCAATTGTATTTGTCCAATGGATAAGTAAGTCTGTGATTTTTGTGTCTTTTACATTTCGCTTGCCTGGTGCCGAAACAACTATCACTTGTCGGCATGGATCGGAGTGAATAATATCGCAAGCTTTAAGTGTTTGTGCGTGGTCTGCCAAGGAGCTTCCGCCAAATTTTGCAACAGTTATTTTCATCATTAATCTCCTGAAGTTTGTGCTTGGTTTAAAAGAATGAATCTTTTTTTAACTCAAGCTTTTGATTTTAAAGGGCAATGTAGGTATTATTCAAAAAAAATGGATTATTCAAATAAGTAATATTATGTTAATGTATTTATTCTATATTGTCAAGTATGGGCCTTTTATGTAAGTGCTCACTTTTATGAGTTGCTTCATAATGAAAAAAAACATCCGCTATTGTGAGTGGCGGATATTTTTATTTGTTTGTTTTGCTGTTTATCTCTTGATTATTTTTTCGTATTTTTCAATATCGATAGTTGTCTTAACAATCGTGTCTGGTATGAGAGAAATGCTGTCGATGCCAGCTTTGACTAAAAATTTTGCAAATTCTGGGTAGTCGCTTGGCGCTTGTCCGCATATCCCTATTTTAGTTTTTGTTTGGCGAGCAACTTTAATTACATCTGTTATTAATTGTTTAACAGCTTGGTTATTTTCATCATAGACATGGCTTACGAGAGCAGAGTCTCTATCAACGCCTAATACTAATTGGGTAAGATCATTAGAGCCAATAGAGAACCCATCAAACAATTTAGCAAACTCTCGAGCAAGAATTACATTTGCTGGTATTTCGATCATGCAGTAGAGCACAAGTTTGTTTTTACCTCGAATGAGACCAAAGTTTTCCATGAGGCTTATTACTTTCTTTGCTTCCTCTATTGTTCTTACAAAAGGCAACATGATTTTAAGGTTGACTAGTCCAAGTTCTTCGCGAACTTTTTTTATAGCCTTACATTCTAGTTCAAATGCCTTAACGAAGTTCTTATCGTAATAGCGTGATGCTCCGCGCCATCCGATCATAGGGTTTTCTTCGATGGGCTCAAAGAGTGTGCCACCAATCATGTTAGCGTATTCGTTTGTTTTGAAGTCGGAAAGCCTTATTATTACATCTTTGGGGTAAAAGCTGGCAGCAATTATGCTAACGCCTTCCGCAAGTTTATCAACAAAATATTCTTTTTTGTCTTTGTAGCTTGGGGTTAGGTCATTAATTTGTTTTTTTAATTTTTTGTCTTTTAGGTTGTTGTAGTTAATTAAAGCTAATGGGTGAATGCGTATATGATTAGCTTGAATAAACTCTTCACGGGCCAAACCAACGCCATCATTAGGTATAAAAGAAGATGCAAAAGCAAGGTCTGGGTTGCCCAAATTCATCATTATTTTTGTTTTTGGTCTCTTGATGTTGTGAAGGTTTGTTGTTTGAATTTTATATTTTAATATTTTGTCGTAAACAAAACCATCTTCACCTTCGGCACAATTTGCAGTAATTGCTTGGCCTTGTTTTATAATTTTTGATCCATTTTGAGTTCCGACAATACAAGGAATTCCAAGTTCTCGTGATACAATAGCTGCGTGACAAGTGCGACCGCCTTTGTCGGTTATAATAGCACTGGCTATTTTCATGATTGGCTCCCAGTCTGGGTCAGTCATGCTTGTAACTAGGACTTGTCCTTTTTTAAATTTGAAAATATCGACGGCTCCCATGATTTTATTGGCTTTACCGGCTCCAATTTTATTTCCGACACTTTGTCCTTGTACAATTACGTTACCATTTTGTTCAAGTTTGTATTCTTGAAAGACATTATAATTCCTGACTGAGTGTACTGTTTCTGGCCTAGCCTGAATAATAAATAATTCGCCTGATATACCATCGAGTGCCCATTCGATATCCATAGCACGACCATAGTGTTTTTCGATAATCATTCCCCATTCGGCAAGTTTGATTACTTGCTCGTCCGTTATGGATTGCTTTATTGCTTCTGCATTGCTGATTTTAATGTCTTTGACTGGGTTAGCTTTGTTGTTGGTATAAATCATGCGTAGACGCTTGGCTCCTATTTTTTTGCTGATGATTTTTTTAGTTGGTTTGAAAACATAAAATTCATCTGGATTAACCTTGCCTTGCACAATATTTTCTCCTAGGCCATAGATCGAATTTATAAGAACTACATTTGAAAAGCCGGATTCAGTATCGATTGTAAACATAACACCAGAGCTTCCTTTATCGGCTCTTACCATTTTTTGTACGCCGACTGAAAGCGCTACATCAAAATGACTAAATTTTTTATCGACTCTATATGAAATAGCTCTGTTGGTAAATAATGAGGCGATACATTTTTTTACTGCAATTAATAATTGTTCTTCGCCACGAATGTTTAAAAATGTTTCTTGTTGTCCTGCGAAGGATGCATCTGGAAGATCTTCGGCAGTTGCTGAACTTCTAACAGCTACATCCATATGTTTAACGCCGTGTTTGCCAGTGAGTTTTTGATAGGCTCTTTTAATTTGGGTTTCCATTTCAAGCGGGAATTCTGCTTTGAGTATAATTTGACGTATTTGAGCGCCACGTTTTGCAAGATCACGTACGTTGTGCGTATCTAGACCTTTTAAAATTTTTTGTATTTGATCTTTAATGTTTGTTGCATCAAGGAAGTCTCGATAACTTTCGGAGGTGGTGGCAAATCCGTTTGGTACTTTTATACCGTTTTTATGAAGTTTAGAATACATTTCACCAAGGCTGGCATTTTTACCACCAACACTTGGTACATCTGTGTAGTTTATTTCATCAAAGAATTTAATGTATTTTTTCATAAGAAGATAAAGTTTTTAATTTTGAGTTAGTTTATTATAAATTAATTTTTTGACTCCATTTGAAGACATATGGAATTTCGTACCATTGCCCTCTTCCTGCTTTTACAAAACCGATTATGCTAACAATTAAGATTGCTAAAAATAGTAGTTGGCCGATAAAGGGAAACCAAGACAATAAACTAAGTAAAAATAATACCATGCCTTGTCTAGCGTGATGTTGAGCAAATGCAGATTTTGGTTTTAAGATTAAGGGGATTAAAAAAAGAATGCTTAGGTATGAAAAGGCTGCGATACCGCAATTTTTTTCTACATCTGTTTTGGAGTTTAGCTCTGCTTGGCTGGATTCTGCTATTTGATCTATTGCGTCGGAAACTAATTTTTCTGCCGCTACAGCTTCCTTAGCTACTTTTTTTGCTACTCGTTCAACTTTTTTTACAACCTTTTTAATTTCTTTTTTATTGATGTTGTCAGTTATAGTATTAATTATTTTTTCTCTGGTATCAACTTTTTTTGTTGCTTTCTTTTTCGCTGTTATGACTTTTTTTGCGGTAGTTTTCTTTTTTGGCTCAGCAATAGTCGTGGCTACTTTAATTTTTGGAGTAGTTGTTTTTTTTGAGGCTATTTTTTTGGTAGCTTTTTTAGGCTTGGGGGAGATACTAGCCTTTACTGTTGGGACTTTTTTTGTTGGCATAAGAGTACATTGGGGACAACCCCTTAAAGTTAATATTTATATTAATAGTATAACATATTTTTTTTGATTTTAAAAAAGTGATAAATTAAAGTAATAAACTGGATATTTATTGAACTATTTTTTGAAAATATTGAAAAATAAATAAATATCTGATTAACTTATTATTAGGTTGATACTGACACAAACTTTGGAGAAAAAAAGAATGGATATAAGCATTGAAGATACGTTAGAAGAACATGAGAAAATGCAAGCTCTTTCAAAAAAAATTAGAACTGATATGGAAGCTTTTGTTCAAAAAATAATATCAGTTGCTTCAAAAGCTAAAGCTTATGAGCAATGGCAGACTTTAAAAAATGCATTGGCATATTGGAACTTTCAGATCAATATATCAAGAATGCTTGCAGAAGAAAGCCAAGTTTTCTATAATTTACCTGCGTTCCCAAATAATTAGAATGTAGGAGTTTATATTTTAGCCCGTAGTTAATACTGCGGGTTTTTTTTATGAAAATGTATTATTTTATGTTTACGCCTAAAAGCCATGTTAAATCGATTACTTGAGAATAACTTATGGTGATGCCTTTTAAGCTTTCAATATTTATGCCGAGATTTGTAATATTGCTTGTTCTAAGGTCAGTCTCGTTGTGTTTTGTTTTAGACATTTCGGCCTTCATTAAATCGCATTGTATAAAGATAACATTTAATAATTCGGAGGAGTAAAAGTCGGATTCACATAGAAGGCAATTGTTGAACTTGATATGTTTTAACTTGGCGAAACGAAATCGAGAAAAATTTAGTTGGCAATTTATAAATCGTGATTCTGATAATATTCCTTCTGTTGCCAAGAAGCCAGTCATTCTGCATTTTTCAAAATCTGTTTTTTTGAGATATAGACCTTCTGATTCAAGATTTGCTAAATCGCAATTTTCAATCTTTACATTGGTTAATGATAGGTCAGTAACTTTTAATTGACTAAGATTGCAATTTCTAATAAGACAATCTTTAAATTTGAGAGAAGTGAATGGGGAGTTGTTAAAATTATATCCGTTAATCTCTAGGTTTTCATATTCCTCCTCATCTATTAGTTTAAAGCTAGCTGGCTTGGAAAGGTTTTTGGGGAGTGATGAGGAATTGATTTTATTATTATTCATAACCGTTAAATAAAATGTGTGCCAAGTGAGCATAAGTTTATCTGAGTGTAATTATAGTAGCATGTAAATTGTTTTTTTGCATTATACTCAAAGATATGATATAGTTTATGTCAAAATGGAAAATTTAGAAAGAAAAAGAAATATTCTAGAGGCTGATTTGTTTGATGGTGTTGCTGATGAAGAAGGGGTCTTTTTTCGTGGAAAAAAATATTATCTTGAAGGAAATGTCGACAAGGAAAGTATTAGAGTATCGAAAAATAAAGCAAATGATGGTATTTCAATAACAGGAAATGTAGAAGGCGCTGATTTGTATTATAGCGGTCTGTCTTTTTCTCTAAGTAAGGGTATTTTTAGAGATTCCAATTGTGATTGTCCTTATGGGGCTCGCTGTAAACATTCTGTTGCTCTGGGTCTTGAATTTATTGATATTTATATAAAGTTTTTAAAACAAAATAATTATACGACCTTAAGTAATGTTGAACTTCGAAATGAGCTTATTGATTTTATAAATAAGAGTGACGGTGCAAGTGCAAAAGTTATTGAGGCTGAATACGAGGAAGTGGATAATAAGGCTTTAACCAATAGGCTCCAAGAGCTAGCAGGTATTTTTGGAGTTGATATAGATAAGTTGCCCGAGAATGTTATAAAGCAAGCGATAGAGATTTTGGAAAAGAGGCCAAGTAGTTATTTATCTAAGGACGTGGTAAGTCAACCAAAGTCATCATTTATAGCGTCCGAGGAGATGGATATGTTGCCAAGGCCAATAAATGAGAAGTATTATATTGTAATAAAGTTTGCGTCACAAATTGAAATTTTTATTAAACTTTCTGCTTATGTGAATCGACGGCCAGAATATATTTTAAGGAATGAAAAAGAAAGTTTAACTAAAGCACAGGTGAGTCTTTTTAGGTTTTTGGAAAATAATAATTATATTTGGTCTACACATAGGATAGATTTTGAGAATTTTTTCTTTTTGTTTAAGAATTCTGGGATGAAGCTATATATTGAAAAAAAGGATCCTAGAAATGAAATTTTATTGGAAGAGAATTCTGAAAAAATTAAGGCAGAGTTATATCAAAAAGGAGATCAATTTATTTTTAAAATTGATGAAAAGTTTAAGCCAAGTGAATATGGGAAGAGAAGTAAGTGCATTTTATATCGAGGGAGAAATAATTGCTTAGTGGTTGATGGTAATACAGTCAGTCTTCATGTAATGTCAAAAGATTTAATGGAAATAATAGCTAATATTGATTTTTCGACATATTCATATGACGATAATCTTGAAGCTGAGTTAGACATATCAAATTTATTGCAATTGAACTATTTAAATAATGTAATAAGGGATGGTAAAAAATATTTAGATTTTAAGACTCATTTAGAGCCAAAGTTTAAAATAAGTAAATTCGATAGCAATAGATTGGATAAAACTTTATTAATAGATTATGACTCTCAGGCAGATACATTAAATATTAAAGCTGTGGTTGATTATGGGTTTACAAAGCAAAATGTTGCGGAAACAAATCAATATTCACGCAGAAGTCGTGGAAGTGCGTTTCGTAGAAGAGATAATGCTCCAATTGTTAATTTAGTTAAGATCGATGGATATTCAATTAATTATGCTGAGATCAAAGAAAAGCAGGAGCTATCATTTTTTAAGGCAATTTATAATAATAATTTCGGTTTTAATAAAAGAGGTGAGTGTAATAAAAAAGGGGCAAAAGAGATTTTTGATTATTATAAAATAATTTGGCCAACCATTGAAAAATCAAGGGGAATTAAAGTTGAATTTGTACGAGATCAATTCAATTTTGTAACAGAGGACTTTAAGGCAAATTTTGATGTAGATTTTAACGCGAAAGATGATTGGCTAGCTTTTGATGTGAAGTGTTATTGTGGAAGTGACAAGATTAGTTTAGTTGATTTGAGGAGGTATATAGAAAATAGAGAAGAATTTATTAAGATGGCGGATGGCAGAATGTTAAAGGTTACGAATTTAGAAGAATTGGAAAGGTTTATTTTGATGCTTGAGAGTTTTCATGCTAAAGAAAACGATAAATTTGAAGGTAAGATTTATCATGCCCCAGAGCTTGAAGATATTTTTACTAGCTCTGAACATTACAATGCAAAGGTTAGTGAGGGTTTCAGTGCATTTATGAAAGAAGCTAATAGTGGTAAGCCTGTAAAGAAGGTGAGGCTTTCTGCTAAATTTGCTACTGTTTTAAGGGATTATCAAAAAGAAGGCGTTGATTGGTTTTATTTCTTGCGTAAATATCGTTTCGCGGGAGTTTTAGCAGACGATATGGGCATTGGAAAGACTTTGCAAACTTTAACTTTGCTTGAGATGAATAAAGTAAAAGATAAGCCGTCAATTGTAATATGCCCAAAAACTCTACTCTTCAATTGGCAAGATGAGGTAGATAAATTTACTCCAAAAATTAGAACCATTATTTTGGATGGATCTCAGTCTGAAAGAAGGGAAAAGATTAATAATATCAAGAATTATGACTTGGCTATTACCTCTTATGCTACAATGCAAAAAGATGCAGAAATTTATGAGGCAGAAAAGATAAATTTTAATTATTGTGTTTTAGATGAGGCACAAAATATTAAGAATCATGCAACAAAGAGTGCTCGGATAGTAAAAAGAATTAATGCGGATTATCGCTTGGCTTTAACGGGGACACCGCTTGAAAATAGTGTCTCAGAGATCTGGTCTGTGTTTGATTTTTTAATGCCAGGTTTTTTGGGGTCAAATAAGGCTTTTGTGAAAAAATTTCAAACTCCGATTATGAAGCAGAATAATATTCAGGCGCTTAAAAATTTGCGAAAGAAAATTTCTGTCTTTATGCTTCGACGAACAAAAGATAAAGTTTTGAAAGAATTGCCATCAAAAATTGAGCAAGTTAGCCATTGCCAACTAGAGCTGTCGCAGAATATTTTGTATCAAGAAGTTTTAGCAAGTGTAAAGAGTGAAATTTTTAATACGGTTGCTGAAAAAGGATTTGCAAAATCTCAAATACATATTTTAGCTGGGCTTACTAAATTGCGTCAAATTTGCAATCACCCCGTTCTATTGCTTAAAGATCAGGATTATTCGAAGTACGAATCGGCTAAATTGAATATATTTTTAGAACTTTTGCATGAAATAATAGGGGCTAAAAGAAAAGTATTAGTATTTAGTCAATTTACAAAGATGCTCGATATTTTGGCAAGTGAATTGGATAAAGAAAATATTAAACATTCCTATCTGTCTGGTAAAACTAAGAATAGACAGGTATTAGTGAGGGAATTTAACGAAAGTGAGGATAAACAAGTTTTTTTAATTAGTTTAAAGGCAGGTGGTACGGGGTTAAATTTAACTAGTGCTGATAATGTTATCATTTTTGACCCTTGGTGGAACCCATCTGTCGAGATGCAAGCCGTTGATAGAGCACATAGAATAGGACAAACGAAATCTGTTAATGTTTATCGTTTGATAACAAAGGGAACTATTGAGGATAAAATCGTTTCTTTGCAAGAAAAGAAGAAGTTTCTATTTGATAATATGGTAGGTGAGAGCCATGATATGTTTAAAAAATTAACTTGGGATGATGTGAAGGAATTATTTAGGTAGCTGTGCTATATTGACCAATATTATATTTTTGGGTAATCTTGTACCAAGAAAATTAATCGATCTTTATAAGAACATATAGGGAGTAGTAGAATATGAACTCTATTTCTAGTCGAGCGATGCTGACGGTTGTGATATATTTGATGGTTTTTTTTACTGCGGTTTATGATGTTAATGCAAGAGGTGTTGATTTGTTGGAAGCGTATCAAAACAGTATAAAGGCGAGAAGTGAGCTTGAAGAAGAGGGTGTTATTGGTGAGGTATGGCTTGAGAGTCAAAATATAACTTTTAAGGAGGTGCAGGAGGCAGTGTATGTGTCGAGTTTTGCGCTTTGGATAAACGATGAGGAAGGTGTAGTAATTGACGATTTTCTTAATAAGTCATTGCTAGTTCAGCCATGTCTTTGGAATAAGCTTACTCAAGAGCAGATGAATTTATTGGTTTTAAATGAGGCGGTGAGACATATAGGTACAAAGCCAGATGGATTAAACTGTAAGACTTGGTCTCAGCGGGTTGTAGCGCTTGCGTCGTGTCATCAAGCAGTGATTCCACTGACATATCCAGACGCATATGGGTGGAGATTAAATAGCGGCACAACTATAGAGGAGCTTGTTGATACAGATTTTACAGAAGTGTTACCAGGGACAATTCTTCAGATGCATTATTTTAAGCTTAATGGTGAGAGTATACCACATACAGCTTTTGTGTATTCAAATACTGATAAAGATATCTGTCTAATAGATAATGTTCGTAATAGAAAAAGTGGAGAATATGAAGTTTATAAGCGATGCTACGAACATTCACATGTAAAAGCAAGGACTCGTGGCCATATTTCACTTTATCAAGTCACAAATTATAAAATGCAGGCGCGGCGAAGACCCGATGATGAAAATCGCGTTGCGACACAATAAAAGGTTGATAAAAAAATCAACTTTAAGAATTACTATAATCAGCGGTAAAAGGCTGATTATTTTTTTTGTTAGGTAAATTATATTGACAAATTTGTGTAAATTGTCTATAATTAATTTAAGAGTTATTTATGCGCTGTTCTTTAACAATTAAAGGAGCAATAAAAAAGTCGCAAATGGTAAGCAGGTAATTATTTGCATTAAATCAAGCTTCGCGAATACTGAAAAATGCAGTGAAGTATCAGTCTATACATGCAGATGAGAAGACCGCTGAAAGATGTTCTTTAAATAGTCAGTTTTCACTCTTATTCACGGTTAAAATAAAAAGGGGAAATAGAAATGATTAAACCCGATGTCGATAAAAAGGTAGCGTTTGATTTAGATCGTGATGATCCTATAATTCTTTGTTTCACTTTAATGGATTCTCTAGATGCTTTATTAGCTCATATTGAGAATATAGAGAAATGGAGCGAGTGCGGGGCTAAAGTATTGGATTTTGCCTATAGAACCAACGTTAGTTTGCTTTTAAAGCGACATGCCTCTACTGATAAGTTACATTCGCTTGCTCTTCACTTGGATATTGTTATAAGTGATCCAGCTCGACGTAGCGCTTTAGATAGCTTTGATATACACTACGGATTTCGCTGGGCGATGTTGCTGGATATGTTGGAGGATTTATTGGCCGCAAGAGATTGCAAATTTGAGGCTGATGATGCGTATGTGATGAATCGTCCTTATATGCATGAGATATTGCAGCTTATCGCTAAAAACCGAGCTAGCTCGAAAAATGAAATTTTAAATGAGATAAGCGGACTGACAGATATATTATTGGATAGGGCATTAAAAAAGCTAGAGAATTGGGAGTTGGTTTTTAAGCATGAACACGGAAGCGAAGAAATTTGGCTTTTAGGGCCAAGAGCAAAGGAGGTTTTGATACCTTTGCTATAAAACTAATAACAAAGACTTTAATAGTAAAATCTTTGACGTTAACGGGAGAATTGCAATGTGGAAAAAACGTTTTTTACCATTAACCTTATTACTTACCATTTTGCTCTGTGGCTGTGCGACAAGCATTGGCAAACCACAAAAAATGTCTAAAGAGGAAACGGCAATTAATGCTTGCTCAATAATTGTAGAAAAAATTTCCTTGTATCAACATCAAGGAACAGGTCAGGTTACAGAGTTTATGTCGTCAATACCGAAAGAAGGTTTAGATTTTCTTTCAGTAGAAGAGATGAGGAGTACATGCGATGGACCATGTCCAAGAATAATACCAATGTCACGTGCTGAATTTGAGCAATATGTGCAAAAAGAACGTCATGTGTTTAAAGGAGAATCAATTCAATTTGTTTCTGCTAAAGTTGGCAATGAGTCCACTATGACCGCGACAATCAGGAATATTAAATATGGGTTAGCCCGAAAAGACGGACATATTACTATCACAAATATGTATCTAACCCAAACGTATATGAATGGTAAGCCATGTGGCGTTTGGCGTACTGTGCCAAAGTAATTCAACTCGCATTAATACTGCAAGAAATAATAGGTTAAAAATCTGAGTCTAACCAAAACACCGCTAAGTCTACAAATGGACCTCTGGCGGTTTTTTCTTTGTTAATAAATTTCTATTTTTGTTTTAATCGCAAAAAAATCCAAAGCCATTTTGACTAGAAATGTAAATTGTCCAATATGTTGTGACTAATACGAGTTGCATAATACGAGTTGCATAATACAAGTTGCATTTTTTTTAAATTAATGGTTGTCTAGATGCTTTATTAGCTCATATTGAGAATATATGATCCATGATTTTTGAATATTCTATTTGTGTCAAACTAGCATTTGACCGCCGACGCAAAAGGCGGATTTAAAGAAAATTATCTAAAAATACAATGCTCAATCCCAAAGCTATTATTTCAGACTAATTTTTACGACACTTCTGAAAATTGTCTTTCTGATTTTACGCACAGATTATCTGATTGTTTAAATTAGGTTGGTATAGTAGTGGCTCCAAAAGTAATTGAGGATTCTGTGGTAATAAAAATTGAATTTTCTAAGATTGTCATATTATTTATTTTAATTTTTAAATCCTATTTTCCGCTCCAATCCTTACATAATACTTCGGCTTGCTCCAATACTGTCCGCGTGGCATTTTCTTGTTTATCTGGCGGATATTTATATTTCTTTAATAACTTTTTAACATAGAGTCTGAGTTTTGCTCTGATACTTTCTTTTAATGTCCAGTCAATGGTGGTGTTCTTTCTCAGCATAGATACTAGCTCTCTAGCAATTTGTTTTAATACATCGTCTCCCAATTCTAATACAGCACTTTCATTTTCAATTAAAGCATCATAGAAAGCCACTTCTTCAACTGATAAACCTAAAGACTCTCCTTGAGTCTCTTCATTCTTAATCTTCTTAGCCAGTTCTACTAATTCATAAATAACTTGAGCCGCATCAATCGTTTGATTCTGATATTTACGGATGATATCTTGAAGTAATTTAGCAAATGACCTGGATTTAATCAGATTCTTTTTTGTCATAGTTTTAATCTCATTGTTCAATAATTTCTTCAATATTTCTAAGGCCAAATTCTTATATTTCAGATTCTTTACTTCCTCTAAAAATTCATCTGATAAAACAGAAACATTTGGATTTTTTAAGCCAGCGGCAGTAAAAACATTAACCACCTCATCTGAAGTAATAGCATGAGAAATAATTTGTTTTATCGCTTGATCATAGCTATCTTGAATGCCGATATCTTTCTTGTTTTGTTTTTCAAAATCTTCCATTTTAACAATTGCTCCTTTAATAACTTGAAAAAACGCCACCTCATCTCTAATTTTAATAGCCTCTTCATTTGGAACAGACAAAGAAAAAGCATAGGACAGCTCGGTAACAACTTGAACGTATCTTTTCTTGCCATTTGTGAGACCAAGAATAAAATCAATACTACTAGCGATTACTCTGGTTCTTTTTGAGGCTTTATTGCTAAAAAAATCTGAATAATCAAAATTATGATACATACCCTTAACAACTTCGTACTTTTCTAACATAACCGATACTGCCTCCTCTTGTGGAATAGTTGGTTTGTTGCGACCGCTATTAGTGTAATAGGCTAGAGCTTCTTTTAACATTGGGGCAATTCCAAGATAATCAACCACTAAACCACCTTGTTTATCTTTATAAATTCTATTCACTCTGGCAATCGCTTGCATCAAACCATGACCTTGCATTGGTTTATCTAAATACATTGTATGCAAACTAGGTACATCAAAACCAGTTAGCCACATATCACGCACAATCACCAGTTTTAAATCGCTACTGGGTTTTTTCATGTGCTTAGCTAAATCTTTTCTCGCTTGTTTACTTCTAATATGTTTTTGAAAATTAAGCGGGTCAGTTGCCGATCCTGTAATTACTACCTTTAAAAATCCTTTCTCGTCATTATCACTATGCCAATGCGGTCTCAATTTTATAATCTCATCGTATAGTTCAACTGCAATACGACGACTCATGGTTACAATCATGCCCTTACCATTAATCACATCTGACCTTTGCTTAAAATGGCTTACAATATCTTGAGCGATAAGGCCAATTCTTTTTTCTGAACCAACCATCGCTTCAAGCTTGGCCCATTTGCTTTTTAACTTTTCTTTTTTATCCGCTTCTTCTCCCTCTGTTAGTTCTTCAAACTTTGGATCAATCTTTGGTCTTTCTGATTCCAATAATTGAATTTTAGCTAAACGTGCTTCGTAATAAATTGGAACTGTCGCTTTATCTTCTACTGCTTGAGCAATATCATAAACATCGATATATTCTCCAAATACCGCCCTGGTGTTTGCATCGGTTAATTCAATTGGCGTGCCGGTAAATCCGATAAACGAGGCGTTGGGCAAGGCTTCACGCATATGACGAGCAAAGCCATCCATAAAATCATATTGTGATCGATGTGCTTCATCTACACAAACTACTATATTTTTTCTATTAGACAACATTTCGTCACCTTCAGAAAATTTTTGAATAGTAGTAAAGACAACTCCGCCGGAAGCTACTTTCAACAGTTCTTTTAAATTCATTCTGCTTTCTGCTTGAACCGGAGTTTGTCTGATTAAATCTTGGCATAAAGAAAAAGTAGTAGATAATTGCTCATCTAGATCATTTCTATCGGTTAAAACTACAATAGTTGGGTTATCTAAAACTTGTATGAGCTTACCGGCATAAAATACCATAGTTAAAGACTTCCCACTGCCTTGGGTATGCCAAACCACTCCGCAACGCCGGTCGCCATCTTCTTTGGTAGCTTCTATTGTTTGAATAACAGCTTTGTTTACAGCGTGGTATTGGTGATAAGCGGCTAAAATTTTAATAGTATTTTCTCCGTCAGTATTAAAGATAATAAAATTTAAAAGAATATCTAAAATTCTTTTTTTATCAAATACGCCTTTAATTAAAACTTCCATTTCAGGAATAGAGGCAGGAGCTAAGTCAGAGCCGTCAATCGTCCGCCATTTCATAAAGCGTTCTTCGTTGGCAGTTAAAGATCCAATGCGTGTATTAACGCCATCACTAACTACAACTAAACTGTTATATGTAAAAAATGTTTGAATATCTTGTTTGTAAGTCTGAATTTGATTATAGGCTTGGATAATGGTTGCATTTTCATCTGCCGGATTTTTAAGTTCAATGATGGCAAGTGGCAAGCCATTAATAAAAATAACAACATCCGGTCTGCGAGTTTTATTATCCTCTTTGACTGTAAATTGATTAACCGCCAACCAATCATTATTATCTAAATTATTTTTGTCCACTAGATAAACTTTATCGCCACGCATTAAGCCATCCTTATCTTTATATGTAATATCAACGCCATCGGTCAGCATTTTGTGCATTGCGTAATTATTTTCTACCAAATTCGGCTTTAACCAAGGCAAGCCTAAAACTTTATCAACTGCATCTTGCTGTGCCTCTATCGGTATATTCGGATTAATTCTTTCTATCGCAAACTTCAAGCGGTCAACTAAAATAACCTCGGAATAGTTTTTTCTTTCTGCCTTTCCATCTTCTGCCTCCGGATCAATGGATGGTCCATAAATTGTTTTATATCCAATCTCTTCCAGCCATTCCAATGTAGCTTGTTCAAGATCGGATTCGTAGTAGTTGTGGGTCATAAAATTTCACTTATCATTTTTTTAATTTTTTCCTGATCGTAACTTTTTGTAATTAACTTTATATTTAATAATAGTTTCCGACTATTAGATATTAAATACTGATCAGATTGTTTTATTGTTGTGCTATTAAATAATTCGGTTTTTTGTTTATTAATATTTTTTATTCCTAAGCATTTATCATTTAGTAACAATGCTATTGAAGGCGAAAAAGGGAAATAAATAGTCTTAAAATTATAAAATTTTCCATTTAACTTTTCAAAGCCAAATAAAATAACTGGATTATCAGATGTAATAAATTGATCAACGCCCTTTCCACTAGTTATTAAAAATAAAAAGTTTAATTTCAAAAAAGCATTATAAAATTTTTCATAAAATTTAGCCATTGCTCTTAGATGCAATTTTTTATGCGGACTCACGCAATTCTTTTTATTTTTTCATTACAAAATTTATTATTTAAAGTTTCTCCTAAGATGCTTGTATAAATTTTTTCAAAATCTTCCTTGAATTTTGTTGTTCGCGAAAATTGAAATGTTAAAAATCTGCAAATTATTTTTTTATCATTATCATCATATTCCAAATTATTTAAAATTTTATTTTGTATGGCACTCATTTCTTTTTCTATCGTGCTTGCAAATAACTCCTTTTCAACTTTATAATCTTTTTCATTCGAACTATTTATAAATGTGTAATAATCATTAATTATAGCCGTGTCTTTGGTTGGTTGCTTCCTGAGTTCCTTTTTCTTTTTATCACATACCCAAACACATAAATTTTTATCTGCAAAGTTTTTTAAATAAAAATTAGGCACCGTGTGTTGTTTTATTGGATTGTTCATATTTTTACTCTTATTTTTCCACTCATTAATCGAGGCAAAATAGAATCTCTTAGTTCTGTTAAAACATTAATTTCAAAATTGTTCCTTACAATTATTTCTATAGCATTATTTGCCACGTTATTAAAAGTGTTTAATGCTGCATTATCGGGAATAATAATTTTTATATTTTCTAGAATACTTGGACTAATATTTGGTTGCGCGCTGCCATATGCGGCCTGAATTATATTTTCTTGAATGTCGCCGCTTCTTAAATAGAAATATACATAGCCTAAATTATTTTTATCTTTTAAAAAATATTTGCCGACCCGCTGATTTAAAACATAATCATTTTTTGTCTTAGGCATAATACCAATCTTGCCGGTAGTATTGCCGGACATAGCGATTAAAATATCTCCTGCTTCCAGAATGAACTCTTTTGCTTTTTTGTTCACTAATTCATCAGAAACATAATCAACATTATTTAAATCAACATTTGGCTCAATAATATTTTTAATTTTAATAACCGGCACTCCCTCTTGATCATTAAAGCATTCTCCCTTAAATGCGAAACCTGATTTAACTTTTCCAAAATCTCCAATCGTTCCCATTTTCCACCTCTCCGGCAATTCATCGCCAATATCAACAAACCACCTCTTAAACAAAGCACTCGCTATCTTTTCTAAGTTAGCATTTATTTTACGATTAAGTTCTATTTTATCATCAAGAGAGGAAAGGATTTCGGCGATTTGTTCTTGCTCGCTAATTCTTGGAAAAGCAAACTCTAATGACTTTAGTGTTTTGCCATTAAGTTCTTGAAAAGTACTACCAGAAGCATTGCTGATAAGTTTTTCAACATTATTTTTCAAAAGGTAAAAAAGAAAAAGACTATTTGTCTTATTGTTTGGAATTAGACTGTGGAATCCCTGATTGGTAGTAACTTCATTTTTTGCGATAGCAAGATACCCAACAGGGGCTCTTGTCGTCAATAAAACTGTATTGACCGGTAATAATTTAGCGTTGCTTGAGTTAAGTCCTTCCTCTGAAATACATCTCTCACCACGGGAAATAAACCGATCCTGATATGAAGACAGGTCTCTCGGTGTTATCCACGGAATCTCACCGTTAAAATTATTATTATTTGTTGTTGATGGAGTACCACCACCGACAACATCAGAAACAGTTTGAATATCAAAAACATCCCATTCCTCTGGGATGGTTCCTATTTCTGTTTCTTTAAATTTTGTTTGGTTATTAGCCATATTTTTGTATTTTTACTCTCCATCTGTGGATAACTATTGATTTTTTATATCATTTTATGCTATATTATAAATAAGCGTAAATCTTTTATAGGTTGTTCTAGATATTCCCATCCATCGGTTGGCTATAGTCTGGACACAACAAACCTATAAAGTTGCTTCCCCGTAAGGGGTTTTTTGTTTATAAAAATTGTTCATCAAACAATATCTTATCTGCAAAAACATTAAACCAGTCCTTATTCTGTCGTTCATATTTTTGGAATATTCCCCAGCAAAACAAATCCGCTGCCTGTAGGCCATAATTCTCATGTGATAACCAATGATAAATATCAAGCGGCACATTCGGAGACAAGCGACCTTCAAGTTGGCGTCTTATATAAGCATTAAATTCTTTTATTTCCGGTTTGGCCATAGATTTATCTAAAATCAATTCAACACGATCACTATTATTTTTTTCAAAAGGAATTTGATCAAGTACTTGTCTGGCAATATAGTTGTAAACTCTTGACTTGTCTTTAGATAACTTTTCAAAAACACGTTTCTTGTTTAGCGTAATAGAGTAAACTCCAAATTTAACATTCTTAGCCTTTTCAAAAAAATACTTCTTGACGTCCAGTGTTGTGCCAGTACCTTTTAGTTCTTTCGCTACTCTTTTTTGATTCTTTGATTTGTTTAACTTATGACGAATTGTGGTTTTGACTGCTTTAATCAACTGGCGATTAGCATCGTGACAACTTAACGCTAAAATAGTAACCGTAAAAAATTTTGACGGCTTTTTATTGACAAAATCGAAACCCAGATCTCCACTTTCATCTAAATATAGATACCACATATTTTATATCTTAAAACCAATGCTTTCTAAATTTTTCTTTATCCTCTCCTCCAACTCCTTTGATTGCTTAAACTGTCCTGACAATTCACCGGTCAATCTTTTCATTTTTTCTTCAAACACTTCGTCATCTTCTTCTACATAATCCGATCCAACATAACGACCTGGAGTCAAAACAAAGCCATTCTTTTCTACTTCTTCCATGTTCGCCGCCTTAGAGAATCCTTTTACATCTTCATATTTACCGTTAATGCTACGCCAGCTATGATAAGTACTAGAAATTTTAGCGATATCTTCATCGGTTAATTCGCGATTCTTTCTAGTTACCATAGTACCCATTTTACGAGCATCTATAAACAATATTTCTTTATGTCGATCGCGAAGTTTATGATCATAGCGATCACGAGAAACAAGCCAAAGGCAAGCCGGAATTTGAGTAGTATAAAAAAGTTGTGGTGGCATAGCGACAATGCAGTCCACTAAACCATTTTGAATAAGTTTTTTTCTAATCTCTCCTTCGCCTGAAGTATTAGACGCAAGAGAGCCATTAGCCAAAACAAAACCAGCGATTCCTGTTGGTGAAAGGTGATGGATCATATGCTCTATCCAAGCATAGTTAGCATTGCCGGTTGGTGGCATGCCATATTTCCAACGCACATCATCTTTAAGCTGTTCTCCGCCCCAATCACTTATGTTAAATGGTGGATTAGCAAGGATAAAATCTGCTTTCAAATCTTTATGTAAATCATTACGAAAACTATCGGCATGAATTGATCCAATGTTCCCAGCAATACCGCGAATAGCTAAATTCATTTTGCACAATCTCCAAGTGGTTGGATTTGACTCCTGACCATAAACAGCGATATCGTCTTTGTTACCACCGTGGCTTTCAATAAACTTTTCACTTTGCACAAACATGCCTCCGCTACCACAACAAGGATCATAAATTCTACCTTTATATGGCTCAAGCATGCTGACTAATAATTTAACTACTGATTGTGGCGTAAAAACTCTCCTCCGCCTTTGCCTTCTGCTCCAGCAAATCGACCGATAAAATATTCATAAATACGACCAAGCATATCTTTTGACTTACTTTCTTTATCTCCCATGCCGATAGTGCCAATTGTGTCGATTATTTCTCCAAGTTTAACTTTGTCTAAATCATGACGAGCATAAATTTTAGGTAACACACCTTTTAAATTAGGGTTCTCTTTTTCGATTAAAACCATGGCATCATCAATTAACTTTCCAATCTCCGGTTTTTTAGCGTTAATTGTAATATATGACCAACGAGCTTCTTTTGGCACCCAAAAAACATTTTCAGCTTTATATTCATCTTTATCTTCCGGATCGTCCAGTCCTTCCGAATCATTTTTTAATTTAACATGCAACTCTTCAAATGAATCGGAAATATACTTTAAAAAAATGAGACCTAGAATAACATGCTTATATTCAGCCGGATCCATATTATTACGCATTTTATCAGCAGTTGCCCAAAGCTTTTCTTCAAAACCGATATTGGCAGAGGTGGATTGTTTTTTCTCTTTTACTTTAGTCATAGAATCATAATTTTTTAACTTTAATATAAAGTTACCACCCTTTAAAACAATAAGCAACGATTAAACTACCATTAATGTAAATTAATCAGTCTTCATTAATACTATAAAGTTACACCAGTTTCTCGCTCAATACTACCAAAAACTAGCCCGCCTAGCCCCCCATGAGCATCGAAAAATCTTTAACCGTAAAATCCATCGCCTCAATCTTTTTGAATCGTCCTATAGGTTATAATAGCCATATTTACGTAGTTCTTGCCATGCTTTAAAGGTGGTGGCAATATACCGACAATCCCTACTTCTCCAGCTCTGCTAATTCTTTCTTTACCGCATTCACCTCCCTTAATCTACCTAGCTTAGTTAGGATGTCTATTTTTAAACGATAATACTTCGAATGGCTACTATCGGCCACTATAGCATTATCAATCTGTTCCCGCGCATCATTGTATTTCTCTCCCGCGACTAATATCTCGGCTCGATAATAATAGTATGGCGCCATCTTGATTCCCATGGTTTGAATCTGCCAAATCTTGTCCAACGTTCTGCTTTCTGCTTGATACTGCTTAGCACCCGACTCTGCCCCAACTAGAGTAAAATTAATATCAATATCATTAAGTTTAATTACCAGCGCTTGTCTATATGCCTCCGCTGCTTTAGCAAATTCGTTCTGCTGATAATAATTCATTTCTTTCAAAGAATGCAAAACCTTTAATGAGCTTAATTTGATGGTTCAGGAATACATAGAGTATTATAATAATGCACGTTATCAATGGGATTTAAAAAAGATGACTTCGGTGCAATATCGAAATCATCTTTTACAAATTACTTAGTTGTTTTTTACCCGTGTCTACTAAACGGGGTACAGTTCAATGAAAGGGTGTTTTTTTTCTTTGGTGCCCCCAGCAGGACTCGAACCTGCGACCTTACGCTTAAGAGGCGTCTGCTCTACCAACTGAGCTATAAGGGCAATGCTATAAAATTTAAAAGAACTCTTTTTGGTTTTGTTTTAATGATGATCCTATACTAAACGAGCATAACGATCGGGCTGTACATCATTGAAAACTTTATTTACCAAAAAGAGGACTTATATTTTAATGTAGCGGCGAGGGGACTCGAACCTCTGACCTAAGGGTTATGATTCCTTCGCTCTAACCAGCTGAGCTACGCCGCCATTTTAAAACTTTTTACAAAAAAGTTCTTAATATTTCAAAAATATAAGGTATTTTTTGAAATTTTATAGCGAGCGAAGCTCTACCGCCATAAAACTTAAAAAAATGTATGCTTTTTAGGTTTAAAACTTTTTACAAAAAAGTTCTTAATATTTCAAAAACATAATGTATTTTTTGAAATTTTATAGCGAGCGAAGCTCTACCGCCATAAAACTTAAAAAAAAGTATGCTTTTTAGGTTTAAAACTTTTTACAAAAAAGTTCTTAATATTTCAAATGTTGTGTGCCCGGCAGGATTCGAACCTGCGACCTCTTGGTCCGAAGCCAAGCACTCTATCCAGCTGAGCTACGAGCACTGATTTAAAACTTTTTACAAAAAAGTTCTTAATATTTTAGCTTAAAACTTTTTACAAAAAAGTTCTTAATATTTTAGCTTAAAACTTTTTACAAAAAAGTTCTTAATATTTCAAAAACATAAGGTATTTTTTGAAATTTTATAGCGAGCGAAGCTCTACTGCCATAAAATTTTCAAAAAATGTATGTTCTTTATGTTTAAAACTTTTTACAAAAAATTTTTAATATTTCAAAAAGATAATGTATTTTTTTGAAATTTAAATTTTATGTTTAATATTTTATCAAAAATTGGTCAAAAGTCAATGTGTTGCAGGATATGGCTAAAAAGTTATTCGCTAATTAGTTTATTTTAGTTTAATTTACTAACTCCATTTTAGAATAAGGTAGTAATTGTAGGTGTCTTTGTATATTTTTTCAATCTTTAGGCCTGATTTTTTCACAATTCTTTTGAGCTCTCTTTTTGTGAATGCGTGGTAATATCTTTTGCTGACTTTTTCTCCTTTTTTATTTTTCCAGTCAAATAAAATATCGCCAAAATCCATTTTGTTTTTTCCAATTAACTTAAGTAGAGCAAACTTAATAATAAGCGACCTAAATTTAGGTTTATTCCATAAATTCCAAGCCGATATTATAATTCTACCATCTTTTTTTACTTTGTTTTTTAATTGTTTTAGAGCTTCTATTTGTAGTTGAGTTCCTGGTATGTGATGAATAACAGCAAGGCAAAAAACATAGTCAAAATTGTGTTCTTTTATTTTTCCTAGTTCTTCTATTTTTCCTAATTCAAATTGAGCCCAACCTTGCTCTTTGTGGTTACTTTTTGCTAGTTCAATTAAATTTGTGCTAGAGTCAATGCCTAGATATTTAATGTCTTTATCTAGTAGGGCATCGATTATTCTTCCATTTCCACAACCAACATCTAGTATTTTACTACCTTTTTTTATTTGTTCACTGATTTTTTTTAATTCACTCCACAATTCTTTTTTTCTTGTTTCATTAAATTCTTTTGCTATTTCAATATAATTTTTTTCTACAATTTTAAGAAGCTCTTTTTGAGTTTGTCTATTCACTTTTAATAGATAATTAAATTTTATGTCCAGATAAGAGAAGCTACTTTATCTCCAGTGTTTTTAAAGCGCATTAATTTTACTCCTTGAGTGTCTCTACCTGATTGCGGTACATTTTTAAAGGCGAGTCTAATAACTTGACCTCCAGTAGATATAATAATTAAATCTTTGTCTTGCATCTTTTCGGAGTTTATTACGAAGGCATTGATAAGATTACCACTCTTACTAGTTACTTTTGCTGTCTTTAGGCCACTACCACCTCTACCTTGTTTTTTATATTCTTTAAGGGCTGTTCTCTTGCTAAGGCCTTGTTCAGAAATTGAAAATACTTCATATTTTTTAAGTTTTTCTGGATTGGTGTTAATTATTCCCATGCCTACCACATAGTCATCTTTTTTAAGTTTGATGCCTGTTACGCCAGCTGCTGTTCTTCCCATTGATCGTATGTCTTCTTCTGGGAATCTTATGGCTTGCCCTTTAGCTGTTACAAGGATAATGTGGTCTTTTCCAGAGCTTGGTTTAGACCAAATTAATTTATCATCGTCTTTGATCTTTACTGCTATTAGACCTGATCTTCTTACATTTGAAAATTCTTCTAGTTTAACTTTTTTAACCAAGCCCTTTTCAGTTGCAAAGAATAGGTAGTTTTTGTTGCTGATTTTATCGAGAGGTAAGATGGAAGTTACTTTCTCATTGCCTGGCAATTGCAAGAAATTTACAATTGCTTGTCCTTTGGCAGTTCTTGATGTTTGAGGGATTTCAAAAGCTTTTAATTGGAATACTCTTCCGCGAGTAGTAAAGAATAATATGTCAGTATGTGTCATAGTGGTGAACATGAACTCAACAGAATCCTCTTCTTTAGTTGAGAGTCCTACAACACCTTTGCCACCTCTGCCTTGTACTTTAAATGTGTCAGTAGGGAAGCGTTTAATGTATCCGTCTCTTGTCATAACGATCATTGTTTCTTCGTTAGGTACAAGATCTTCTATGCCAAATTCTTTTACGCCTCGTGATATAATTTGTGTTCGTCTTTCGTCACCGTATTTTTCTTTGATTTCTTTGATTTCTTCTTTGATTATTCCAAGAATTCTTTCTCGAGAAGCTAGGATTCCTTCAAGTTCTTTAATTATTTCATTTTTTTCTTTTAGTTCATTTTCGATTCGTAATCGTTCCAAGTTCGCAAGACTTTGCAATCTCATCTCAAGAATTGCAATCGACTGGATTTCACTTAACTTAAACTGTTTTATTAAGCCAAGTTTTGCTTCTTCGCGATCTTTTGACTTCTTAATTAGGGCTATAACAGCATCAATATTGTTTAATGCTATCATTAATCCTTCTAGAATATGCGCGCGTGCCTTGGCCTTTTTTAACTCAAATTCAGCTCTTCTTTTAACTACTACCTCTCTGTGCTTAATATATTCTTCTAAGATTGACTTGAGAGTTAATACTTTTGGTTGCAATCCATCAATTAAAGCAAGCATATTTACATGAAAGGTGTCTTGCAGTTGAGTGTGTTTAAATAAGCTGTTAAGTATCTTTTTTGGATAACAATCCTTCTTTAAATCGACAACAACTCTTACGCCCTCTTTGTCTGACTCATCACGCAAATCTTTAATGCCTTCAATTTTTTTGTTGCGCACTAAATCTGCAATTTTTTCTACTAAATTGGCTTTATTAACTTGATATGGTAGTTCGGTAATGATGATTTGAAATCGACCTTCTTTTGTTTCATAGATTTCTGTCTTTGCGCGCATCACAATTCCACCTCTTCCTGTAATGTAGGTTTGTAAAATGTCTTTTTTGTTATAGATAATGCCGGCAGTAGGAAAGTCAGGTCCTTTGATAAACTCTGCTAGTTCTTCTATGGTTGCCTCTGGTTTATCGATTAGGTAGGTAATGGCATCAATTAATTCACTTAAGTTGTGTGGTGGGATATTGGTGGACATTCCAACTGCAATGCCCATAGTGCCGTTTAATAATAGGTTTGGAAGCTTGGCTGGTAGGACCTTTGGTTCTTTGTTTGACCCATCAAAGTTTGGTGAAAAATCGATCGTATCTTTGTCTATATCAAAAAGCAATTCTTCAGAAATAGCCGAAAGCTTAGCTTCTGTGTAACGCATAGCAGCTGCTCTGTCTCCATCCATGCTGCCAAAATTTCCTTGTCCCCTTACTAATGGATAACGCATTGAAAAATCTTGTGCCATTCTTACCATAGAATCATAAACAGCAGAGTCACCATGTGGATGATATTTACCAAGTACTTCTCCGACTACGGTAGCTGATTTTCTAAATTTACCATTAGCTTTCAGTCCAACTGTCCACATAGCATAAAGTATTCTTCTGTGTACTGGCTTTAATCCATCTCTTACGTCTGGAAGAGCACGAGTGACGATAACACTCATAGCATATTCGAGATAGCTTTTTTTCATTTCGTCGGTGATAGCGAGCGGTTCAACTAAACCAAAAGCGGTGTATTTTTTTTCTGTAACAATATTAGAGTTTATTTCTACAATCTCTTTTGTTTTATCCTCGTTATCTTTGATATCCGCTTCAGCTACAGTATCATCTTTTTTTATTTCATCTTTGGTTATATCATCACCTGTTTCATCTTTGTTATTTATTTTTTCTTCGTTATTGTCGGACATGTTTATTCGTTATTTATTATTAAATATATTATTCTGGTTATAGTTCGGGGACTATTATCTCTTGATTATCTTTTATCTTTTCATAATCTTTCTTAAAAGTATATATTACTTCGTATATTCCATTACTAGATTCTTCAAAATTGTTAAGTAAGCTAGGCTCGTCATTAGCGCTAGCTAATCCTTTATTAAAATTTATCCCCCAAAACAGTATAATTACAACCATAAATAAACTAACAGCACTAACTAATGCAATATTCTTTCTTTTTTCTCCCTTGCTTATTGTTATTGTAACAAGCATATAGTGCGTATGTTAATTTTTTTTGATTTTTTAACTATATTAATAGTATAATTGTGAGAGAGTTGTAAGTCAATGAAATAATTTGAATCAATTGTTAGTTTATATGAAAAATATTTTAAATAAAGTTCTAGGTTATTGGAAAAATGAGGCAAGTATTATCGATAAGGTAATACATATTGCTAATATTCCAGAAATAAAACAAGGAAAAAGTACGCTTAAAATTGAATTAGGCTTAAAAGGTGATATTGTGCTTGCGATAACTAATTCAAATAAAGAAAAACATTGCGATGTTCTTATCGGCATAATGCCAGAGTTGATTCAAGCTAATCCAGGATTTAAATTAATTATTGTTGGTAGCTTGGACCAAGAGGAGAGCATTAAGGCAAAAATTAAAGAACTTGAGTTGGGAAAATCGATATTTTTTTCTACTAATCTTGATAATGTAGAATTATATAAGTTAATGAAGGCAAGCGATATGCTTGTACTAAATGATTCTTTGGGGTTTAATCAGGATAGATTAAGACAAGCGATGAAGGTGGGTGTGCCAATAATTGCTTCAAATATTGATGCTTATTCGAAATTTATTACCAACGATGTGAATGGATTATTGGTGGATATTGGGGATAAAAATAAGTTAGTTATGAATATAATAAAATTGTGGAATAATCGTATGATTGCTAATGATTTTATAGTTAATGCTCAGGAGGCTATCAGTAATTCTTAATTTATTAAAAATATGAAAAATGGTATTCTTTTTAACTATTAAAGTGAACGTGGTGTTGGGTGATTATTCAAAGGCTAAAAATATTTTAGGCTGGGAGCCAAAAATAAAATTTGACCAATTGGTCGAGATGATAGCGAAATCCGATTATGACAATGAAGTTAAATAACAAAAGAATATTAGTAACTGGGGGTGCTGGTTTTTTAGGGAAATTTGTGGTGAGTGAGTTATTGAATCGTGGCGTTGATGAGGAGAATATACTGATTCCTAGGTTAAAAGATTGTGACTCGAGGATTTGGGAGAATTGCAAAAAGGTTGTGAATAGTATAGATTTAGTGATTTATCAATTTGCCAGCGTTGGAGGGATAGGATATAATCGTATGAATCCGGCTTCGCTGTTTTATGATAATGCTGTAATGGGGATTCAGATAATGGAGGCTGTAAGATTAGCAGGCGTTCAAAAATTTGTTGCCTTGGGGACGATTTGCGCTTATCCCAACTATACCGAAGTCCCATTTAAAGAGGATGATCTTTGGTTGGGTTATCCTGAGCCTACAAATGTACCTTATGGCTTGGCGAAAAAAAATGATGCTAGTGCAGTCTCAAGCATATCGTGAGCAATATGGCTTTAATTCCGTTTACCTAATGCCCGTAAATTTGTACGGTATAGGGGATAATTTTGATCCTACTAGCTCTCATGTGATTCCGGCTTTGATTAAAAAAGTCTATGAGGCAAAAAAAGAGGATAAGAAGTTAGAAGTTTGGGGAACTGGTAACGCTAGTAGGGAATTTTTAAATGTAAATGACGCTGCTAGGGGAATTGTTCTAGCATTACTTGAATATGATAAGTCGGATCCAGTCAATTTAGAAGACCGGTAGAGAAATATTGATTAGAGATTTATTGATTATTATTTAGATTTTGTAAGGAATGGTAAAAATAATTAGACCAAAAAAAATATTAAGTACGGAGGATTTTAAGGAGGTTTGGCGTTTTCGTGAATTGTTGTATTTTTTTGTATGGAGAGAATATAAAATTCGCTATAAGCAAACTATGATTGGTGTTTTGTGGGCTGTATTTCAGCCGTTTATTACTATGGTTGTTTTTAGTATTTTTTTTGGTAAATTAGCCGAGATGCCCTCAGATGGTGTTCCATATCCGCTTTTTGTATTTACTGGTTTAATTTTTTGGCAATTTTTTTCTGGTGCCTTGGTGGATACGGCCGATAGTTTGGTGCGTTATCAAGGAATAGTTACTAAAGTCTACTTTCCGCGTTTAATTTTACCTTTAGCGGTGGTTACAGTTAAATTCGTCGATCTTTTGATTAACTTAGTAATCTTGTTCTTTATTATGATTTATTATAGTTATGTTCCTTATTGGGAGGTAATATTTGTTTTCCCGCTTTTATTTCTTTTGGTCTTTGGTGTTGCGGTTGGTCCTGGTTTAATTTTGGCATCACTTAATGTAAAATATCGAGATATACGCTATGTTCTACCATTTTTTGTTCAGCTTTTGCTTTTTATGACGCCTGTAATTTATCCAGCCAGTATTGCTAAAAGCTATGAGTGGATTTTAAAGTTGAATCCTATGACTGGGGTGATTGAGGCAGCTAGATCGTCTGCCCTAAATAGTGGACCAATTGATTGGCCCTTACTTTCATTTTCTGGAGTGGTTTGTCTGTTTTTTTTATCTATAGGTATTTATTTTTTTAAGAAAACAGAACGTTTTTTTGCAGACATAGTTTAAGTTAGCCGGCCTATATTTGTTAATTGAATTTTTATGAATATCATTGAGGTTAGCAATTTGTCTAAAAAATATAAAATACAGCACGCAACGGCTGGGTATATTTCGCTGCGAGATGTTTTAACAAATATTGCTAAAAGTCCTTTTTCTTTTGCTAAAAATAAGGCTAAGGAGGTGGCTGGGTTAGCTCTCCAAGAAGAATTTTTTGCACTAAAAGATGTAAGCTTTAAGGTGAAGGAAGGAGAAACTTTGGGAGTGATTGGCCGTAATGGGGCGGGAAAGTCTACTCTCTTAAAGATTATTTCTGAAATTACTCCTCCAACAACGGGTGAGATAAAGCTGGATGGTCGCGTGGGAAGTCTTTTGGAGGCTGGGACGGGCTTTCATGGCGATTTAAGTGGTAGGGAAAATATTTTTATGAGTGGGATGATATTGGGTATGAAAAGGCGAGAGATTATTCAACAGTTTGATAAGATTGTGGAGTTCGCAGAAGTTGAACAATTTTTAGATACACCAATTAAGCGCTATTCAACAGGTATGACAATGCGTTTAGCATTTGCAGTAGCTGCACATTTACGACAAGAGATTTTGATAGTCGATGAGGTTTTATCTGTAGGTGATCAGCAATTTCAAGATAAATGTTTAGCTAAGATGGAAGAGATTGTAAAAGAAGATGGTCGTACTATTTTATTTGTTAGTCATAATATAAAAACAGTACGAAGGCTTTGTAAGAAATGTTTGTGGCTAGAAAAAGGAGGTGTTAAGATGTTTGGAGGAATGGAGGAAGTTGTAACCAAGTATGAACAATAGTAATATGACAAATGTTAAAAGTAATTAATCCTTATGGCGATGGTAAGTTTAGCGAGAGAATAGTTAATATATTATTAAATGAAATATGCCAATAGCTCCAATAGCACTATTTGTTTATAACCGTCCTGAGCATACTCGTAAAACGATTGAGGCTTTACGAAAAAATGACTTAGCCATTGAAAGTAATTTAATTATTTTTTCTGATGGACCAAAAAATAAAGATGCGGCGGTAGGGGTGCATGAGGTGAGAAAATATTTGAAAAGTATCTCTGGCTTTAAGACTGTTGATATTGTTGAAAGAGAAGAGAATTATGGCTTGGCAAAGTCTATTATTAATGGTGTAACAGAAATTGTTAATAATTATGGTAAAATTGTTGTTTTAGAAGATGATTTGGTGACTTCTAAATATTTTCTGAAATATATGAATGATGCACTCGATATGTATGAATGTGATAGGCAAGTGGCCAGTATTAATGGTTATATCTACCCAATTAAAGAGGATTTGCCAGAAACTTTTTTTATTAAAGGTGCTGATTGTTGGGGTTGGGGCACATGGAAGAGGGGTTGGGATATGTTTGAGGCAGATGGTCAGAAGTTGTTAAATGAGCTAAGAGAAAAAAAGTTAACTAAAAAGTTTGATTTTGATAATGCTTACCCATATTCACAAATGCTTAAGATGCAAATTGTCGGATTAAATAATTCTTGGGCGATTAGATGGCATGCGTCAGCATTTTTAAAAAATAAACTTACTCTTTACCCTGGCAAATCCTTGGTGCATAACATTGGGAATGATGACAGTGGAACGCATAGCGGTACTTATAGTATGTTTGATGTTGAGGTTTCTGGAGTTCCAATTTTAATTAAAAAGATTTTAATGGAAGAGAATGAGAAAGTTTTAGAATATATAAATAAATATCTTACTTCTACGAAAATGCTAGTGGTTATAAATATTATTAGGATAAAAAATATTATCAAGCTATTGAAAAAATCCTTAACTTAAGATTTTTTCTATATTTATGCGAAAAGAATTAAAAGACATTATTAATAAGAATTTTTTTAATCCAAATTGGTATTCTATTACAATTAATCCTTACTATATTGCTAGGTCCGGCTTGTTTAAGAAGATAAGAAAATTTTCTTTAAATGAATTTTCTGGCAAAATTATTTTGGATGTCGGATGTGGGAATAGGCCTTACAAAAATTTGTTTAAAAACTATAAAAAGTATATAGGCATTGATATTGATGGCGGTGGGCATAGCGATGTGGCAAAGAGCGCAGATGAATATTTTGATGGTGAAAGAATCCCGTTTAATAATGAAAGTTTTGATGTAGTAATTTGCACACAAGTCTTAGAGCATGCAGTAAATCCTGAAATTTTACTTGATGAGTGTTATAGGGTTTTAAGAGAAGACGGTAAAATTTTTCTTACTATGCCGTTTATCTGGAATGAGCATGAAGTTCCATATGATTTTAGAAGGTATACTCGATATGGACATAAGAAAATATTTGATCAGGCTGGTTTTAAGATCGAGGAAATAGCTTCTACCTGTGGAGTATTTGGGGTTTGCGGACAGTTGCTCTCGGCTTTTATTTTTGAGCAATTTAATAATAGAAATATTTTATTAAGATTGTTAATTTCTTTATTTTTTTGTTTTCCTGTGCAGTTATTATTTGTTGCGTTGGATTTTTTGTTTAAGAATTCTTGGATTACATTGGACTATATAATAATAGCTAAGAAGAAAATATGACATATAATTTCTGTACTTTATTTGATAAAAATTATGCCTATAGGGGGTTGGCGATGTATTTTTCGCTTGCTAAGCATTGTTCAAATTTTGTTTTATGGGTTTTGTGTATGGATGGTGAGATTTATGATCTCTTACTTGGTATGAATTTACCAAACGTTTTTTTAATTAAACTGAGCGATGTAGAAGATAATGAACTATTAGCAATAAAGAAAAGCCGTTCTTCTGGGGAGTATTGTTGGACGATTACTTCTTCATTTATGTTGCATATTTTTAAAACTGATTTGAGAATTAGATCGATAACTTATTTGGATGCTGATCTTTATTTTTTTTCAACCCCTAAACCAATTTTTGATGAGATCGGGGATGGTTCAATTCTTATTGTTAGGCATAATTATTCTAAGGAGTTGTATTATCAGGAGGAAAGATCTGGAATTTATAATGTTAGTTTGGTTTGTATAAAGAATGATAAAGAAGGTCGGCGTTGTTTGGAGTGGTGGCGCAGGCAATGTATTAAATGGTGCTATTCTAAGCATGAAAATGGAAAGTTTGGTGATCAGATGTACCTTAATGATTGGCCGACTCGTTTTAAAGGTGTTCATGTTTTGAGGCAAAAGGGTGCGAATCTGGCTCCATGGAATTTAAATCGTTATATTGTTTCAAGTTATAAAGATCAGGTTTTTGTAGACGAAGATCCTCTTATTTTTTTTCATTTTCATTCATTGAAAATATATGGTTACGATAATTTTTCACTCTATTTGAATTCATATTTAATTTCATTTTTTGACGAAAAAGTAGTATATTCACCATATGTTGATCATTTAAATGCAATAATAAAGAAAATCCGCAATGATTTTCCGAAATTTACTTATGGCTTTGACAATAGACCTACTTTAGAAATAAGATTAAAGCAGTTTGTGAAAAGAAAATTACTAATTCTTTTTTATCTAAGGTCATTTTTAAGATAGCAATTAAACTAGAGATATGATAAATCAAATTAAAGTAAATAATTCGGGAATTGTAAATTTACAGCATTATGATGATTCTCCGGATGGGGTCTTGGTGATTGGGGAGTCTTTGAGAAGTGTGCCATTCGAAATTAAACGTATTTATTATATTACTAATTTTGGTGATAGTGTTGCTATTCGTGGTAAGCATGCTCATAAGGAATTGGAGCAAATTATTTTTTGTATTCACGGGTCATTTTTATTGCATTTAGATGATGGTATTAACAAACAAGACATTATAATGGATGATCCTAGTGTAGGTATAAAGTTAGGCAATTTTTTGTGGCATACAATGACTAAGTTCTCGATAGATTGTGTTATACTTGTTGTGGCCAGTGATTATTATAGTGAATCTGATTATATAAGAGATTATAAGGAATTTTTAAAATATGTAATTAGGGATTAAGTCAAAATTTATGAACTTGATTTTGTCTAAGTCTTTCTTTTATTATGAAGGTGCCATTTATTGAATTATGTAGAGAGTGGGATTTTTTTGAAGAGGAATTTATTAAAGCTTTTAAGCTATTCGGTCAAAATGCAGTTTATGCTCTTGGGTCGGATGTAGAAAACTTTGAGGCGAATTTTGCAAAATATTGTGGTTATAGATATTCCGTAGGCGTTTCTACCGGACTAGCCGCGTTGGAAGTTATTTTACGAGCTTATGATGTTAAAAGTGGCGATGAGGTCATTACTGTTGGAAATAGTGCAGTTGCAACGAGCTTGGCTATTTCAAGTGTTGGTGCAAAGCCAGTTTTTTGCGATGTTAATGAAAATTTTTTAATCGATGTTGAACAAATCGAGTCATTAATTACAAGTAAAACTAAGGCAATATTGCCAGTGCATTTATTTGGTGGGGTATGCGACATGAGACCAATAAATGAGTTAGCTAAAAAGTATAAAATCTTCGTGATAGAAGATGCATGTCAGGCTCATGGTTGCAAATTTATCAATGAGTCAGCTGTGAATAGCAAAGCTTTTAGTTTTTATCCAACAAAGAATTTGGGCGCATTTGGAGAGGGGGGGATAATTGTTACTAATGAAGAGGTAGTAAGAGATTTTTCTTTAAAATATAGAAATTATGGACAGAATGGCAGATATAATCATGAAATTAAAGGAACGAATTATCGGATTGACCCTTTGCAGTGTGCTTTGCTTAATGTTAAATTGGATTCATTAAATAAGGCCGTTGAAAGGCGTAAAGAAATTGCAAAAAAATATATTGAATCACTTGGGCATCTTGAGCAAATTAAAATTAATAATTACAATAGTTCTTCATCGTTTCATTTGTTTGTCATAAGAGTGTTGAATGGGGAGCGTGATAATCTTAGAGATCATCTTAAGAAAAATGAGGTAGATTCTTTGGTTCATTATCCTGTGACAATTTATAAACAACCTTGTTATAAGGATGAGTATGACAATGTAGTACTTGTTAATACAGATAAATTTCAAGAGGAGATTTTGTCTTTACCTTGTTATCCTTTCTTAAAAGAAGACGAGCAAGATTTTGTTATCAAGCAAGTCAAAGGATTTTTTAGTTTATGAAAATATCTATCATAACAGTATGTCTTAATAGCGAGGCGACTATCAAAGATGCTATAGATTCTGTTAACAATCAGACTTATCTAGATATTGAACATATTATTGTTGATGGAGTATCGAAAGATAGAACATTGAATATTGTCATGAGGAGTAAGGGAAAAAATTCTAGAATCACGAGGGTTATTTCTGAACCTGATAGTGGTCTTTATGATGCTATGAATAAGGGGGTAAAGTTGGCAACTGGAGATATCGTCGGGATACTTAATGCTGATGATTTTTATTTTAATAATGAAGTGCTAGGAAGGGTAGCACAAAGCTTCGAAGTAAATGATATTGATGCTTGTTATGGTAATTTAGTTTATGTAGAAAGAGATAATATAGGAAAAATAAAGAGATATTGGAAGGCGGGAGAGTATGAGCAAAGAAGACTAAAGTATGGTTGGATGCCGCCACACCCAACATTCTTTTGTAAAAGAGATGTTTATTCTAAGCAAGGTTTATTTAATTTAAATTTTAACATCGCAGCAGATTATGAGTTTATGTTAAGGGTGCTGAAGCGTGGAATAAAAATAGCCTATATCGACGAGTCTTTGGTTTATATGCGGGAGTGTGGGCATAGTGCAAAAAGTTTAAAACAGAGAATAGCTGGATGGAGCGAGTTGTATATGGCTTGGCGTGTTAATGGTTTTTGCGTTCCAATATTTATGGTTGTTGCGAGGATATTATTTAAAATTCAGCAATATTTTATAGTATGTTCTGCAGCGAAATATAAATAGCAAAAACACCTCGCATAACAATTAAGCGAGGTGTTTTTTTTAGTAACTGCTTATTTCATATGCGCTCAAAAATAATGCAGGTATAGTGAGCAGTTACGTTTTTTTTAGTGTTTATATTGTTTATTGAATTACTGTTCCTTCAAATTCTTCATCATTGAAAATCTTAACCCAGTTGGTCATTTTTTTACCATGGCATATTATGACCCTTGTAGTAGATTCGGCGCACCTAAGTGATGCTATGGGGTCAAATGGTGCATTTAAACCTGGTTCCCATTGAGTGCCGACGATCTTTTGAAACTCTGACCAACTAGTTTGTTTGATTAGTGTGGCTTCTGGATTTTCCCGTGGGTCAGTTGTGTAAACATAGTCAATGTTGGACAGATTAATGATTGTTTTGATATTGTGTTTTTCGGCTAGGAAAGCAGCAACAAAGTCAGTTGAGTGTCCGGGCTTCCATCCACCACTAACAATTATTGGTTTATCTGTTTTTATTTCTTCGCTTGGGTTATGTACAACTTTTTCATAACCATACTCGGAAAAAATATTTCGTACTATGCTTGCATTTAGTCTAGTAGCAGCTATGCCTATCCAATCTTTTTGTTCATTATTTAGTGCGACTATTTCGTTGGCTGATTCGATCGATGTTCTTGCGATTTGCCCACCTCCTGTTATTATAAAAAATCGATCACCCTTAGAAACTTGGTTGATTATAACTTCCCTAAATTCCTTTAGAAAATTAACTTCAATTCCTTGTTGAGTAGCAATCAAAGAGCCACCAAGAGATATTATGTATGTATTTGTCATATTTTTATAAGTTATTCCTTATTTTTTACTTTATAATAAATTATACTGCTAATAATAATTATGCTAATAATTTGAGGCCAGCGTATACCAAAGAGAGTGGGGGTATAGTCAATCCTAACAAGCTCTAAGCTAAGTCGAAGAAGTGAATAAAGAAATAGATAAGCCAAAATGACAAATTTTAAGTCGATTGCCTCCTTTTTTAATTCTTGATCTTTAAAAATTGATTCTTGCGAGGATTTTTTATTGATTTGTTTGATGATTGTTAAATTTAAGTATAGCAGTATTCCAAAAATAACTAAATTGCCAGTAAATTCATATAGGAATGTGGGATGGAAATAAGTATTGGTTATGTAGAGTTCCGGTCGATTTATAATATTTATTGGGATTCCCCAAGGCAGAGTGGTTGGTAATCCGAAGAGTTCTTGATTAAAGTAGTTTCCCCATCGACCGATTGCTTGTCCAAGGGCTAGTCCTGGTGCAATTATGGCTCCTAGCTTAATCAAAGATGAGTTGTTTTTTTTTGTAAAATAATAAAGGCCTATAGCGCCACCAAGTAAGCCGCCATGAATTGCTAAGCCTCCTTGCCAGATTCTAAATATAGCGGTTGGATCTTTTAAATAGTAGGGAAGTTCTAGAAATACGTCATAAATTCTAGCTCCAATTATGCCAAATATAATTAAATAGAAGGCTAAATCAAGAATAGTTTTTTCTTTTAAATTATGGTATTTACCAATTTTAAAGCTAACAAAGAGTCCGCTTAAAATTGCGATGATCATAAAAAGACCATACCAATAAATCTTGATAAAGCCAATTGAGAGTATTATAGGAGTAGGTTCGAAGTTGTGGAGTAGACTAAACATTTCTTGGTAGTTTATCTTGTCCTTTGTCTTTCACTTTTTATTTCTAAAAAAGATTCTTCCATGTCTGCTAGTCTGTTTTCTGTATCATCAACAACCCAGTTTAACTTAGGCATTTT
This sequence comes from Patescibacteria group bacterium, assembly GCA_016784175.1. Taxonomy (GTDB): domain Bacteria; phylum Patescibacteriota; class Patescibacteriia; order Patescibacteriales; family BS150m-G62; genus BS150m-G62. The sequence continues at coordinate 44,376 of JADHVC010000001.1, read as the reverse complement.
CCTGATTTTAGTTATTTTGTTTAGTTTTTGAACTATTTGTACAGTGCTATTTTTTAATTTGTGTAAAACAGTTCCCGTATTATTTTTTGGTAGCACAGATATACCGACTTTGGCATTTTGCAGGTCGGGTGAGGTATCTACATAAGTTATTGTTAATAAAGCATCGCCTATCTCAATTTCTCTGGTAATAATATACGATAGATTGTTCTTTAAGAGTTCATTTACTTGTGTGATTCGAGACATAAGTGATATCTATTAGTCTTCTTTAGTGATCTTTTCATTCTTGTAAAATTGCAATATACATCCTTCTTCTATGAGTGGTTTTCCTTCAAATTTTAATCCACATTCTTTGTTTATTTCAACGCTGTGCACATTTTGCTTGCCGGATTGTAGGTTAGTTAATTTTCCTGTAGTGATAAGCTTTTTGTTTCGAAAAACTTCAATTAAAGCGTCTTCTGTGACTTCACCATCAAGCACTTTGCCACCAATAATCTGAGAATTAGCTTCTGTTCGGAATATACTTAATACTTTAAGTTTTCCTATCTCTACTCTGATGTATTCAGGTTTAATTATCTTGTTTAGCTCAATTTGACAGTAATCGATCAAGTCGTAAATAATATGAAAAATTTTTGCTTCAACTTGTTTATCTCTCACTAAACCTTCAACTGTTGGTGGTATTTTTACATTGAACGCAAGTACTTTAGCCTTTGTCGCTTCAGCTTTTGCAATATCACTTTCTGTAATATTTCCTAGGCCCTTTGAAACAATTTTAACAATGGCTTTTTTTGTATTGAGTTTTAGCAAAGAGTCTTCGATAGCTTCACCAGATCCAAGTACATCAGTCTTTAAAATAATATTAAGTCTTGCGATTAGAGTTTCACTAGATTCATCGTAACTATCCTTGGTTATTTCTCTGCTTGCGTTGGTTCTGATTTTTTTAAATTTTGTTTTGGTTCCGTCACCCGCGCCTGTTTGCATAATATCTCCAACTTTCGGAGAAACTTTTAGACCGATAATCTTAGTTGGAGTGGATGGTTCGGCAAACTTTATATTTTTCCCATGAAAATCTTTTAAAGCACGCACTTTACCATAAATCATGTTATTAAAACACAATTGGTCGCCAAGTCTCAGTGTGCCATTTTGGATTAGTATTGTTGCAACAGGACCCTCACCCTTATCAATACGAGATTCAATAATCGTACCAATAGCGCCACCATTCTTATTGGCGATAATATTGTCGCTTTCAACATCTGCGGTAAGTAGAACCATGTCTAGTAGTTCTTCAACGCCTTGTTTTTGTTTGGCTGAAATTGGTGAGCAAATTGTTTTACCTCCCCAATCTTCTGGAGTAATATTAAGGATGGTTGAAAGTTCTTGCTTTGTTTTATTGATGTCTGCACCATCTTTATCAATTTTATTAATTGCAACAATAAATGGAATACCGGCATTTTTTATCATGTTGTATGACTCGATGGTTTGTGGTTTTACTCCATCGTCAGCCGCTACAACTAAAATAGCAATATCAGCAACTCGTGCACCACGAGAACGCATAGCAGAAAAAGCTTCGTGTCCAGGTGTGTCAATAAAGGTAATCAATTCGCCTTTACGTTCAATTTGGTAGGCTCCAATATGTTGAGTAATGCCACCAGCTTCTCCTTTCATGACATCTGTTGTGCGGATAGCATCAAGTAGACTAGTTTTTCCATGGTCGACATGACCCATTACAACGATAACAGGCGGTCTTTTTGTTTTATCGACCTTGGATTTATTTTCTAAAATATTCTTTAATTGATCTGCGCCTGTGCTACTTTCATCATCAATTTGAATTTTTTGTTCTACTTCAAAGCCCATGTCAGTTGCAATAATAGAAGCTGTGTCAAAGTCAATTTTTTCGTTAATAGAAGTGAAGATTCCGTTTTTCATTAATTCTGGCAAAACCTTACTAACAGGTAATCCAAGTATATTTGAAAAATCTTTTACGCTAACAAATTTGGGAATTAAGACCTTTTTATTTATTTTGATTCGCTCTTCGGTTCTAAGTTTATTTTCTTCCTCTTCTTTTTGTTCTTTTAACTGAGTTGTTAGTCGTCGCCAGTCTCTAATGATGGTTTGTGCTGTTCGAGAGTCAATTTTGATAGCTCTTGCGCCAATATCAAAACCGATCTCCGGTAATGTTCTTAGGAGCTCTTGAGGTGTCACTTTTAGATTTCTTGCAAGTTCACTGACATTCATATAATTATATAAAAATAATCACTAAAGTATATTAGTAATTTAATTATTTTAAGCTTACCTTAGTTGTATTATTTAGTCAATTAAAGTGGGGATAAATATACTTGAATTTATGAAGGGACGGTGTATACTATATAAGTGTTGACATTGATTGACATTATTTTTGTTTTAAACGATTTATAGAAATATTGTTCTTTTGAAATGTTTTTACTAACAATCCAATGGGGAGTAGTAATGAAAGCTGATGATCATATTGAGAATATTTTAGAGCAAGCAGCATTGATACGAGGACGGGGCTTAAATTGTTGGGAGGCTATGGACTGTGGCAGAGGAGTAAGAAAACCGGTCGGACATGATGGTCGGTTTTGTCCGGTTCCTGTTGTTCATTGTCCAGAAGGTATAATAACCGAGAAGCATGCTGGTAAGTGTTGTTGGATGGTGAGAGATGCGGCTTGTCGTGGTAGGAGAAGTCATGAGATTGGATGGGTTAAAAGTTTAGATTGTGAGTCTTGTTTCTTTTTTATAAGTTGTTTTACGTTTTTACGTAAAACTAAGTAGTTGGAATTTTTAGGTGTTCTTTGTTTAGTGCCTCTTACGAAAGTAGGAGGTTTTATTTTTGACAAGATTGACAGTAGAATACACTTCTTTGAGCTAGCTTTTCTTTTGTAATTATTTTGGCACAAGCAACACATGGTTGGTTTTCTTTTCTGTATACTTTAAGTTGCGTTTGAAATTTTCCTGATTCACCTTTAGTGTCTCTATAATCAGAATCGGTTGTGCCTCTTAGCTTTATAGCTTTTTTTAATATTTTTTTTGTTGAAATTAAGATGTTTTCTACTTCCACGTTAGACAACTTGCTATTAAGTTTTTTTGGATTAATACGAGCATCGAATAATATTTCACTTCGATAAATATTGCCAATGCCAGATATTATATCCTGATTAAGTAAAAATATACCAATTTTAGCTTTGTGATATTTATTTATCAAGTTTTTGAATTTTATAGAAGTTAATAGAAGTGCGTCAATGCCTAGTTTTTTAATTGATTTTTGTTCGTTAACATTTTTGGTGGGAACTAGGTTTAGCCAGCCAAATTTTCGCAAATCAGAAAATTCTAAAGTATTGCCACTTATGAAGTAAAAGATATGATGAACGTAGTTGTTAACTCGTTCTTGAAAAATGGGAGAGTCTAAATTTTTCCTTTTGTATAATAAATGTCCTGTCATTTTTAGGTGGATTATTATAGAATAATTATTATCTAAGTGGATGATTATGTGTTTGCCGATTCTTGCAGCGTCAACAATCTTAGCGTTTTTATTTTTCTTTTTGAATTTGGACAGTGAAATCTTGATCCCTTTATTCCAGTCACTCCAAAATCGACTAATAGTCTCGCCTTTGATATTTTGGTTTAAATCGTTTACAATGGTTTGAACCTCTGGTAACTCTGGCATAATAAATTAAATTAAAATTTTATATGATTATTATACATTATTCTGAAATTGGACTAAAAGGTGGTAATAGGGATTTTTTTGAAAACCAATTAGTTCAAAATATTAAAGTGGCTTTGAAAGGAGTGCTGGATGGTGATTTTACTTGCAGAAGAATCTTCGGTCGTTTTTTGGTTGATTATAAAAAGGAGTTTAGTGTTGACGAGATAAATATGGTAAGTGATAAACTGGAAAAAATTTTTGGCATTGCTAACTTTTCTTTTGTTTGTGTAATTGAAGCTAATTTCGATCTAATAGAGAAAGAAATTTTGAAAAGTCTGAAGAATAGAGAGTTTAATACTTTTCGCATTAGCACTCGACGGTCAGATAAAAGCTTTCCGATGGACTCACCTGAAATGAATACTAAAATTGGAGCATCTGTTGTTGATCTCTATGGCAAGAAGGTTAGCTTAAAAAACCCAGAGTTAAATTGTCACATAGAATTAGTAGGTAAGCAAGCTTATGTTTATTATGACAAAATAAAGGGTATGGGTGGGATGCCAGTTGGAACAAGCGGTAAGGCGATGGTGTTAATATCTGGTGGTTTTGATTCTCCGGTTGCGTCTTGGTTTGCTCTTAAACGAGGGATTCAAGTTGAATTTTTACATTTTCATTCTATGCCATATACTTCGCAAGCCTCCGTTGATAAGGTGAAGGCTTTGGTAAAGGTGTTAGAGAAGTTTGGCTCGAGTTCTAAAATTTATTTATTTCCGTTTGCTGATATTCAAAAAGAGATTATAATGAAGTGTCCGGAAAAGTTACGCGTTGTTTTATATCGTCGTGCTATGATGAGAATTGCTGAAAGCTTAGCTTTTAAGAAAAATTGCAAAGCACTTGTGACTGGTGAAGCAGTAGGTCAGGTGGCTTCTCAAACTTTAGAAAATATGCGTGCTATTGGATCCGTTGTAAATTTGCCCATAATTCGACCTTTAGTGTGTTTTGATAAGGAAGACATAATAGAAAAGGCCCGTTTTATTGGTACGTACGATATTTCGGCTAAACCACATGATGATTGTTGCACTCGTTTTATTCCAAAGCATCCAGAAACAAAAGCAAAATTAAGCGAGGTTGAGCTAGCTGAAAAAAGTATTGATATTGATGAGATGGTGGCGGGTACAATGAAAGATATTATGTAAGTGCTCACTATATCTGCATTACTTTTTCGCTTAGGATTGTATATTACTATTTAATACTCTAAGTGCATTTTCGTAAGATATTTTTTGAATTTCATTTTGGGTATATCCTCTTTTTTCTAGGGTTTGATATAGGGCGGGGAGATCGGTTGATTTTGCAAGGCCATTAATTTTTCGATTAATAATTCCACCAAAATCGGACCCGATAGATATGTGATTGATCCCAATAGTTTTTTTAATATAATCAAAATGATCTACAACATCTTGAAGGTTTAGTTGCCCACTAGGTTTAATAAAATTACCAGCAAAAAATATACCAATAACACCATTTGACTCGGCAATTTGCTTGAGCTGTAATTTATCGTAGTTCCTTATTTTTGAGCATAAATCATAAGCATTTCCATGACTTACTAGTATTGGTTTGTTGGATATTTTAGCGGCTCCCATAAAAGTTTTTGGGTTCATGTGAGCGAAATCTATAAGAACTCCTTTGTTTTCTGCCCATTCAATTAGTTCATGACCTAGGCTAGTTAAACCTATTTGATTGTCTTGTGCACCACCTCCAAAGCTATTGTGTAAATTCCAGATTGGACCAATCGATCGGAGGCCCAAATTGAACCAGTTTTCTAAAAGTCTCCAATCACTGCATTGGTCTTTAAAAACATTTAGTCCTTCTATGTGGATTATTATGCCGTATTTAGTTTGGCTTGTTATGATATCGTTTAGAATTTCTTTATTAAAAATAATCGAAAAATTAATATCTAGTTTGCATTGATTGATATATGAATTTATATCACTTGTTATTAGAGAATTAACTTTGGGGTGAAAAAAATTTTCTTGTGGTGGTATGGGAAAAACAGAACCTAAAACAATTTTAATGTTTGCTGCTTTAAGCATATCAAAGCTAGTTTGAGAATCGTCTTTTTGAGAATCTGGATATTTTGTGTTTAATAATATGTCTTGATGAAGATCAATTGTTTTTAGTGATGAAATCATAAATGAATTACTTAGGGTTAGTTGTGTGACTAACCCTAAGTTTTTGTTAAATCAAATCAACCTATAGGAGAAATTTTTTCATGTATTTTACGGTATGTACTATTTCCTCGATGGGAGTCTTGATACCCCAAGGATGAACGTAGAGATCTGAAGACTCAAATAAGTCATGTTGGCTAAGATATTTTGCAGAATGGATATCATAAAATATACCTTTACACGTATTCACTGCTTGTGCAAAAACATTATTGTGAGCTTTTCTCTCTCTAGTTATTGTTGCGATTAATTCTTTTTTTTGGTCTTCTGTCGCACTTTGCATCTGAGATGATCTATTTTGTCTATTGGTTTTGGTTGATAGATAGCTATCAATAAGATCATTAAGAATAGATTCTTGAGATTTGTGAACTGCAAATCTCATCTCTGAGGCTGGTATTAAGAAATAATCAAGGTGTGGCGGAATAGGTAAAGAAGAGTGTTTACAAATATGGTCATAAAGATCGTTTAGAGTAGGTCTTAGTTGGCCAATGTAGCGAACCATGTCTGGTCCAGAAAGGTGATATGATTGATACGTTTGGTAGTCTAAAATTTCACAAATTCCACATATCAATATTGTTATTATGTTGGGAAGCAACCAGCCTTCATGAGCATTTGTTATGCCAAAAATTTTATCTTTACTTATCGAGCTTTCATTACTTGGCTGAATAAGATGAATGGTTCCATTGGTGTCTACATATTTTCCAAACAATTGATAATAATTTCTTAGGAGAAGATTAACAATTTCTGTGAATATTGAGATATGCCTTTGCTGATATTCGGTGTAGGTTTCGATTCTGGTATTGGGAAAAATTCTGCGAAGCTTTGCTGTGTGAATGTTAACGACACTTGAGCCGATCTCGTATCCGTTTACTCGTTTTTGAAATACATTGTGAGGGGTAAATTTTTTATCACAAGCAATAGCTTCATACTTACCACTTTGAATAATTAAATGGGGATGAAAATTTTTGTCTTTATAACCTATCGTTCTATCATTTAACAGTAGGGGGATGCCTATCTTCGCAACAGCAAGGTTGTTTGGATACATATTCCCAACATGAGGTGTTTTAATGACTGGCATACCACGGTTGTGTAAGTCTCGAAGATCTGCAAATGACAAATTGTTACATATAACAATATTGAACATGGTATTTCCTTTTTGGTTGTATTTAATTGGAATGAACAATAAAGTCAGTCCCTTGAGACTGACTTAGGTCTAGATAAATTTATTACTGAGGAGCTAAAATTTACACAAACCAAAATCAATCTCTAGGCAAGGCCAGTATGTAAACATAAATTTCTTGTGCAAAGTAATTTGATTGTTTGATAAGTTAAACTTCATAGTAAGTTAATTATTTATCAAAGTTTATATAATGTCAATTGTTGACAAGTATGCTTAAAATTTTAGCGGCAATGACGGTGGTAATCCAGGTAAGTTTAATGTCTATTTGTGCTTTCTTACGTTTCTTTAGTAATTACTTTCTTTAATTTGAAAATGAGCTTGGGGGTGTAGGCAAGCTGGACATTCATCAAGAGCAGAATCTCCTTCATGTAAATAGCCACAATTTAAGCATTTCCAGATCACTTTTTCCTCACTTTTAAAAACCATACCAGCTTCTAGATTGTTATAGAGCTTTTTGTATCTTTCTTCATGTGCTTTTTCTACTTTTGCAATTAAGCGAAAAGCAGTAGCAACTTCAATAAAGCCTTCTTCTTGTGCGGTTTGAGCAAAGTTAGGGTATATTTCTGCCCACTCTTCATATTCTCCACCAGCTGCTTCTTTTAAATTTTGAAGTGTATTTCCAATCATGCCAGCAGGATAAGTGGCTGTTATTTCAACTGCTCCTCCTTCTAAAAATTTGAAAAATCTTTTTGCATGTTCTTTTTCGTTTAATGCGGTCTCTGAAAAAATGGCAGAAATTTGCTCTAAACCTTCTTTCTTTGCTTGCTTAGAAAAATAATCATAACGCATTCTTGCTTGCGATTCACCCGCAAAAGCTTTTAATAAATTTTGTTCTGTTTTTGTTCCTTTTAAAGTTTCCATAATATTGTATCTAATAATAATAATTACATTATAGCTCGAGGGTTAATTTTTTCAAGAGGAGCTTATGCAAGAAGAGGATTATGATTGTATTTGACATATGTTACAATAGTTTGCTAATATCATTATAGGTTTAATATTGGTTTAAGAAATGAACTTTAACAATTAAAGGTATTGAGGAGTCCTTCATGGATATGTATCAAAAAATGGAGGCAGGCGAGTTACTTGTCCGGCTCCTTGACCCAAAAGTAAAAACATTTAAATTGTCTGATGCACAAAGACTTATAGAGCTCGTTCCTTATGGAGGAGTGCCATATGATATATTTCAGGCAAAACAAATAAAGAAAAAAGATAAAACTTTCTTTAATTTTGATCTTGCTGTTCCTGGATTTGGCAATCTTAATACTAGTTTAGCTGAAGAGAGTAAGCTAGATGAAGATAAGGTTATTAGGATTGGTAGGTATTCAATATGGCATGAGCCTGGTTACATGTACATAGACCCAGCATTTTATTTCACAATTAATGAGGAGTTTGCCTATGTGTTACTTATTTATGACGCAAAGAAGTCTGAATATACATCAAAAAAAAGGCAGATGAGGCTATGCGGCTCAGTAAGACGAGCCTTCTCTCTTCTGTGGTTAGGTATCGATCAAGTTATATATTATGAAGGTTTAGTCAGAATTTGGAAAAATTATGAAGAAGATCAGTTTATAAAAAAGATCTAAAATAGATTTGCTAAAATAATAGCGCCCTAACAATTAGGACGCTTTTTTTTAATATTCGCTTGTGTGCATAGCCACTCCTTTCCAAACCTCACTGATTTTTTTATTTTTTCTCTTTAGGAATGAATAAATATTAATAATTATATTGTTAATATTTTCTTCTTTTAGTAAGTCAATTTGTTCCATTAGTTTATTGTATAAAGTGTTCCATGCAGATTTTTCTATATTTACAATTTCGTTGACTTGATACTCTGTAAATCCTCTTGCTATTAAAATTTCTCGTTCATATTCATTTTCTGTTAGAATAAATAGCCTTTTAATATTGTCTTTTATTTCTTGCTTCGTCTTACTTTTAGCATCAATATTCTGGGATATTCTGTGAAAGGCAGATACAAAGTTAAATCGTACAGAATCAGGTAGATTTGTTATTTTATTAATTCCTATTGTAAACAAGTCTTTATCGGGAGTATCTGAGTTTATGAGTAATAATAATTCTTTATATTCGATTGTATCAATTTCGCCTGTATCAACTAAGCTTTTCATTATATTTTGTATATCTTCTTTTGTTTGGCATTCTTCAAGCATGCTCGTTATAATTTTTTCAATCTTTTTTTTACTTAATTCATCCATTTTTCTGAGGGATTCTCCAAATTCTAAGGTGTCTGACCTATTAGTTGTAACAACGTTATCCTCAATAGGATTACTTTGAAGTGGACTTTTGTTAGTTGGTATTTTGTTAAACATATATTTATTTTGTTGAGTTATTAAAAATTTCTTCTATTTCCTTGATACCTTTTTTAGTCTCTTCTTGAATAGAATTTTTAAATTCTAATATTATTTGTTCAATTTCTTCTTTTTTTAAATTATTCATATTTATAAATTATAATACTTAATTAATCATTTTGTAGATTTAGTTTTAGCGATTCATCGTCTTAGCTTTATAAATAGGCACCTAGATGCACTGGCTAGATTATTGATTATTATTATAACTCGAGGGTTAATTTTTTTCAAGGTGAGAAGGGAGCAATAAAAATAAATTTACAAAAAATTAATTTTTATTTTGAAATGATAATTTTAAAATAAAGTGTAACTTGTTGTGAGATAATCATAGTATTAGCGGAGCTCATCTAATTGTTAAAAAGAATAAAGGTGCCTCTAACACTTTTATAGATATTCATAGCCTTTTGGTATAATTGTCGAGTAAAATAACTTAATCATGATTATAAAAAAAAGAACTTTCTTGTGAAAGCTCTTTTTTTGAGTTTATCTTATAACCTCTGCGATGGCGTCAACTACTTTTTTGTTTGTGATAGAGGGAAGGATCTGATCTTTTGTGGGTTGTATGGTCTGGGCGATAGCTATGGCGGTGGCGATTTTCATTTCTTTGGTGACATGCTTTACTTTGTTTTCTAGAAGGCCTTTGAATATTCCTGGGAATACTAGGGCATTATTAATTTGGTTGGGAAAGTCTGATCTGCCTGTGCCGACTATAGCTGCTCCAGCAGCGTATGCATCGTTGGGCATAATTTCTGGAATAGGGTTAGCCATTGCAAGGATGATAGGGTTAGCGTTCATAGACTTTACCATCTCTTTGGATACTAAATTTCCAACGGATACTCCGATAAAGACATCTGTTTTGACAAAAGCATCTTCGAGGTTGCCACAAATTTTACTACTGTCAGGAGTTTTTATGTTTTTTTCATGATTGATTTGTTTTATGATCTCTTGTTTAATAGGGTTCAAATCTAACCTAAGATTACATATTATTTCTTTGCTATCAACAAGGGTTATGTCTCTTATGCCATAGAAGTAGAGTAATTTAGCTATTGCTATGCCGGCTGCACCTGCTCCATTTATGACTATTTTTAATGTTTTGATGTCTTTATTGGTTAGTTGGCAGGCGTTGATTAAGGCGGCGAGGGCGACTATTGCGGTGCCATCTTGGTCATCATGAAAAATTGGAATGTTAAGTTCTTCTTCTAGTCTTTTGAGTATTTCGAAACATCTTGGTGCAGAGATGTCTTCTAGGTTGATGCCGGCGAAACTGGGTTCGATATTTTTGCAAAATTGGATTATCTCCTCTGTATTTTTGGTGTTAATACAAAGGGGGATTGCGTCTATGTCTGCAAATTCTTTAAATATTATCGACTTGCCTTCCATAACTGGCATGGCAGCTTCGGGGCCTAAGTCACCAAGACCCAATATTGCAGAGCCATCAGTGACAATCGCTACTTGGTTAGCTCTATTAGTTAGCGTCCATGAGCTAGACGGATTTTTAGCAATTTCTTGGCAGACAGCACCAACGCCTGGTGTGTAGGCAAGAGAAAGATCGTCTCTGGTGATTAGGTTTACTTTTGATTTAATTTCGATTTTGCCTCTTGTTTTTTGGTGTAGTTTGATTGATTCTTCGTTATAGTTCATCAGTAAATTGGAAATGCTAAGCACATTTCGCGAATATTGCTTTTTATTTCACTTAATATATTATCGTTTTCTTTGTTCTCGATTGCTTTATTTATTAATTCAACGATTTTGATGATTTCTTTTTCTTTTATACCTCTTGTTGTGATAGCTGCAGTGCCAAATCTTATACCACTTGGGTTCATTGGTGGGTTTGTGTCGTTTGGAATGGTGGATCTGCTAACAGAAATTCCAATCTTTTCTAGCGCAACTTCAGCTTCTTTGCCACTTAGGTTTTTTGAGGTCATGTCTACGACGATTAAGTGATTGTCTGTGCCGCCAGATATTACTCTATAGCCTAGATCAAGAAAGCTTTTTGCCATGGCTTGAGCATTTTTTATGACTTGGGCGGCATATTCTTTGAACTCTGGTTGTAACGCTTCTCTAAAGGCTACTGCTTTAGCGGCTGTCATATGGTTGTGTGGTCCGCCTTGCATGCCAGGGAAGACTGCACGGTCAACTTGTTTGGCAAATTGTGCTTTGCACATTATTATTGCGCCTCGTGGCCCACGGAGGGTTTTGTGTGTGGTAGTTGAGGTTACATCAAATATTGGTACTGGGTTGTTCATAGCACCAGCTGCAATTAGTCCAGCAGTGTGAGCGATGTCGCCAAAGGTGAACGCTCCGATCTTATCAGCAATTTCTTTAAAGCGTTTCCAGTCTATTTCGCGTGAATATGCACTGAATCCGGCAACTATCATCTTTGGTTTTTCTCTTAGAGCAATTTCTTCAACTTCATCCATGTTGATATAGCCGTCTTTATCTGATACACCATATTGAACAAAGTTATATAGCATGCCAGAGAAGTTTACAGGGTGACCGTGTGAAAGGTGACCGCCATGGTCAAGTTTTAGTCCCATAACTTTATCGCCTGGTTTAAGGAAAGCAAAGTAAACTGCAGCGTTAGCAGGGGATCCGCTTAGGGGTTGCACATTTACATGTTCGGCGGAAAAAAGTTTCTTTACTCGATTGATAGCAATAGTTTCTACTTCGTCTATTACTTGATTGCCACCATAATATCTTTTACCAGGATAGCCTTCGGAGTATTTATTGGTTAGTGGAGTTGCAAGAGCTTCTAGAACCGCTTTAGAGACATAGTTTTCAGAAGCAATTAACTCCATTTCTTCTGATTGGCGTTTGATTTCCTTGTAAACCGATTTGTAAATTTCTGGGTCTTTTTGAGATAGGGTAGAGTAGTTCATATATATAGGGTAATTAATAATTAAATAAAACTAGTATTTTCTGTTTAGCCTGTAGTCACGATCAAGTCTAATTATTGAGTTGTTGATTTTTTTAAAATTCATGGGATTATTTACACTTAGATCTAAATTCTAACATTTAAATATTTTTCGTGTCAAAAAAGGCACATTGAGTGCCTTTTGGTTTAGTGAGCTATTTTAATTCTAGTTTAATTACTCTTCTTAATTCTTCTTCAGTTAATTCTCCCATAAATTCTTGCTTATTTATATATATGAATGGTACTCCAGGTATATTCAATGCGTAACCTTCTTTTTTGTTGTCCTCGATGGTTAATATTGCATTGTTATTGTCGGTGCAATTTTTAAAATCATCGATATTTAAGTTGAGTTTTGATGCAGTATCTATTGAGTTGAAAACATTAACTTCTTTAATGTTTATAATTTGATCTTGAAATTCCCAAAATTTATTTTGCTCTCCTGCACACCTGTTGGCAATAGCTAAATTGTAACTAAGGGATTCTTTATCAGAGCTAGTCAGAAAGTCTTTCCAGACAAATTTTACGTCTTTTGCATATTCTTTTTTTACAATGCTTTTAATTGTTTCTAGTTGTTTGAGGCAATGCTTACAGTCGTAATCTCCAAAATAGGTAATTGTAACCTTTGCAGTTGCTGGGCCGAATACCTCATCAATGTCTGTGATGATTGGACCTTTCAGCAATTGCTCTAAGTTGGTAGTTTTTGTTATAAAGGGATCACTCGTGTCGTATCCTTGATACTCTTTTGTTTGTTGGTTGGCTTTTTGTTCTTGAACGGATTTTTCTGGTGCATATTTAAATGCTTGAAAGTTCAAATATTTGATAGCTACTGGCACAAAGATTAGTGCTGTAAAAGAGGCGATGATAAATAATTTTGTTTTTTTTTGCATGTAATTCTTAAATTATTTTAGTTTTAGTTGTTGAATTCCTTCGGTCGTATTATTTTTGTAATATAGATATTGACCATCATCAGAGACAATCAAATCGGAAGCTGATACTTGGCTTTCAGGAATGGCTATTAATTTTTTTGTTCCAGTTTTAATGTCGATTTTATAAAAATTATCATTGGTAGTTTTGGCTAGTTCTGGAAATATTCCAGCACCTTTTGGTAGTTCGTCCGGAACTGCGCAGTATAGATTATTTTCATCGTGGATTGTGCATTTAGATGCCCAAGTTTCGACATTTAATCTTTTTCTATTCGACCCAATTGAATCTCCTGAGGCGTTGACTGTCCAGACGCTTGGCTTGTCGTCTGTTAGTGAAGAGTAGGCTGAATATACTAGTTTGTCGCCTTGTGGGGTCCAAAGATGTTCAAAGCCTCTTCCATTAATAACAGTTGATTTGAAGTTTTCTTTGTTTAGTCCAATAAAGTATACTTTTTGTCTGTCTCCATCAATCCCCTCAGTTTCTAGACCTATTACTTGGTTGTTCGGTGACCAGCTAGTATGGATATTTTCGGCATTTAGTCCAATTGATTCAATTTTCTTTGCCCCAGAGCCATCATCATTAACAGTTGCAAGCCAACGATTATTTGGGTCAAGCCCAATACTTTTTAGTGCTATTTTATCGCCATTGGGTGAAAATTTAAATTCTTCCCAATGAGCCGGAAGTGTAACTTGTTTTTCTGTTTCAAAATCATAAATGATATTTGCTCCATCTGGGTACTCGATAATAGCTTTTTGTTTTATTGGAGACCAGGTGACACTACCTACATTATAAAATTGTTTTTCTGAGAGAGCTTTGATTGTGCCATCACTAGTTGTTGTGTAAAACTTACCATCTTCTTTGTCATAAAAGTTTACATTTTTACCATCCATGGAAATGCTATTACCTATAGTAGCATGGTCTGTTATGTTTTTTACTTGTGTTATTCCGCCCAATGCGATCGCACTTGGTTTTTTTATTTCTTCGCTGCTTGGAAGTTCTTCAGTGTCAGTAGGCTCTTGAATATTTATTTTGCCTTCACCGGCAATTGGTAATGGAGATGGGGTCGTAATATCAATTGGCTCTTCATCCTGATCTGTCGGTAGCATTGCTTTAAAGAATAAACTATATATTGCATAGGCGATTAGAAACACTATTCCGATAAAGCTAATAACAAGAAAAACTTTTTTATATTGAGTGAAAAAATTCATTTATTTATTTTAATTAATTATTAAATTATGTAAAAATGTACACATTTATAAATTAGGTAGTTGTTTTTAATTGTGATATAATAGAAATGTAAAATGTGTAAAACTTTTTAAGTGTACTTGTCTATTCATTAAGAGCCTATAATCATTATATTATAAATAAGTAGAATATAAAAGCTCTAGTTTAATAATAATAGATAAAAAATTAAGTTTAAATAAATTCTAAATATGGGAATATTTTCTTCTAATAAAAATTTTGTCGGAGTTGATATTGGCACATCTGGTGTTAAGATTGTTGAGCTGTTGAAAAGTGGAAATTCTGTTATGTTGTCGAACTATGGGTTCAGTGAGAAGAAAATTGAGAAGATTGATATTGGTGCAAAACTAGATGTTGATAATATTGCTCGATCGATTAGTGAGGTTTTGAAAAAAAGTAAAATTCAGTCGAGAAATGTAGTTGGCGCTTTACCAACATTTGCAGTGTTTTCTTCTGTTTTAAGTTTAAAGTCAGCTCCAGAAAAATCACTTGACTCTGCAGTTAGATGGGAGGCAAAAAAAATAATTCCATTACCTCTTGATGAGATGGTATTGGATTGGAGAAAGATTGAAGATCCTGGAGTAGTGGGTAATGAAGAAAAGCAAGGCGATGATATGATAAAGGTACTGATTACGGGTGCGCCAAAAAATCTTGTAACGAACTATATTAATATTTTTAAAAAAGCTCAGCTAAATTTATTAAGTCTTGAAACGGAAACTTTTTCGTTGGTTAGGGCTTTAGTAGGGAATGATAAGTCTCCATTTCTTATTGTTGAGGTGGGAGCAAATACTACAGATATTTCAATGATTATTAATTCTATACCTATGCACAGCCGAAGTATTGATATTGGTGGACTTCTTATTTCGAGGGCTGTTGCAGGAAGCCTAAAAGTAGATATCGGTAGAGCAGAACAATTTAAGTGTGATTTAGGTTTAAGCTCATTGGACCTAGCTGAAGAGACGGTTCCAAAGACAATCAAAGAAACTCTTTCCCCGATTGTAAATGAAATTAAATACGCGTTAAATCTATTTAAAAATAGCAACGATGTTGAAGTTGAAAAAATAATTCTATCGGGTGGTTCATCTATGTTGATTAATTTTAGTACGTTATTATCAAAAGAATTGGACAAGAAGGTTGTTGTGGGTGATCCTTGGGCAAGAGTAATTTATCCCAATGATTTACGAGAGACATTGGATCAAATTGGTCCGAAGATGGCGGTTGCGGTTGGACTGGCAATGAGAGATGTCGCTTAAACTATTTCTTGTGTGTCTTATTAAAGCTTTGGTTCAAAAAAATATTTTTAATAATATAAACATCTATGCTCAAAAGGGGGGATTCTAAAATTGATTTAAAAGAAGCTCGCGCTAAAATGCTTAGTTCTTTAAAGAATGAGCTACAGCGTAGTTCTTTTTTTTCTAGCTTTACTGCATCTGGGAAGGCTAATAAAATTAAAAAGGAGCAAATTGATTTATTAAAAGAAAGTCGAAATAAGCTTGAGATAAAAAAAGCTAGAAAGCTTGCATTAAAAGTTAAAAATAAAAAAAAGGTGCAAGAAAAAAAGGCTGCAAAAGAGTCTCGCGAAGTGGTAGCTTTAGAATTAAAAAAGACTTCAGTGAAGGCTCAAGGTAAATCAGTAGCAGAAAAAAAAGATACACTAGTGAATTCTAAGCCAGTAACTAATCTGAGAGATTTTTTATTTGGAAAAGAGAAGTTATTAGATAAAAAGAAAAACAAATTATTGATGTTGAAGGTACATGCTGATGCTAAGATTTTGGCAGAAGAAAATAAAAAAGCTTCTGTGCTGAAAAGGGCTGAAGCTTTAAGGAAATTAAAAGAATCAAAAGCAAAGAGTAAAAAGGCAAAAAGTAATAATTTTAAGATAGTTTGGCGTGGATTTATAGAGAAAAGAAAAGCATTAAAAGATGCTAGATTGAAAAAGAAGGAGTTGTTGGAAAATGAGAGAATTAAGTATTTGAAAGCTGCAAAGTTGTACACAAAAACGCTGAAGAAAAAAAGTTTAATAGAAAAGGAAAGAAAAGCTTCTGCGCGTAGGTCTAGAGAGCAATTGCGAGCGGAAGCAAAGAGACGTAGGCAAGTGAAATTGAGTTCCGCCTTTAGTGGTTTGGTGAATGCTTTTCGTGGAAGAAAAATTGGTAGTATAGTTAATGGCCAAGAAAAAACACAAGATGGTTTTATGAAGCAAAAGCTTCAATACTTACTTCAAGAAAATGCATCAAAAAAAGCTGAAGCTAAAAAGAAAGCTGAAACTGCAAAAGGTCTTTTAGATTTAAGAAAGAAGTCTCTTATTAAAAAAGAATCGGGTGAGAAAAAGGAAGCTGATCAGGTAGCGTCTATTGAGGCAGAGAAGATGTTAAAAATTAATGATAAGGAATTAGAAAGGAAACAATTAGTTAGTAAAAAATCTTTTTTACATCGAGTGTTGTCTCGCGATAAAGTAACCGATGATGCTAAAAAGAAAGTTGAGGCCAAAAATGAAATTGATAAGGGAGCTAAAGCTAAGGCTAAAGAGGATATGGCGGGTAGAAAGCTTAGAGAGAAGGAGTTAAAAAAGATTAAGTGGATGAATCCTGATATTCTTAGAGCTAATCTTGTTAGAGGAGAGGTTGCAATATATATAAACTGGAAACGAAATTTAATGATGCTTGTTGTTGGAGTTGGGGTGGCTGTTGGGACGGTAGCAGTATCTTATAGATATCTGGATGTTCAGGAGGCTCAAAAGCAGGTAGTTAGTGAAATGTTATTAGAAAAAATTGATCAAACAAATCAGAAAATAGAAGTAGCTAATCGAAATGTAGATAATATTTTAAGGTTTCAAAAGAAAATGGAACTTGTAAAGGGTTTATTGTCAGAGCATATATATTGGACCAATTTTTTTAAGTTTCTTGAAAATTCAATATCTGATGATGTGTATTTGTCGGGTTTTTCAGGTGATGTGTCTGGTGAGTACGCGTTGAACGCAAAGGCTCGTAGCTTTAATGTGTTGGCGGAGCAAATAAAATCTTTGAGAACGAATGAGAATGTATTTATGGTTAGTACTACTGGAGGAAGTGTTTCTGGCTCGGAAGGTGGAGCAGTAGATTTGGTTGATTTTAGTATCGATATAGAGATTAATCCTGAAGTATTTAAAAAATAAAATGAATATACCGTATCAAAAACAAATAAATTATTATCTAGGGTATTATTTTAATACAATTGTTATTGTTATTGTACTTGGTATTTTAATCGGTAGTTATTTTTTTATTCTTTTGCCAAAGAAGCAATCAGCAGATGAGCGAGTAGGAAGTGAGGCTGCGGTGCGTGAACAAAGATATTTGTCATTGAAGAGTGAGTTGTCTAGGTTGGAAGAATTAACAATTGTTTATGACAGTATTGATAGTAAGAATATAGCCAAGTTGGATAAAATTTTACCGAAGAAAATTGAGCTTGAGGAGTTGATAAAACAGATGGAGGTTATTATGATGCAAAATGGGCTGTTTCTTTCTAATATTACTACTAGGGAGGCGAAAAATTTAACACCAGACATTGGTAGTGCGGAAATTAATATTAATGTTGTGGGAGCTGATTATTTAGGTTTTAAGAATTTGTTAAGATCGCTTGAGAATAATTTAAGATTGATGGATATACAATCATTAACTTTTGCACCTGGGGGAAAGGGTTCTAGTTTAATAATTCTTGCTTATTATCAAAAATAAAATGTTAATTGCAACAAAAGTAACACAAAAGAAAAAATTAGCAGTGCATTCAGCTATTATACTTACTATGGTGGTTGGAACTATTTATTTAACTTATAGTTATTATGTTAAGACATTTGATTTGACTGAGCCAGATCTGGGGCTACCTGCTTATTATGGATCAAGATCGAGTGCTATTGTGGATATTAATAAGGATAAGGTGGATGGGGAGGATGTAATGTCTAAAATACAAAGATATTTTGATATTGAGTTATTTTATGATCCTAAGTTTAGATCACTTAGAGAAAATTCGGCTGAGGTTATTGATATAAATTTGGGCAAAAAAGACCCGTTTAAAAGTTTTGAGATAAAATAAATTTTATATATTGAAGTTTAGAATATATGGTAAAAAAATCTGAGCTCATTAAAGCTCTAGTAAAAAATAATTTAATAAGTCAGGTAAATATTAGTAAGGCTGAAGAGCAAGCGAATGAAAAGAAGAAATCTTTAGAGTTTGTGTTGATATCTAAACAACTTATTGACGAAGAGAAGTTAATTAATTTGAAGGCTAGTTTGAGCGGTATTGAATATATAAACCTTTTTTCTGCAAAGATTAATGACATGGATCTTAATATGATTCCGAATGAGGTTTCGGAAAATTATAAGGCTATCTGTTTTCAAAAAGATGAAAAAACTATGAAGGTTGGTTTAGTTAACCCTGATGATTTTAAGGCAATCGGTGCTTTGGATTTTTTGGCTAAAAAGAAGCAGCTAAGAATTGAATATTTTTTGATCTCATCTGCTAGCTATAATCATGCTAGGAAGCAATACGAATCAATGAGTAGGGAAGTGGTTTCCGCGTTACAGGCTAAGGAGGAGGATGATAAAGAGTTGATTGAAATTAAAGAGAAGGAGGTTGAAAGTGTAGAGCTTGAGGAAGTTGTTAAATCAGCCCCAGTTACAAAGATTGTTTCTGTTATTATTAGGCATGCGGTTGATGGTAAAGCAAGTGATATTCATATTGAGCCATTGCTTAGGGAGACTAGGGTTAGATATCGTATTGATGGAATACTTCATACTTCTTTGGTTTTACCTAAAAATATTCACTATGCGGTTGTGGCAAGAATTAAAGTTTTGGCTGGTTTAAAATTGGACGAAACAAGAATTCCTCAGGGTGGTCGTATTCGATTGCTTATTAATGATAATGAGATTGACTTCCGTGTTTCAATTATTCCATTAGTGGATACTGAAAAGGTTGTAATGAGAATTTTAGATGTTACGAAAGGAGCTCCAACTTTAGAGGAACTTGGGTTTGAGGATAGGGAAGGGAAGGTTATTAGAGAGCAGATGAAAAAGACTTATGGTATATTTTTGATTACTGGGCCAACTGGGTCTGGTAAATCAACTACTCTTTTTTCAATACTTAACTTGATCAACAAGGAAGGTGTAAATATCTCTACATTGGAGGATCCGGTTGAGTATTATGTGCCTGGAGTAAATCAGTCTCAAATTAGACCTCTACTTGGCTATACATTTGCATCTGGTTTGCGTACATTGTTAAGACAAGATCCAGATATTATGATGGTCGGAGAAATTCGTGATAATGAAACTGCTGAACTCGGCATACACGCTGCCTTAACAGGCCATCTAGTTCTATCAACACTGCATACTAACAACGCCATTGGAGCAATTCCTAGATTGATCGATATGAATGCTGAGAGATTCTTGTTGGCATCCACTATTAATGTTATTTTAGCTCAAAGATTGGTTCGCAGAATTTGTTCAAATTGTCGAGTAAAGGCAGATCTTCCAAAGAGTGCTTCTAAGCAAGTGTATGATAGTCTTAAAAAAACCCCAATAGATGTATTAAAAAGACGTATTAAGGGCTATGATGTAGATAAGATTCAATTTTATAAGGGAGAGGGTTGTCCTCGATGTGGAAATACTGGATATACTGGTCGATTAGCTATTACGGAGATCATTGATATTAATGATGAATTGCGTAAATTGATATATGAGCCAGATAGACCGATATCATTAGACGATGTGCAGGCAACACAAACATTTATTGATTTAATGCAAGATGGTATTATTAAAGCACTACAGGGGAAGACTACTTTGGAGGAAATATTTAGAGTTGTGTCTGGTTAAAAAATATGAAGAGGCGATTTTATATTTGATGTATAATTTAGCTCTCTATAAGTTTTATAAATAATTATTTATATTAGTAAAATATGGTAAAGCAAAAACCAAAAGGAGTAATTTTGATTGTTGAAGATGATTATTTTTTATTAAATATTTACTCGACAAAATTTGAAGGTGAAAATTATAAAGTTTTCGTAGCTTCGAATGGTATGGAGGGATTAGATTTAGTGAAAGTAAAGAGTCCTGATATTATTTTGCTTGATATTTTGATGCCGAAATTGGATGGTTTTGGATTTTTAAGAGAGATTAAAAAAGACAAAAAAACTGATGGTATACCAATTATCTTGCTAACTAATTTGAGTCAAAGAAAAGATATTGATAGGGGGCTTGCAATGGGAGCAGATGATTATTTAGTGAAGGCGCATTTTATGCCTTCTGAGGTCGTAGAAAAAGTAGAGGGTCTTCTAAAGAAATCTAAAAAAAGTTCTGTAGTAAAGAAAAAACAATTAGTAAAGAAGTAAGAATGTAACTGCTCACTATATCTGCATCACTTTTTCGCTTAGGATTGAATATTGGGCAATTTTTTACGCACAATTTAACAAAAATTTTAAACTCGCTTCACTCAAACATAAAATTTTTTAAGTTAAATTGTGCTAAAAATTACTACATATTCCATATGCGCTCAAAAATAATGCAGATATAGTGAGTAGTTACGTAAGAATATAATCTATAATTATATGGCAGTATTCAAATATAAAGCAATAAATACCCAGGGCGAGGAAGTGGAGGGGTTGGTGGACGCGGTGAGTGAGAAAGAGGCTTCTGGGCTTGTTGTCGCTGAGGGCCTTAAGGTTATTTTTGTTGAAGCGCAAAAAATCAAGGCTACATCGAAGAACTTTGTAATTTCTTTTGGTTCATCAGTTAAAACTCGTGATCTTGTGATATTTTTTAGGCAATTTTCGGTTATGGTTTCTGCTAATGTTGCAATGGTGCAAGCTTTAAAGATTATTGTTGAGCAAACTGAAAGTATTAAGCTTAAAATGCTTATCTCAGAGGTTGCAGACGAGGTTGATTCTGGTTCTAGGCTGTCTGATGCTATGTCGCGTCATCCAAAGGTATTTACTGGTTTTCATACTAGTGTAATACGAGGTGGCGAAAGTTCTGGAAAATTAGCAGAGTCATTAACTTATTTGGCCGATGAAGTGGAAAAGGATTATGATATGATGTCAAAGATTAAGGGTGCTATGACTTATCCTGCTTTTGTTATGACTGGTTTGACTGTTGTCGGTGTCGTGATGATGGTATTTGTTGTGCCAAAATTGACTGGTGTATTGACTGAATCAGGCGTGGAGTTACCTATTGCTACACGAATTTTAATAGGATTGTCTGATTTTATGCAAAATTATTGGATATTGATTTTTATCGGTGCAATATGTGCTGGCGTTGGTTTTAAGTACTATGTTGCTACTCCAAAAGGTGGATATGTTGCTGATTATGTATTACTTAAGTTGCCAATATTTGGTAAGTTGTTTCAAAAGATTTATATTGTTCGTTTTTCACGATCGATGGAGACTTTGATTTCCGGTGGTATTACTGTAACTGAGAGTCTTAAGGTGTCTGGTGAGGTAGTAAATAATAAGGTTTTTGCGAAATTAATCAAAAAAACAACGGAAGAAGTAGAGGACGGAAGTCCTATGTCAAGTGTGTTGTCAACTTCGAAATTGATTCCTCAGATGATGTCACAAATGGCGAGTATTGGAGAGAAGACGGGCAAATTGGATATGATTCTAGGTAGAGTGGCTCAGTTTTATCAGCGTGAGGTAAATACTACAATCGATAATTTGATGACATTAATGGAGCCAATTATTATGGTTATTATGGGAATTGCGGTGGGAACTATGGTGGCAGCTGTAATATTGCCCATGTATAATATGGCAACAGCGTAGTAAGTACTCACTATACCTGCATCACTTTTTCGCTTAGGATGGAATATTGGGCAATTTTTTACGCACAATTTAACAAAAATTTTAAACTCGCTTCACTCAAACATAAAATTTTTTTAAGTTAAATTATGCTAAAAATTATTACATATTCCATATACGCTCAAAAATAATGCAGACATAATGAGCAGTTAAACAGCGTCGTAGATCGGTTGTTTATAATATGTTGAAAAGAGATAGTTGAAAGTTTCTTTAGCGTATGCTATAATGTGGATAAATGTATATTTAGGTTTGTTTATAATATTTATAATAATTTATAATAGAAAGGGGGTGAAATAATGAAAAGACAAAAAGGTTTTACATTAATCGAGCTATTAGTAGTAATTGCTATTATTGGTTTACTATCAACTTTAGCTGTTATTGCGTTAAATAATGCTAGATCAAAGTCTAGAGATGCACGTCGTGTTTCTGATATTAAGCAAATTCAATCTGCTTTAGAGCTTTATTATAACGATGCTAATGGATATCCTCCTACTACTGGAGCTAATCCGATTGAAATTGGTAATAAATGTTTGCAACTATTCACAAATGGATTCGTAGAAACTACTTGTAACCCAACGGGTACTATTTATATGACAAGAGTTCCTTCTAACCCTGCACCAAATGGAAGTGCATATAAGTATAGGAATACAGACACTGCAAATGCTAGAGAATACAAGATCGAATATACTTTAGAAAATGGTGCTGGTGGCGTTCCAGCTGGCGTGAACACTGCTTCACAAGCTGGTATCTATGGTGCTTCTAAAATTGTTGATTAATTGAGTCTTTAAAGGGATCCTGCTTAAAGATTCAATATTCCCCGTTCTATTTTTTAATGAAATTGAAGTTTCATTAAAAATCAGAACGGGGAATTTGTTGTTTTATGCGCTGGAAATACAGATTTGAACTTATGCACATTTCTGCACGGCATGTATCTTAAATATATTTTTTAATTTGTGGTATAATGACCTTTAGAGATAAAGATGATATATTATAATAATTATGAATAAAAAAGGTTTTACTCTTATAGAATTGCTAGTAGTAATTGCCATAATTGGTTTGCTTTCAACTTTTGCTGTGATTGCATTGAATGGAGCTAGATCGAAGTCTAGAGATGCTCGTCGTATTTCAGATATAAAGCAGCTTCAATCGGCATTGGAAATTTATTATAATGATAAATATTCTTATCCTCCTGGTGAAAATGTTGATATTGGGAATAAGTGTTTGGATTCAAAAAATTCTGGTTTTAATTCGACTTGTTCGGATGCGTCTTTAATATATATGACAAGGGTGCCAAAAACGCCTCAGCCCAATGGAGATGTTGAATATACTTATACGAATGTAGATCCAGTAAATAAAAGGGCTTATAAACTTCAGTATAGTCTTGAGAATGTGACTGGTGGGATTCCAGCAGGTGTTCAAACAGCTTCTGAAGCTGGAATTTGGGGTGGTTAAGGACGTGTTGGTTGTATTTTTTTGTAAAATAAATTAAAGTTCTTTGCTTAGGTAGAGAATTTTTTTTAGTTTTGGTTGGGCTATAATTATGAAAGTTATTATTAATAATATTGATCGGTTTATTGACTATTTGATATATGCTATAGTTTTAATTATTCCTGTATACATTGCTTTTTTTAATGAGTTTTATGATATATTTATTTTACCTAAGTTGGTTATTTTTCAAGTGCTAGTAGGGGGGGGGTGGTTATTGTTAATATTTAAATATTTTGTTGATAAAGACAATTTGAGAACTGGTTTGAGGTTTAGTAAAGTACAAGTTACTTTAATCTCGTTGTGTTTTTTATATTTAGTATCTGTATTTATCTCATCAGTTTTTTCTTTAAATTTAAATCAAAGTATTTGGGGTGGAAATTTGCGTGAACAGGGATTTGTAAGTTATTTTTTTTATGTTTTATTTTTTTTGCTTCTTGTTTTTAGTGTTTCGAGTTTAAGTCAGATAAAGAGATTTATAATTTGTCTCTGTGCAGCTTCTTTTGTTGTTTGTGTTTTTGGTTTATTGCAGTTTTTTGGTGTTATGGAGAACTCTTTTGCTGATAGACTATCATCGACACTAGGTCATCCAAACTATCTTGGACATTATTTGATAATTGTAATTCCGCTTTCTATATATTCAGTCTATTTCCTAGCATCTAATATGTTTTGGAGGGTGAGCTTGTTGGGCTTAGTTGTGTTGCAATTTATATGTTTAATTTTAACCTATTCAAGAGCAGCTTGGCTTGGGCTCGGCTTCGCTGTTTTAATTATTTTGATATTCTTTGCACTAAATCTTAAACGCCTTGACGCCTTAAAGTTTAAATTAAATATGGTTCATTATGTTATAATGATTGGTATTTTATTTTTGGGGATAGTCTTAATGCAATTGAGTCCCATTTTTGCTCAGCGAGTTAAGAGTATTGCAGATTTTAGCAGTGGTTCAGTAAAAAATAGAATGATTCATTGGGGTTCCGCATTAGATGAATTGAGAGGTGCGACTAGTGTTAGGGTTTTGTTTGGTTATGGTCCTGATACTTTAGATTATATTTTTGCTAAGCATTATAAACCAGAGCTGGCTATTTATGAAAAAGTAAATACTTATCCCTCTCGTGCACATAGCTTTGTATTGGACTCACTTTTACAAGTTGGTATTATTGGTTTTTTATTATTGATTTCAATATTTTGTTATATATTATCCCTCGGCTTGTCGTGCATAAGAGGCCTTGATAAATCTAATCGTGATGAGTGCTGGCTTATAATTGCTTTAGCTTGCTCTTTATTTGCTCATACAGTTAATGATTTATTTAGTTTTTCTTTAGTAGTTGGGAATATGATGGCTTTGTTGTGCTTAGGTTTTATGGTTATCTTGGTTCAGAATCTTTGTGTTTTAAGTGATAGTTTTGTTGTTTTGTACTTTAATGAAATATATTTTAAAAGATTATTGTTAATGGTTGTGATGGTTTTTGCACTGTTTATGAGTTATGAACTAATATTTGTAGCTCGGGCAGATTTTTTTCGTTCACGCGCAGACAAATATTTAACGTCAAATAATTGCTCTGATTTTGTCGAGAATATAAATATGGCTATATTTTTAAATCCAAATAAAGTAACATACAAGGAAGATTTTTTAGAGTATGGTTCAAGGTGTTTATCACAAATGGAGACTGGCGTAGTTAAGCATGAGCTAGTAAGTGATTTACTAAGTATTGTTAAGGATATAAAATTAATGAATTATTCATTTAGGTCGATGATTAGTGTCGCGCATGCATATACATATATTGGTAGTTACTATAACTCTGAATATTTTAGTGAGGCAGAGATGGAATATAAAAAAGCGATAGAGTATAATCCAAATTTTACGATACATTATCGAAACTTAGCTCAATTGCTCTTTTGGCAAGATAGGCCCACGGAAGCATTAGCATATTTAAATAGGGGACTAAACAAGCTTCCTGATCTTGCAAATGAAAAGTTAAATCTCATTATTCATGGGGAGCATAAAGAAGAGGTAAGGATAGAGAGAGAGGTATTTGAAAATTTAATTAGCCAAATAGATAAATAAATTGAGATTATATGTTTTCAATTATAATAGTAAATTATAATACATTAGAGTTAACAAAGAACTGTATAATTTCTGTTTTAAAACATTGTTCAGAAAGGATGTTTGAAATTATTTTGGTTGATAATAATTCTTGCGATGGAAGTGTTGAGTATTTTAAAGATAAATTTATTAATAAAGTTAAGATAATAAGTAATAAAACAAATGTTGGTTTTGGATGTGCTAATAATCAAGCGTCAAAAATTGCTACTGGTAAATATTTGTTTTTTTTAAATTCTGACACAATTGTAAGTGATAACATTCTAGAAAAGATAGATGAATTATTTATATTTAATGAGGGGGTGGGTATTGTCTTGCCAAAGTTGATCCTTGAAGATGGAAGTGAGCAGGCACATGCATATGGTGATTTTCCAAATATATTCAGTTTAATTTCTAATAAGTTTAAAGTAGGAAAACGTGAATGTAGGAATGGATATTTTGAGACCGATTGGGTTACAGGTGCTGCATTAGTAATTAGAAAATCTATTTTTGATATGGTTGGTGGTTTTGATGAAAAATTTTTTATGTATTTTGAGGATATTGATTTGTGTAAAAAAGTGAATGTTGCTGGGTTTGTGAGCGTGGTGTTACCTTCAGTACATTTAATACATTTGGGTGGAGGAAGTTCAAAGATATTTAGTTTAAAGAAAGAGTTGTACTATGTTTCACAAGATTACTATTTTAGAAAGCACTTAGGTGTTGTGCAGTTATATATTATGAAATTATTAAGATGTCCAATTAGATTGTTTATAAAGATTCATAATAAAGTGGTGAGCTCAAGTCATGCTGGTGTGAAGTTAACGGCCATGAGTATGTTGTCGTTATTTCTATTATTAACATTTTTAAGTTTACCATTTTCAAGTTCATTGTTAGTGAGTCTTGTTAATTGGTTTTACTATTTATTTTTTGGTATTGTTTATTTTATATTTATGCATTTGAGGCTTAGAAGACGATATGTAAAAATATTGTTGTTCGCTTTATTGTTGATTTCTGTGACTCTTAGTTTAGTTGGTTTGGATATTTATCTTGGCGGCAGTTATAATAGACTTACTTCGGTTTTTTATTGGCCTAATCCATTCGCTAGTTTTTTGCTTTTGACGACTCCTATTGGCCTGTATTTTTTATTTGTTTCTACAGATTTTTTTAGAAAAATTCTATTTGCTCTATTATCTGGAATAAATATCACGGCACTAATTTTAACTGGGTCGAGGGGTGCATTTTTATGTGGAGGAATTGTTTGTTTGTTTTTATTCGTAATTAAGAAAGTTAATTTAAAAAATATATATTTTAGTTTAGTGTTAGTGACTCTATCGATCGGTATATTTTTTAGTGTAATTGATTTTATGAAAGGTTCAAAAGCGTCTTTCATAGAGCGAGAAGAGTCGAGTATTGGGGTGGGGGACGTGTCGGCAAATATACGCTTGGATTATTGGAATGGTGCTGTTGATATAATTGCAAATTATCCATTGTTTGGGAGTGGGCTTGGTACATTCAGCTTGGCTTATCCGGAATATCAGGTGAACCCCTTAAGTTCTGGAAAATATGCACATAATTGGTATTTAGAATTGCTTAGTGAAGTAGGGGTTGTGAATTTTGTTTTCTTTGCTTTATTTTTATTGTATATGTTGTATTATGGTTTTTTATTAAGCAGGAAAGATGATTTATGTTTAGTAATCTATTTATGTGTTTTAGCTTTTTTGATGCATAATTTTATAGATATTGGATCTCATTATCAAGTTAATAATTTTATATTTTGGATTTATTTAGGTTTGTTGAGTAATGCAGTTTTTGTAGAAGTCGACACTGAAGATACTAATATAAATATAATTAATATTGGTAAATTTTATTTGTTAGTCGGGTTATGTTTATTTTTAGTTGTTGGCGTAGTTATAACTATGAGTTACTATAATTTTAATATAGGAGTTGCACATAAACATCAGGGTGATTATGTGCAGTCAGAAATATATTTAGAACGAGCCGTTAAAGTTAATATACTGAGTGTAAAATATTTGCGTGAGCTTGCAATAATAAAATATACTCTTGGGCTTCAGATGGATGATCAAAATATGAGGAGTATGAAGTTGGCGGAGTCAAGATCTATTGCTAATTATTTGATACAGCACGACGAGGGTGATTCGTTAAATTATGAGTTAAGTGGAAAATTATTCGAGACAGATGGTAATACACTAAAAGCTGAAAATGAATTTAAGCGCGCAATATCTTTAGATAAGTACAGACCCAGGTACTATATAAATTTGATAAATTTATTGATCGGTCAGGAGAGAATATTGGAAGCTAACGAATATATTGAAAAGGTTTTGAATTATTATCCCGACGAGGTAGTTAATAGAAAAGAATTACTTATAATGGATGATCAGATTGTGACTTCCGGAATAAAAAATGAGATTAACTATTTACTTTGGTTGAAACAAATTTTATTGAATAGAAAATAGCGGAGTGTTTAGTTTTGGAGTGCATTATTTTGCATCAAGTTTAAAATTTTTATTATAATGGATAATTGCCTTTATAATATTTTTTATTTTAAGATATTTTCTATTTTCAAATAATATGATAAAGACAAACTCTCTTATTGAAGCGCGTAGACAGATATTATAAAAAATCGGAAATTGTTTTTTGTATTTATTCATTACGTATAGTCTATTTAAGGTAATGAAAAATCTTCTTTGTTCATTGTGGTTTGTGACTAAGAAAGAAGCATGTTTTTTTAAGTTACCTAGGTTGTGGTATAGTATTGCATTATTGATTCGAATAATTTTGTATCCATAAGATTTTATTTTTAGACAATATTCGTGATCAACATAATCTATAAATAATTTTTCGAGGTATGGTCCAGTTTTTTTATATA
Organism: Patescibacteria group bacterium; assembly: GCA_016784175.1. Classification (GTDB taxonomy): domain Bacteria; phylum Patescibacteriota; class Patescibacteriia; order Patescibacteriales; family BS150m-G62; genus BS150m-G62. The sequence goes on along the minus strand of JADHVC010000001.1, from coordinate 15,608 downwards.
TATTTAGATTGATGAGGTTTCCAGAGTTCATGCTGCTTAGAATTTCTTCATACTCAGCAGTGTGAGTTGGATATTTTTCAAGTTTATTTTTTTGTATGGGTGCCACTATCCCAACAGTTTCAGTGTTATTTTTTTGTATAAACTCAAGCATCAGGTTAAGTGCTCCTGGGTTAAATTTACTGTCCTGATCCATTGTAAGAAGCCAGTTGTATTTTTTTTGTATTGCTATGTTAGCTGCTTTGTTTAGTGCCTTTGCTATTCCAATGTTTTTATTGCTAAAATTGTAAATGATTTTTCTATTTTGATTTAATTCATTAATTATTGCTTTATTCCTGTGTTGAGAGTTGTCAATTATAATTAAGGTATCGACAAAGTTGATGTAGGAATTAATATTGCATATTAAGCTTTTTGGCGGATTATAAATAATCACTACACCAGCTATCTTTTTTTTTAGGGTTTGAATTTCGATCATAATTTTTTTGTTAAAAATACAATAAAGTATAGTCAGCTTTTTTCTATTTTATCATAATTGGAGTTAAGTTAATATATTATTTGTAAAATATAGCTAATCCAGGTAAGATTGAAAATAATCAAGCTACTTCTTAGATTAAGATATAATCATGTAGTTTTGTTAAAGTTTTATAGTTTTGTGCTAATTAATTCAATGTAGTCAAGGAAATATGAAATTAAGTATTGTAATCCCAGTTTACAATGAAGAGAAGACCCTCTTAGAAATAATTAGAAGGGTAGAGGTGGTGCCGATCAATAAAGAAATTATTATTGTTGATGATTATTCGACAGATTCGACGCGAAATATTTTATCGAAGTTAGAAGGTAAGTATAGAATAATTTATCAAGACAAGAATCGTGGGAAAGGCGCTGCCATAAGAACTGGTTTTAAAAATGCAAGTGGAGATATTGTTGTGGTGCAAGATGCTGATTTGGAGTATAACCCCCAGGATTTTATAAAACTGATTCAGCCAATTATTTTAGGAAAAGTGAAGGTTGTTTATGGATCAAGGTTTTTAAATAAGAGTTTTAGGCCCCAGTATTTTATGGCTTATGTGGGTAATAAGTTCTTGTCTTTTTTGACAAGTTTTTTGTATGGCCAGAAGGTAACTGATATGGAAACTTGTTATAAAATGTTCAGTAGAAGTGTTATAGATGATATTGATTTGGTTGCTAATCGCTTTGATATTGAGCCGGAAATTACTGCGAAATTTATTTTGGCTGGGCATGAGATTATGGAGCTGCCAATTGATTATGATGGTAGAAGTTTTGAAGAGGGTAAGAAGATTGGTTGGCGTGATGGCTTGACTGCAATTGCAACCTTAATTAAACATCGCTTAGGAAATACATTAGTAAAAAAAAAGAATAAAAAACTAAAGCTTTCTTGGGTAATTTTTTTATATTTTTTGACATTAATAGTCGCTACATATCCCTTAATTATTAATGTTGATACTTCTATTCCTGGCGATGGTGGCGATTCATTTTTGTTTCTGTGGAACCAGTGGTGGGTTAAGTATGCTTTGATTGATTTGGGTCAAAATCCATATTTTGTTAATTTTATAGCTTATCCCTTTGATACTAATTTAGTATTTCATACCTTAACATTTTTTAGTGGCTTGATATCTATACCTTTGCAACTGGTTATTTCGCCAGTGATATCGTTTAATATAATATTTTTGGGATCATTGGTGCTTGCAGGCCTTGGAATGTATTTTTTGCTTATGGATTTAGTTAAAAATCAGTTAGTTGCAATTATCGGTGGTTTGATGTTTTTTTTGAATTCATATGTTTTGGGTGAGGCAAGGGGACATTTCCAATATACTAGCGTTTATGTTATTCCTTTTTTTATTTACTTTTTTTTAAAAATTTTTAGCGAGAGTCGTGTAAGAAATGCTGTTTTTGCTAGTATAATTTTAGCTGTATCTTTATATAATGAGTTTTATTATACGTTGGGTTTATTAGCATTTGCCCTGATATATATTGTTTACTATTTTATAGTTGAGAGACAATTCTATTTTCAAAAAATTAAATCATTAATTATATTTATTGTTGTGTGGTTGATACTTTCATCTCCACTAATTTATTTATCTGTATTAACGGCCTTGAGTGGTGCTTATCCTTCAGCAAATTTGTCACAAGTTAGTTTATATTCACCAGATGTCAGGTCATTTTTTATGCCTTCGCAATACCATACTGTATTTTCTGATATTGTTGGTGATTATTATAAAGCACTTGGCTTTCACGGTTCTATGATATATTTGAGTTATTCCTTGATCTTTCTTGCATTGGTTGGTTTGATTTTAAATTCTTTTAGGAAGAATATTAAGGTATACGCTTTTTGGGTAACTGTTATATTTTCGTATATATTGGTTGTGTTGGGTCCGTATTTATATATGGAAGGATTTATTTTTAGTTTGTTTGATTATGAGTTCAGTGTGCCATTGCCATATTTATTGCCAATGAAAGTTCCATTTATTAGTGGTATTTTAGTGCCAGCTAGATTTATTATATTTGTAATTTTAGCTTTGATTGTTTTAGCTGCATTTGGGTTAAGATTTATATTAAGTGGCATAAAGAGTGAAGTGATAAGGGTAAGTATAGCATTGTTATTTTTCGGTGTATTTCTATTTGAAAATATTTTAGCTCCTATTCCAATATCGAACGCAGAAATTCCAAGTCTTTATTATAGATTGGCACAGGATAAGTCGGATTATTCGATCTTAGAGTTGCCATTTGCACTAAGTACTAACTTCTATACTTTGGGAAATATTTCAGTGTCCTCTAAACTTGAATATTATCAGTCTATTCATCATAAAAAATTAATTAATGCTTGGATTTCTAGGGTGCCGAATAATTATTATAGTTTTTATAGTCAGCTAGTTGGTCTGACATATTTGATTAATCCTAAGGAACCAATGCCTCACAACCAAATATCAAATATTCAAGTTGACGCATTGGATAATTTTGAGAAGTTGAATATCAAATATATTATAATTCATCCGGAGTATTATTATCATGTTCAATTAAGAAATACTATTGAATATTTAAATGGATTATATGACATGCAACCGAATATAATTAATAATATGTTTGTTTATAATGTTCGATAAATTCTTCGTGAATCAGGCGGAAGCTTTTTATACTATTAATATGATACCGGGTGTATATATTGGCAAGGTGGAGGTTGGATTATTTATTGGTATCCTGCTTTTTATTGTTGTATTGTCTATCGTTTTGTTTAAAAAGAGAATAGAAATATTCAAGACTAATTTTAATATATCAATTCTATATGTGTGTTTGTTTTTTTGGCTTCCGCTTTATTTGATTTTCTCATACAATAATGCGCATGATATGCGTGATAATTATGATTATGTGGATAGAAATTTGCAGAGCTATCATAAGAATGTAGTTAGGCTTTGTAACCTTGGATATACTCATGGCAATGGAGAGAGGTGGTGTGCTCTTATGAGTTATGTGAGATTTATTAAGAGGACCTTGCCACTAGATTCGCGAATCTACGTATTGGCTCCTCATGATTATTACGCCTACTTAGTTTACAATCTTTACCCAAGCTTTGATTTTGCTAGTAATCTAGAGGAGGCAGAATATGTTGTTTTGTATTATCCTGTGGACTATCTTTCTCGGGAAGGTTCACTATATAAAAAAATATCTGAAGGGTATGAAAAGCTTTTAGGTTTTAAAACTATAGATGCTTTTCACTCTGGTGCGGAAGTTTTTAAGAGAAGTAGTAATGCGCTTTAAATATGGTTTATAAGAGTTTAAAAAATGTTAGTATTTTGGATTCATTATTGAGTCTATTTCTTTTTTCAATTTTTTTGTATGCACTAATGCGTTCTGTTTTTTTGTCAGTTACTCATGATGAGGCAGTTACTGTAATGTATCATGTGCAAAATTCACTTTACGATATTTTATATTTTCAGGGTTCGCTTTTGTCTAATCATCACTTGCTAAATACTTTATTGATAAAGTTTACGACAACCATATTCGGTTTGAATGAGTTTGTGGCTAGAGTGCCAGTATTATTTGGCGCTCTATTATATTTATCTGGCGTGCTTGTTATTTCTAAAAAACTTTTTAACGAAAATTTCTTAATATTTTCAAGTGTAGTTTTGCTAAGTGTAAATCCATTTGTTATAGATTTTTTTTCCCTTGCTCGTGGGTATTCATTGGCAATTGGTACATTTATTTGGGCCTTAATATATTTTTTAAAGTGGGTGGGATTAAATGATGGTCGCGTAAAAAGAAAATATTTGTTTATTGTTTTTTCTTGCCTTACAATCTCGACCTTGTCGAACTTGGCATTTTTAAATGTATACTTGGGAAGTATTGTTGTTGTGTTGTTCTTTGAAGCTGGGGTGCTGAGAAATAGTGGTAAGAGTATTGTGCAAAAATTTGTCTATGTGCGGGATGAAATCGTGCTTCCAATTGTTCCTTCATTGCTACTACTTTTAACAATTTACTATTTTCCTGTTGTTGCGATGAATGGTTCTGGTGAATTTTATTTTGGTGGAGTAAATAATTTATGGAGCGATACTATTAATAGTCTGATTGAAGCAACACTATATGGTATTAATTATCGAGACGATATTATTAAGATTATCGCATGGGTTTTTTTATCAATGCAATTGGTGACTGGCATTGTATTGGTGTTGGCGAAATGTGGTAAATATTTTGTTGTCAGAAGGGAATTCGGTTTGATCCTTTTGCTTATTGTTTCTATTTTACTTGGGATTGAGGCTCAAAATATTTTTTTTGGCACGCGATACTTAGTTGAGCGGGCGGCCATATTCTTATTGCCTTTGTTTATGTTGCAATTTTTAGGTGTGTGGATGGTCATTATCGCTAGTCGTGCTAGAGTTAAAAATATTTTTAATGTTATTGGGATCGTGGTAATATTTTTTTGTTATATTCATTTTTTAAATTCATTAAATTATAATTCAAGTTTTGTATGGGGTTATGATGCAAATTCTCGTGAAGCGGTTGAGAAGATAGCGCGTCTAAAGGAGAGTGGAGTAAACATTCATATGATTGGCTCTACTTGGATTTTGGCACCATCACTTAGTTTTTATCGATATAAATTTGGAATGTTTGATATTGACCCTATAACTAGAAAAGGCCCAGATAATATTTATGATGTTTACTATTTAAGACCGGAGGATGCTTTCTTGGTTTCTAAATATCATCTTAAGGTAGTGAGTATTTTTAAACCAAGTAATAATATTTTAGCAATAAGATATGATAATTATTAATTTAGCCATTTTTTTTATTTCGATTTTTGTGCCAGGGTATTTTCTTGTTGGTATATTTCTGCGAGAGAATAAATTTAGTTTGTTGTTTCGTTTAGCTTTGGCGTATGGAGTGGGAGTGTATTTTATTACAATCCAAATTTTTATTTGGATATTTCTTTTTAAATTGAACCTAGATGTTTATTGGTTTTGGCTTTTAGTATTGATTGAGAATGTTATTTTAGCTGATATGTATCAAAGAGGATTTGTGCGAAATGAGAAAATATATGTTGCAAAAAAAATTGCACATTTGTTGGAAAGAATACGATTGAAGGAGGCATTGATGTTGCTATTTATTTTTATTCAAATCAGCATGGTTGCGTTTAATGCATTTTCACGTCCAGTCGCAACCTACGATAGTGTTACTATGTGGGCTTTTAGGGCTAAGCTTTTGTATTCTTCACAAGGAGTCGAACTTACAGATAGTGATAGTTTTGAATATTTAGGAGGAGGATCTCATCCTAATTATCCGTGGCTAGTTTCAATTGTACAGTTTTGGATGCATGATGTAATCGGTGAGTATAATGATGTATATATTAATTTTATTTTTTTTGGATATTATGTGGCTACTCTTATTGTGCTTTCTTGCTTGTTGATTAATTTTGTTAGTCTATTTTATAGTCTAGTTTTGGTATTTTTTTTAAGCTCGATGCCTTTATTTTTTTATCATGGTTTTAATGCTTATGCTGATTTAATTTTGAGTTATTATATTCTTTGTGGATTTGGTTTTCTCTTAATGTGGCAACAAAGAAGGAGAATGATTTTTTTGTATCTATCTGCGATTTTTTATGGCATTTCTTTTTTTGTTAAATCGGAAAGTATAATATTCGTTTTCGCGGTATTTATAATGTTAATGTTAATGTCTAGGTTAGGGGATTTGAAATGTCGACTATTATTAAGATATTTTATTGTGGTATTTTTGATGGCATTGCCATGGGAGATTTTTAAGTTTAAGTATGATTTAGGGATCATGAATGAGGGTGGTGAGCTTGGCTTGCATTATGAAATATTTCAGAATATTTTGCCAGCATATTTTTTGACAAATAGTTTTAATGTTTGGTGGTATATATTTTTTATTATATTCTTAGTATATTTCAAAAAGATAATGTGCGATAAGAATCTAATTTTTGCATGGGCTTATCTATTTTTGGTAATATTGTTATTTTTTGCGGTTTATTTGTTCACAAATTCTTATTGGGCAGTATTGAATTACACTGCTATTGTGCGTAACATTTTAACCTATACGCCGATCTCTGTACTGATTGTCGGAGTTACTTTTGGCAATGAGAGTCGTGGAGATATGGAAGGGCTTGGAAGTAAGTAATTTTTTTAGTAAGATTATAGTATGCTTATATTTTCGATACTGTTAGTTTTAATATTGGGTCTTTCAATAGGAAGTTTTATTAATTGTTTTGTTTGGCGATTGCACGCGCAAAAGAGAGTGGATGGTAGATCAATGTGCCCTAAATGTAAGGTTCAAATTGATTGGTATGACAATGTGCCAGTTTTAAGTTATGTTTGGTTGAAAGCTAGATGTCGACATTGTAAAAAATCTATTTCTTGGCAATACCCTGTGGTCGAATTGGCTACGGGGGCATTATTTGTTCTGTTCTTTTTGTTAAGGCATGATCATATCTTTTTAAATTATAATGCTGTTGCGTTTGTTGCTCTATTCCGTGACTTTTTTATCATCGCTGTATTGGTGGTGATTTTTATTTATGACTTAAAATATTATTTAATTTTGGATAAAGTGACTTTGCCGGCTATTGTTCTAATATTTGGGCTAAACTTACTAACAGGAGCTAGTTGGTCGGGTATGTTAATTTCTGCTATAATTGGAGGGAGCTTCTTTTTAATTCAATTTATTGTTTCTAGTGGTCGGTGGATAGGGGGTGGAGATATTAGGCTTGGATTTTTAATGGGTATGATCTTAGGTTGGCCTAATATATTAGCGGCATTATTTATTTCGTATATTCTTGGTTCTATAATTGGGGTTGCTTTAATCTCGATGAAAAAAAAGAAGATGGACTCGGAGGTTCCATTTGGTGTTTTTTTAACTTTTTCCACTGTTATTACGATGCTTTGGGGCTCAGAGCTTATAAATTGGTATGTTGGGTTATTATATTAAAACAATGAAAACTTTATTTATAAATAAAATATTTTTTTTACTAGCTTTAACGTTTTTGGCTAGTTTTAGTGTAGCTAAAGCTAATACAAGTGATAATGTTTATGGTTGGGCTTGGGCAGGTAATTTTGGTTGGATAAGTTTTAATTGTACTAATACTTTTACATGTGGAAGTGTTAATTATGGAGTGAATGTGGAACCAATGACTGGTGATTTTGAGGGGTATGCTTGGTCGCCTAATTTGGGATGGATTAGTTTTCAGGAGAATGGATATAGCTCAGCAGCTGGTTTTTTTGATGGATGTATTGAGGAAAGTTCATGTGATAGTAATGATCAAAATAGCTGTTCTGCTTGTTATAATTTTATTGATAATAAGGTGTATGGTTGGGCAAAGATATTGAGTCTTGGAGATTCTGGTTGGATAAGATTTGACCACGATGGTGGTACTGGAACGGATTTGTATAATCTTCGGGCGGAGTCAGATACTGGTTTTTTTAGGGGATATGGCTGGAATGGGAATAATACGAATAGCGATCTTGCTTCAGAGGTAGGTGTGGGATGGATAAGTTTTAATTGCGAGGATGATCCAGCTGGCTGTTCTAACCCATTAATTATTGGTTATAGAGTAGTTGGTGATTTTGTGAATAATAAACCAGAGCTTGCAAATTTGTCAGCTCCAAATTGGAGTTTTGAAGAGGGCTGTTCTGGGTATGGCTCGCTTCAAACATTCTTAGAGTGGGATTTTTCTGATCGTGATGCTGGAGGTTGTGAATTGGCCTATCAAATTATTGTAAATACAACAAATTCTACTAGCTCTCCTGTGTTGGATACAGGGAAATGTTTAGGTACATATTCAGGTGGGGTATGCTCTGGTGGATATGATGGATCTGCTTGTCAGACAACAGTGGTTGCAAATAGGTTTAATTTGAAGGCAGCTCTTGCAAATGGTGGGGCGAGTTCAACGGCAGAGTTGGAGTATGGAACGCCATATTATTGGTGGATAAAAGTTTGGGATGAGCGTGAAAAGGAATCAGATTGGTTTCAATTTAATACTGACTCAGCACTTAATCATGTTGTTACAGATAATATAGCTGGAAATTTAGCAGAATCTTTTGACCCAAATTTAACATTTACAACTTATTATCATAAGTTCCCAAATCCAAGCTTTAGTTGGTTGCCAACATATCCGAATATTGGTGAGAATGTGTATTTTACGGATAATACAAAGTATTACAAAACGGAAACTGGTGACAATCAACATACTTGTAATGATACTTTTTGTAATTACGAGTGGACTTTTGAACAGGCTTTACCGAATACTTCTATGAGTATGGCGCCAAGTGAAATTAAATTTTTACAAGGTGGTAGCATGAATGTGGTTGTGAAGGTTACTGATAATGAAGGCTATTATTGTTACAATTCAGCAAATGTTGAAAATGTTAGTGTTTGTTTACCTTTATGGCAGGAAAAGCGTCCTTAAGGATTTAAGAGCATAAAGTTTATAAGAATAGATGAAAGAAAAAGCTAAAATACAATTGTTGTTTATTAAGTTTTGCAATAAGCAAGCTGGTTTTACTTTGGTTGAGATGTTAGTTAGTGTTTCGATTATTGGAATTATGAGTACTATGTATTTTACGAACTATAATAAAGGCGGAGTCGGAGTAGACTTAAGTTCAGCAGCTGAAGAGATGGCTTCTAAAATTCGCATTGCACAAAATTATAGCTTGGGAACAAAAAAGTTTAACTATGTTACACCTCTTAGTAATTGGGGAGTTCATTTTGACTACGAGAATAATGATAACAGTTATAAGGTTTTTGCTGATTTAAATGGCAACTATATCTTTGATGAAGGTGAAGAGTATTCTACAACCTATTTGCCGAGAAATGTTAGGATTACTGGTGTGACTATCGCAAGTCCTGTGGATGTTATTTTTCTTCCTCCAGATCCGCGGACATATATAAACGGAGATTATGGTCAAACTGTGGAGCTGACTCTAACAGAAGATGTGAACAATACAATAAAAAAAATCAATATTAATTTTATTGGCTTAATTGATGTAATACAATGAATAATCAAAGAGGCTTTGGTTTAATAGAAGTAACAGTTTCAATATATATATTAACAATGGGCTTATTCGGTCTTATGTCTTTATTGCACCAAAGTTTAAAGGCGCAAGATATTAATAAGAATAGCATTGTAGCTGCTCAGTTGGCCCAGGAGGGTATTGAGTTGGTTCGAAATGTACGTGATAACAATTGGCTTGATCCTGATTCTAGTGACTGGAAGATAGATATTGTAGATGGTAAGGGTGGGGACGCTAATCAAGCTTTTGCAATTGATTATCGTGGCAGAGATAATATTCAGCCGGTTAGTAGTATTGATGATGAAAATTCAAAGTTATATATCGATGTTGATAATTTTTATACCCATGATTCTTCGTCTAATAGCCCGACTTTATTTTCGCGAATTATTGAAAAAATAAATTCCAACAATGAGTATGTAGAAATTATATCTACTGTTAAGTGGAGTGAGCGGGGAGCGGATCATGATTATGTGGTGGCGACTAAGTTATATAATTGGCGTTTTGCAAGTAGGTAATTTTTATAAAAATGAGAAATAGAATTGTAAAAAATAATAAGGGTGTCACGTTAATAGAACTGATGGTTTCAGTGGCTTTATTTGCTATAACAATTGTGGCTGTGACTCAGATTTTTATCACTTTACTTAATGGTCAAAAGAATGCTATTGCGGCGAGAAATTTACAAGAGAATATTCGTTTTGCTTTTGAGGTGATGGCGAAGGAACTTAGAATGGCTAGAATTGATGATGGAATTTGTTCGGAAATTGATAATAATAAGGTATATGATAATGATGCTGGTTATAATGAGTCAGCCGTTTATTTGAAATTTAAAAACTATCACAATGAATGTGTTAAATATTATTTAGAAGATGATCGAATTAAAATTGATCGTGATGGCGTGTCTGGTTTTATGACACCAGATGAAATTAAGGTAAGTAATTTAAAGTTCCTAGTGAAAGATGCTAATGGCGGAAGTGGTGCTAATTCTCGTGAACAATCAATTGTAACACTTAGGATGGACATTGAGGCAATTAACACTAAGGCGATTTATGCTCAAGAAATGCAAATTCAAACAAGCATTTCCTCAAGATACTATTAATGAAAAAAATATTTAATAATCAGCAGGGCAGTATACTTTTTATGTCAATAATTATATTGACGGGTATTCTTATGGCAACTTTGACGGTTGCTAATTTAACTATGTCGGGAATTATTTTATCTGGAACACAAGTAAGATCAACTAAAGCATATTTTGCCGCAGACGCTGGTATAGAAGAATCTCTTTTTTGGGCACGGGCAAGTTCAACAGCAACGAGCTCTTTGGCAAGTGATATAAGTGATATAGCCTCTTCAACACTGTCTAACGATGCAACTTATTCTGTTGATTATACTACTTGGAATAGTGGTAGTATTATTGGTACAACAACAAATACTGGGGATTATTCTGGTAGATACGGTGGCTATGTAAGAAATTTTAAATCGGAGGGGGAATATGCTAGTTTAAGACGAACGGTAGAAGCGCAGTATGGTTATATTCCTTGGGATAAGATAATAGCTGAGACATGTAATAGAAATAATTTAGTATTATGTACAAATGAAGTTCAGTGTGAGGCTATAGGACAGGGTTATTGGTATAGTGGTATATGTAATGCGAGTCCACCCGACCCAGAAGGTGGTGATCAATTTGATTATGATTCTAGAGATGGTATATGTGACGAAAATAATTTGAATTATTGTTTAGACGAGTCAGATTGTGAATATAATGGTGGTTTTTGGTTTTTTGATCAGTGTAATCAAAATCCATGTAATTGTGATAATGAAACTAATTGTACGGATGCAGGAGGATATTGGTATAATGATGTTTGTAATCAAAATGCAGAATAATTAATAAAAAATTCTTTAAAAAGAAAAAGCTCACCGTAGTATATTATATTTGATATTTTGTGTGCACATGACCCTAGAAGAAGCTAAAATAAGAATAGAGAAACTTAAAAAAGAAATTGCGCATTATCGGTATATTTATCATGTTCAAGATATTTCAGAAATTAGTGAGGCTGCACTAGATAGTCTTAAAAATGAGCTTTTTAAATTAGAGCTAGCATACCCAAGTTTAGTTACTGTAGATTCTCCAACTCAGAGAGTGGGTGGTAAGCCATTAGATAAGTTTAGTAAAGTTGCTCATTCGGAAAGGATGCTTTCGTTGAATGATGCTTTTAGTGAGCAAGATGTATTGGATTGGGAAGCTAGAATATGTCGAGTATTGGGTGGTACTCAGGAATTAAAAAAATCGGGTTATTATTGTGAATTGAAATTGGATGGTTTAGCCATGAGTTTGCAGTATAAAGAAGGTATTTTTATGATTGGTGCTACTCGCGGTGATGGAAAAATTGGTGAGGATGTGACAAATAATTTAAAAACTATTGAGTCAATACCCTTAAGATTAAGAATGCCAAGTCAACAGGAACTTGATAAAATTGGTATTAATCAAGACGATCTTAAGGAAGCTTTGAATAATATTATAGAAATAAGAGGTGAAGTGATAATTAATTTGAAGGCGTTTAGGGCGTTAAATGAAAGATACAAAAAAGAAAATAAGCCTTTATTATCAAACCCTAGAAACGGAGCTGCTGGTTCGATTCGACAACTGGATCCGAAAATTACTCGTGAGCGTAATTTAGAATTTTATGCTTATGAGATGACAACTAAAGTTGGACAATTAACTAGAGAGACAAGTAGTGCGTTAGTTAATTTGCTTGGGTTTAGAGTGGTTGAGCAAAATAAATTTGCAAAAGATTTGAACGAGGTTTATACGATTCACCATTATTGGGATAAGCATCGTAAGGAATTGCCCTTTGAGGTTGATGGCGTAGTTGTAAAAGTGAATGATTATGAGTTGTGGTCAAAGTTGGGGGTAGTAGGAAAGGCTCCTCGTTACATGTTGGCATATAAATTTGCTGCAGAGCAAGTGACAACTAATGTTCGCGAAGTTGTTTGGCAAGTTGGTCGTACTGGAACGCTGACTCCCGTAGCTGTGCTTGACCCAGTTAGCGTTGGTGGGGTAGTGGTTGGGCATGCGACACTTCATAATATGGATGAAATTAATAGACTTGGTTTGAAAATTGGAGATACTATAATTTTAGAGCGAGCGGGTGATGTCATACCAAAGGTGGTACAGGTTTTGGTTAATTTACGAACGGGCAATGAACTTAAAATTGATCCTCCTTTAGAGTGTCCAGTTTGCGGTAATAATGTTATTAAATTGAATGATCAGGTTGCGTATAAGTGTAATAATTCTAAGTGTTATGCAGTGAATTTAAGGAATTTATCTCACTGGGTATCAAAGCAGGCACTTGATATTGATGGGCTTGGACCGAAGATAGTTGAACAACTTATGCAGAGTGCTTTAGTAGGAAATATAAGTGATTTTTATGCTTTAAGCGTGGGTGATTTGTTAACGCTTGAGGGTTTTCGTGAAAAATCAGCTAATAATTTAATAAATTCGATATATAATAAAAAAATTATTCCAGTTGAGAAGTTTATATATGCACTAGGTATTCATCATGTTGGAGAAGAGACTGCAATACTAATAAGTAAAAAATTAGAACTGAAAGACGGAGACATTAAAGAGCTGATACGGAAGACACAAAATTTAAAGTTAGACGATTTGACTGATATCTATGATATTGGTCCAAAGGTAGCATCGAGTATTTATGAGTGGTTTTGTGACGAGCATAATTTGGAGGTTTTGGAAAAGTTAAACGATTACGGCGTAAAATTGAAAATTTCCAATGCAAAGCAAACTGTATTAAATAGTGAATTTCAGGATAAAGTTTTTGTTATAACGGGCACACTTTCTCAATTGACAAGAGAAGCAGCAAAAGATAAGATAAGAGAATTAGGGGGAAGTGTTGGTTCAAGTATAAGTAAAAAAACTGATTATTTGGTGGCTGGTGAAAATGCAGGTTCAAAGCTAGAAAAAGCACAAAGCTTAGGTGTTAAAGTTATTAATGAGGATAAATTTATATCATTATTTAATAGTAAATAAATGAAAATAACAAAAACAATTATTGAAGAAGTGGCAAAATTGGCCAAGCTTGAAGTAGATGATAGAGTGCAGGTTGTTTATGCAAAACAACTTTCAGGAATATTTGATTATTTTGAAAAGTTACAGGAGGTAGATGTTTCGCTATTGGAAGCGACTGCTCAAATAACTGGTTTGGAAAATGTAATGAGAGATGATGTTGTTCGTGAGTGTAGTGCTGAAAAAAGAATGGACGCTTTAAATCAAGGTGAAGTTTATAATAATCAAATTAAAGTCCCTCGTATCCTATGAACTTAAATGAACTAACAATCAAAGAATCAATTGAGAAATTAAGAGCAGGTGAGATAACAAGTCAAGATTTAACTGAAGCTTGTTTAAGTCAAATAGAAAAGCTAGAGCCAATGCTGAATGCTTGTATTACTATTGCTCGTGATGAAGCAATGATTGCTGCTAAGCAGGCAGATGCTAGAAGGGCGAGTGGAGAAGACTCTCCTTTACTTGGTATTCCATATTTAGTAAAAGATAATATTTTGACAAAGGGGGTTCGTGCAACTGCGGCTTCAAAAAGTCTTGAAAATTATATTGCACCTTATGATGCCACAATTATCGCTAAGCTAAGAAAGCAGGGCGCAGTAATACTGGGTAAGACTAATTTGGATGAGTTTGCTCATGGTGCATCTACGGAAAACTCTGCTTTTGATGTAACTAAAAATCCTTGGGATTTAACTCGTGTTCCTGGGGGATCATCTGGTGGGTCAGCGGCGGCTGTTGCTGCCAATATGTGTATTTTTGCGTTAGGAACAGATACTGGTGGGTCTATTCGACAACCAGCTAGTTTTTGTGGCATTGTTGGCTTAAAGCCTACTTATGGAAGAGCTTCACGAAATGGTTTAATTGCTATGACGAGCTCAACTGATGTTCCTGGTCCCATTACTAAGACTGTCGAGGATGCAGCGATTGTGATGGGTGTAATAGCTGGTCATGATGATTTTGATGCTACGACGCTAAATATGGAGGTTGATAATTATTTAAAAAATTTAGAGTTAAAAGATTTGAAAGGATTGAGAGTTGGTTTACCGAGCGAATATTTTAGTGAAGGCTTAGACCCAAAAATTAAAGAAATAGTATTAGAGGCAAGTGATAAGCTTATTAAATTGGGTGCAAAGGTGGAGGAGGTAAGTTTACCGCATACAAAATATTCGATTCCTGTTTATTATATAATTACGCCCTCGGAAGTTAGTTCTAACTTAGCCCGTTTTGATGGGTTGAAGTATGGCAAGAAGGTAGAAGAAATAAAAAACTTAGAAGATGCATATTTAAAAAGTCGTGGAGTTGGTTTTGGTCCAGAAGTAAAGAGAAGAATAATGATTGGAACATATGCTTTGTCGAGTGGATATTATGATGCATATTATGTGCGTGCACAAAAGGTTCGTACAAAGATAAGACAAGAGTTAGATGTTGTGTTGTCTAAAGTCGATTTACTACTTACACCAACTACTCCTCATATTGCTTTTAAGATAGGCGAACAAAATAAAGACCCGTTAAAAATGTATTTGGAGGATATATTTGTTTCTCCTGCTTCGCTTGCTGGATTACCGGCGATGTCGGTTCCTTGTGGATTTAGTGATAATATGCCAGTTGGAATGCAATTGATTGGAAAAAGATTTGATGAGCAGATGCTTTTTGGAGTTGCAAATTTGTATGAAAAGAATACAGATTGGAATAAGAAAAAACCAGAAGTTAAAATAGAGGAATAGTAATTATTTGCGAAAAATTTAATAATCTTGATGAAAAAAAATAAGCTGGATGCAGTGAGATGCAACCGGCTTTTGTGTGTTGTTGATAGTTGATACTTTGGTTGTTTGCGAAATGATAAGAGAAGGTTAAATTTGACTAAAGATAAGTGAATGTACTAAACTAAAAAATAGTGAGGAATTATTACTATGTTTTTTTAACTAATATTATTGGAGAGGTCGCATAGTGGCCGAGTGCGCACGCTTGGAAAGCGTGTAGACTGTAAAAGGTCTCGAGGGTTCGAATCCCTC
>JADHVC010000007.1 GCA_016784175.1 Patescibacteria group bacterium | reverse complement strand
CTTAACTAATATATCCTCGATAGTTTCTTTTGGCTCAACAAAACCAGCCAACTTAATCTTATCACTAACATCTTCTTTAATAGTTTTCGTAACAATCCTAGCTAGCTCTTGTTTTATCTCTTTTTGAACGGAAGAGGCAATAATTTCAGGCGTTTTGATTATTGACTCCATTTTAACTACTGGGTATTTCTCTGTTTGTGTTGGTTTTTCTTCTTTCTTTACCGCAACAGGTTCTTTTGGTATTTCTGGTTGCACCACTTCTGCAACTTCCGAGACAACAGTAGGAATAACTTCGGCCACAACTACAGCATTTTCTTCTTTAGCTTCTGGAACTCCTGCAACAACATCAGCAACTAATATAACGTCCTCGGTCACGGCTACTTCATCGACTACAATTGGCTCTGCTGCAGCGGCTTCTGCAGCCTCTTTTGCTCGATCTGCTTCCTCTTGGAGTATCCAAACAGGAGTACTACCGCCTCCACCTGGAGCAGGGGCTGGGGCTGGTAATGTACAAGCTTGGCTCAAAACTTGAGCAACACCACCAGTACAAACTGCAGGTACTGACGAAATAACCGTTCTTGTTTCTGTTGTTCCATCGCAACCTGCCCAAGCTGTATAGTTAAAAGAAGTACAAGCTGCAACCGGAGATGTATAATCAATATCAATTTCATCAATCTCCACTTGCTCAATACCCAGATTTGAAGCCAAAAATGCCTTAAAATAAAAATCTCCATTTCCAACATCTGTCCCGAATTGTGCAAAATTAGTATTAACTGTTGCTTGCGCAGTTGTTTGAGTAGGATAACCAGAGCCAGTTTCTACTATCCAATTAGACCCATTCCAATAATACCAACTAACGCCATCATTAGAAATCTGATAATTAACTGTTCCAACATTTCCTCCGCCCAAAACTTCAGTGAAACTAATTAAAGTATCATATGCTTGGCCAGTGGCATTAATGATTGTCGGATTCCCCGCATCAAAATGAGCAGGATCAATTGTAACACTTTGAAGCTCTGGAGTATTTATATTATCATTACTTATTAAATATGCTTTATACTGAAAATACTGATTATTGACAGCATTTAATGCTTCACCAGTAGTTGTATAATATGTTCCAGCTGTCCCGTCCGGTCCAATAAAGTTTTCACCAGCACAAATTGCATCATCACAAGATCTCGCCTGTAATTTTACCTCGATATTAGGAACTGCATTATACCAAATAATGTCATCCCCCGTATAATTAGCAACTAAAACATCTAAATCACCGTCACCGTCAATATCAACTGGCACACCATCATTACCACTATTCAAACCACCGCCAAGCGAAATTTCAGTGAAATTTTCTGACCCATCATTTTGCATTAACATTAGATCGGTCGAACTTTTACCTAAGGCAATAAGGTCAATGTCACCATCATTATCAAAGTCTACTGGATACGCTGAAGCAACTGAGTTCATAGTGCTTGTAATTAACCTTTGAGTAAAGACTTCTGCACCATCATTTTCATACCATGCAAAGTTAGGTGCGGCAAAATTATAACCACCTATAATATCTACATCACCATCTTGATCAATATCAGAGCCATAGATAAATCTCGCTTCATTCGCAGAATTATCAATTACTCGTTGAGTAAAATTTTGCACTCCATCATTCTCGTACCAAGCAAACAAATCGTCATTTCTAGAGGAACTCATAAAATCGATATCACCATCACCATCAACATCCATAGCATAAACATAATTTGCTCCATTGGCAGTCGCTGCTATTGTGCGCTCAGTAAAATTTTCTGCTCCATCATTTTCATACCATGTTATAACATCTCCTATGTATTCTGCTACAACAATGTCAATATCAGTATCACCATCAACATCAATAGCGTGCAAATCAAAAGGTTGTTGGGGGGTATTAGCAACTAACTTTTCCGTAAATACTTCAGCTCCATCATTTTCATACCAATTAACGATTCCGTCAATTTGTGAAGCACCGATTATATCATAATCACCATCACCATCAAGATCTACAATATCATGCCCTCTTGCACCATTTAGAGCAGCGGTCAATATACGCTGAGTAAAACCGCCAGCACCATCATTTTCATACCACGCTAATGTATCATCTATATAAGAAGCAGTCGCAAAATCAATATCTCCATCTCCATCAATGTCCATTGCATGAACCCGATATGGTCCATTAGGAGCAGCTGGATATACTCTATTATAAGTGAAAGTTGGCGTATCTGATCTTGCCCAATTGATTGTTGTCCAGGCAACACTTCCGCCAGCGTCCAGAATTCTTGATGTAAAATCACCCGTTCCACCCGCTATTCCTCCAGCAGTAAGCTCTACCCAAGAATTTACACCATCCCACTGAGTACTAGAATGAACGCCAGCACCAAAACCTCCTGTCGCATCATTATCATCATCAACTTGGTCCTTAGTTAATAATGTTGCAACTCCACCAGTTACATCTATTTTTGTAATATCATATGTATAATTACCAGCAGTAGTAAATGGCCAAAGTGCAGGAGTACATGCTTGGCTTAAAGTAGGTACCCCACCGGCACACCCGAGCGGACTAGATGTTACTATAGTTCTTGTTTGTACCCCACCACCACATGCACCCCACGCTGTATATGTCCAAGAAGTACAAACTATCGCCGGAACAGTATAGTCAACATCAATTTGGTCAATTTCTACCTGCTCTGTTCCTAAATTAGATACCAAGAATGACTTAATATAAAAATCACCAGTTCCAACATCTGCTACAAACTGACCAATATTAGTATTCACCGTAGCAACATCTACCGTCTGAGTAGGATATCCAGAACCACTCTAAATTACCCAATTCGAACCATTCCAAAAATACCAACTAGCACCGTCATTAGACAATTGATAATTAATAGTTCCAACATTAGCACCGCCTAAAGTTTCAGCAAATCCAGTCAAAGTGTCATATGTTTGCCCGGTAGTATTAACTATAGTAGGAATACCGGCATCATAATGGGTTGGACCAATTGTAATGTTTCTTAAAGCTGGCCAGTAAGTAGGATTATCTGTCTCAAAAAAAGCCTTATATTGAAAATACCTATTATTGCCGACATTTGTAAGAGCCAAAGAAGGTAAACCGATTGCAGGATTAGCTAATTCTGAATAAAAAGTTCCAGCCGTTCCATCTGGTCCAATAAATGATTCACCAGCACAAACTGCATCATCGCAAGACCTAACTTGATATTTTAATCTAACCGCTCCACGCTTATAATGATCTTTTATTTCAGTATAGCTAAGCGCTCTGTTGTATATAGCAAACTCATCAATGCTTCCTCCAAAAAACTCATTTATTCCACCATCAAAAGCCGAAGTATCATATGTTTGACCTATTAATAATGGATTAGAGCTCGAAGCTATTAAAAAGCTGGTATCTACAGTCGTCGCATTCCACACACCATCTATATATATATTCATTCTAAGTCCAGTATAAGTCGCTGCAATATGATGCCAGTCAGTATCCCAAGAAGCAGGAGAAGCACTAACTGTATTTCCAAAACGAAAAGCATCTGCATCACCAACACCATTTCCTTGGCCAGCATACAACCTTCCACGAAAAACAGCAAGCGCCTCAATTGATTCTTGGGCGCCATCATAAGCTACATCCCAAGTAGTCCCATTAAAAAGCAGAACATCTCCGGCACCGGCATTACCATAAATCCCAGCATAAAGCTTGTTGTTAAATACCTCTAAAGCAAGAACTGCCTTGCCAGCCCCATCATAACTGATACTCCATGTAGCGCCATCATAAACCCAGATATCGCCAACTCCGTTTGCAGTCCCCAAGCCAGCATATAGTTTACCATCAAATACCTTTAATGCCATAACATTCAAAGAAGTCCACCCGTTATACGCAACGCTCCATGTCGTACCATCAAACTCCATTAAATCGTCATTTCCAGCCGCACCATTACCTCGCCCAGCATAAAGCTTACCATTATATACAGCCAAAGAAAAAATTCCAAGACTTGGTCCATCATAAGACATAGACCAAGAGGTGCCATCAAACTCATAAACATCACCATATGTTCCAGAGCTCCCATGAGCAGCATAAAGTTTACCATTATATACTTCTAAATCACTTAAATTTGTACCTGGTCCATCTAAACTAAGCGACCAAGTAGTACCGTCAAACACATAAACATCTGCAGCACCCGCGACTCCACCCTGCCCTGCATACAACTTACCGTTATAAACCGCCAAAGTAATAAAAGAAGTTGGAGTTCCAACTCCATCATAACTTAAAGTCCAACTAACCCCATCAAATGCATAAATATTATTCCCTCCCGCTACAGAACTTCCCATGGTTGCATACAATATATTATTATATACAGCCATGTCAGTTACTTTATTGTTTGTTCCATTTAATACCAAACTCCAAGTACTCGTTGCACTATCTAAATTAAACTTAAGCTTACCATCAGTCTTATCAAAAAATAACTGATAATCAACTTTATCCAATAACCCCATGTTTGAAGTTGCTGTATTATCAAATACTGAATTAAATTTCACCCAAGCCTCAGCAGTAAATTCAGTAGAAACGTCTAAACTATTTGCATCAGCTACACTCACATTATCATCAACACCATCAAAATTAAGCGCTTCAAAAAACATTCCAGATGCTCCATAAGTCGCACCATTATTAACACCATTATTGACATTCCCAGAGGAATCGATAATAGCACCTGCCGCCTCATTCATGTGCATCAATAAAATATTACCACTCATATCCGCATTCCCAGATGAATATGCCGTTTCAATTGCACCAGTATTTGGCAATTCCTTATAATTCGGCAAAGCTGTTCTCCAGTCAATTGTTGTCCAAGTCACATCCCCTCCAGCATCCATGATACGCGAAGTATAATTACCAGAACCAGCTGTTAATCCGGCAGCATCTAATTCTAACCAAGAACTTCCAGCATCCCACTCTGTATCCGAATGACTACCGGCCGCAAAACCGCCCGTCGCATCATTATCGTCATCGGTTTGGTCTTTAGCAATTAAATTAGCAAAACCTCCAGAAACATTAATTTTAGTGTTGTCATATGTGTAGTTACCAGCGGTCGTAAATGGCCATGTAACCGTACTTGCAAAAGCATAAAAATCTTTAATTTTTACAGAAATAAAGCCAGAGGCATAAAATAAAAAACTGGAGACAAAAATAAATAAGAGCGCAATGTATAATTCTTTAAATTTATTATTCATTAATTAAAATAATCTTAATTTATAAACCCATTCTTCATAATTATAGCATAAAAAAAACATTATTTAAGGCATCTTATTAACAGCAAATAGACTCCATAAAAATATCGCTAATGTTTCCACTAACGATACTACTTTAAAGCCACTTTTATTAATAATACTATTTTTCAACTAACTATTGTGACAACAACAACTTTCTCCAGTCCTCTAGCCTTAACTCTTGAGCCCTAACTTTAGAATTTAACCCAGCTTTTTCTATCCACTCTCCAGCTTCATCGTGACTAACATGAAACCCATTAGCCAAATTATTTCTTAACATTTTACGCTTCTGAGCAAAACCAATTTTTACCAATCTAAAAAATGCTTTTTCTTCCTCGCCTGTTCTTTGCACTCCACCATTATCAATAATAATTTTTACAATCGCAGAATCCACTACAGGTGCTGGCCAAAAATCTTCCCTTGGAACATACCCAATAATCTCTGGCTTAGCAAAATACTGCACAGAAACAGCCAAAATACTCATTTCCGGAGAACTAGCACATATACGCTCGGCTACCTCTTTTTGCAACATTAGAACCATAGATCTAGGCTTATCTTGTATGCTTAAAAATTTCCTCAAAAAAATTGACGAAATATTATATGGCAAGTTTGCAACAATATCATAACCAGCCTTCAATTCACTATAGATAGATCTTGTAATATCAAAATTAAGTATATTCTCATTCACAACGCTTACATTTTTAATCCCACTTTTTGCTAAATTAAACCTCAAAATACTAGCCAACTTATCATCCAATTCAACCGCGATAACTTTTTTAACTTTTCTTGCTAAAGCACTTGTTAAAAAACCCAATCCGGGACCAACCTCTAACACAACATTATCATTTGTTAAATCTGCCGTAACTAAAATATCTTCATATACCTTCTTGTTTATCAAAAAATTCTGCCCACGCGATCGTGCAGGATTAATACCACTAGCTGCGCAAATTTCAGATGTCTCAGCCAACAAATCTAATTCTAAATTATTCTCATTCATCATATTATTAAAATAATATCATATATACCATTTAAAGCAAAAAAAACCTACACAATCTAACAAGAGAGCAGTTATTAAAATGGGTGCAGTACTATGCAACGGCTGACTGCATAAACACAATCTTCTGCCAAAACGCTGTTCTCACTTTATCCAGAAATTCCCGAATAAAAAATAAAGCCCGATATGGATATCGAGCTTGAGTATTTTCTTTCACTAATGATTTGACATCGTCATTGTAGCAAAAAAGATGTTTTTGCCCCGATAGATTGCCCAATCTTTAGACAACCAATTTTATCAGTGAAAGCAGCCGAAGTAATAGGTTTTGTCACAATTTCATTAACACCTTCTCCGCATATCCATGAATACTTTTCACTATTTAAGCGATTCAGCAAAATAATAATTAAGCAATTAAACTTACAATCTTTTATAAAATTGACCAAACTTAGATATTCTGATAATTGATCAATACTACTAACATCCAGAATAAATAATCTAAAGTGCTGCTTTTCTATTAATAATTTGGCAGATTTAATATCTTTAGTACGAGATGCAACATAACCAAGTCCACTGACAACATCCCGTAAAATACATAAATTTATTGAATCAAGCGAAACCAACAAGGCTGTTTCTTTTTCGTTATTCACTGGATTTTTCTCCTATTTTATAAAAGGGCAATATATTAAGCACATAGATCAAGATAATGAATTATTTTGACTTAGGTGCTACATTTTCAAATTATTAATTAAAATAGCATTTACTCACAATTAAATCAATAGCCAAAATTACAGACAAAAATACTACTCTTTTTAATTCCTGATATATCCCCCCGTACGCGCTTCTTTAACGGAAGGTGCGCCAAAGCTTGGCAATTCATTTACGGATGGTCAAGGTCCAGGTATGCCAATTACTTTTGGAAGAATATTTGAAATACCCGCTGCAATAAACTGCATACCAGGAGCAGGTACAGTACCACCACCTCTATATACAAAACCAAGAGGAACAGCTAAAAACATTGTTCCTTTTTGCCCCTTTACATCTATTTGCGTATACTTAACACAATCACTTGCATAAGCCGTTGTTACTAATGGGCAAGAGATAGCACAGGTAGTTGGTGCATTTGCTGGAGTGTCAAGTACACATGGTGGATACACAACTGTTATAACACCACCATCCTGCCAAGGAAAAAGAGAGGCAGCCTGTGCAACATTATACCAAGTATACTTTTGCGCGACGATCGGTGCACCAAAATATACTATTGGCGACAAAAATGCTACAATGAGTGTATAAAATATAATTTTTTTTGTAGTCATAAATATAATGAATAAATATATTTTTATTATAGCACTGCTTGTATTATTTCCAAATACTAGTCTCGCCAGTCAATCTTTAATTGAACATCTAACTGGCAGGATTCTTTTGCAGGTTGAGAATAAAGGCGAGGCTTGGTTTGTTCATCCAAGCAATTTAAAAAAATATTACCTTGGTCGACCAGCTGATGCTTATAACATAATGAAATACTTTGGTATCGGAATAACCAACTATGATCTTGAAAGAATTCCAATTGGCTTAATCGATGGACTCGATAGTGATGGTGACGGACTTTCTGATGACCTTGAGCAAGCAATTGAAACAAACCCGCAAGAAATTGACTCTGATGGTGACGGATATATAGATGGCGATGAAGTAAATAATAACTATAGCCCAAACAATAAAGATAAGTACAATATTGATACTAACTTTAGTCAAGTTAACGCTGGAAGAATATTTCTTCAAACTCAAAAAAACGGACAAGCTTGGTACATTAACCCAGCTGACGCTAAGCGCTATTACCTCGGCAAGCCAACTGATGCATTTAAAATTATGCAAAAGTTAGGACTAGGAGTTAGAAATAATGACTTAGATAAAATTATTTCTGACACAATTAACTTACCAGCAGAAGAACTCCAACCAAGCGAAAAAACCATAGAAACCATAAAGGAAAAAAGAGAGAGGCTTGGCATGCAAAATACTGATCTGCAGCCAAATAATCAAACTAACAATACTGCAATAAAAGTTCTACACAATACAGCATCAGCTATCAGGAGAACAGATAAAAAAAGTGTTAGCCAATACTTTTCACCCGAACTAAAAAAAGCCATAGACTATACTATGGACTTTCTTGACGATGATGGGATACTTGCTTTTTCCAATATTTTTAGTGCACTAAAATTTGAAAAACAAGATGACAATAAAAAAATATATTCAACCGAAATATACTTTGGACTTGGAGGCTATAATATTGACTATAGCGTTGTACTAGAAAAACAAGAAGATGGAGATTGGCTAATTATAAGCTTATAATATTTTATAACTTTCCTCATTTTGCGTTATTATATCTTATACTTTTAGCCTTTTTAAACGACTCATAATACCTTTTTTACTTTGCATTAATTCACCGCCATTACCAATAAAACCTTTTTCTTTATATTCAAAAATATCGAGTATCATTTCTTGTGTTGCAGTTGCGACGGGAATTGCAAGCATAGCTCCAACTACTCCACCAATTTTAAACCCAATCATCAAAACAGAGATACTCACGATCGGATTTAATCCAACAGCCTTTTGCATTATCTTAGGGACTAGGATATTATTTTCTACCCATTGAATCACAGCGTACAAAATAATCACCATGACTGCTAACGTCGGAGACTGAGCAAAGGCCAAGAATACAGCTGGGACTGCGGCAATCATAGGCCCCATATATGGCACGAATTCTGCTATACCAGCGATAATTGCAAGCACTAAAGCATACTCCATTGTAAAAGCCGCAAAATACCCAGGCATCACAAAACTCAAAAAAGAAGGAGCAGATAAACCAATATAAGTAAGCAAAAAAATAGAAAAACTTAAAATAAATTGCCCACGCAACCAAAGTCCTATTTTGCGCTGCATTCTATTAATTAAACCCATTATGTAGTCTTGATATTGCCTCGGAGTCACTTGCCAAATCAACTTCTTAATAGCATTCTCTTCGACAACCATGTAAAAAGTGATAACCAAAATTAATGTAAAAGAAAATATTCCACCAAATATACTTCCTACAGTCGAGAATACCCCGCTAGCTGCTGTTTGAACACCACTGCTCATAGACCCTAAACTTTGCTTCAGGTTATCTAGCACGCCATGCTTAGCCATATAGTCATTTACAACTTGGTATTCACTTACAACTCGACTTATATATTCCGGCGAATTAGCAAGCAACTTATTAACTTCTTTTGTAATAGGCGGGGCAATCGATGTCACAACAATAAAAACAGTAAAGAAAGCAATAAGATAGATTAATATTATACTCACACCTCGACCAATATATCTTTTCTGGAAATAATCAACTAGAGGATCAACCGCACTAGCAATAATTAAAGACACAAATAAAATAGCCAAAATATCCTTAATTAAATATAAGAAATATATCAAAACCCCCACGATCAATATCTTTAAAATCGTGAAGGTAGAAATATTAATATTAATTGGCCTACTTGATCGTATCATAAAACAAACACCTAGATACAAATAATAATTTTGATGCTACTAAATAAGTAGTTAGTTTGTTACTTCTATCCTTGAATTTAAATTAGAAGTTTGAGCTTCTACATTCGTTATTTTCTCATTAAGCACCTTCATTTGCTCCTCAAAACTACTCTTTTGTAATTCAAGCTCAGCCATTTTTGCTTCTAGGTCTGCTGTTAATTTAGTATTTTCTTCATTAACTATGGCCAGAGATGCATTAGCCACTTGTAATTGCCCTTCTACTGTTGCAAGCTCCTGCTCTAAATTTGACAACTGAAGAGAACCAGAGTTATCGATTCGAATCTCTGCTGTCAATCGCTTTTCTAATTGCAAAAAATTATTTTCTAATTGCTCAGCTTGTTTATCGATTACCCCCAAATGAGCCCAATAGCCGATACCACTTATAGTTGCCATCGTAAGTATAATTGTTGCAATTATTGTAACAGCACTATTACCCCAAGACTCATCATCGAGTAATACATCGTAATCTTGATCATTGAATTCTTGTGGTATTTTTTCTTTTGTAGTAGTTTTTGTTACTTTTGGCATAGATATGAATAACAAATAACATAATATTATAAA
This sequence comes from Patescibacteria group bacterium, assembly GCA_016784175.1. GTDB lineage: Bacteria > Patescibacteriota > Patescibacteriia > Patescibacteriales > BS150m-G62 > BS150m-G62. Next base: position 31,233 of record JADHVC010000007.1, on the reverse strand, counting down.
AAATATTTGATGCAATTTGCTATATAATTATAATAATTTTTTCTTTTTAATAAATTCACAAGTACCAGCTAATCTCGCAGAATAACCCCATTCGTTATCATACCAAGCTATAATTTTCACTAAATCTCCATCAACTACATTGGTTAAACTTAAATCGACAGTCGCGCTTGCATCGTTACCAGCATAATCACAAGAGACTAAGGGGTCTTTTGTAACTTTTAAAATACCTCTTAAAGAGATATTTTTTGAAGATTTTTCTAAAACACTATTAACATTATCCTTGGTTGTTTTATTTTTTAATAGATATACAACATCACAAATTGACACTGTGGGAGTTGGCACTCGAATCGCTAATCCATCAAACTTACCAGCCAATTCTGGGATAACTTCGCAAGTAGCAATAGCAGCTCCGGTTGTTGTTGGCACCATATTTAGTGCTGCTGCTCGGCCACGTCGCAAGTCTTTATTAGCTCCATCTACTAAATTCTGATCAGCCGTATAGGAATGGATAGTCGTCATAATAGCCTTTCTGATTCCGAAAGATTTTTCTATAACCGAAGTGATAGGAGCTAAGCAATTAGTAGTACACGAAGCCATAGAAATTATTTGATCGCTTTTTTTGATATTCTTTTCATTAACGCCGGGTACAATAATTTTAACAACACAATTTTTTACTCCACAGTCGCACACTTTTGGAGGTGCCGTAATAACTACTTTCTTTGCTCCAGCCTGAATATGTTTCATGGCAAGTGCATGAGTTCTAAAAATTCCAGTTGACTCTATTACAACATCAACTTTTAAGTCAGCCCATGGCAATTCAGCTGGTTCTCTTTTCGCTATTACCTTAATATGTTTACCATCGACAATAATACTAGAGCCATTAAAGCGAATACTTTTATTATAAATACCGTAAACACTATCGTACCGCAATAAATAAGCAAGCGTTTCTATTGGGTTTAAATCATTAATTGCAACAATATTGATATTCTTTTTTTCAAGCAATAGTTTAAAGGTAGCTCGTCCAATCCTACCAAAACCATTAATAGCAACATTCATAAAAATAATCTTCTGAATTAAAAATATAAATTAATTATATCACAAATAAATAATTAACTTCGGAGTTAGTTGTCCACAACAATGAAACTCATTTTTTTTATAAAAAAACCCACCGCTTTACCAGTGGGGTTTGAATTTTGTTATTCAATAATTTTTTAATGTTCGCCACGCTCGATCGATTGAGCCAACTTTGACCTACGAGAAGGAAAGTCTTGGCCTTTTAAAAAAGCAATTCTTACTACAATTTCGGATGGTTGAATAATTACTTTGATGGCATTTTTAGTCTCGCTGTGGTGGCCATCAATAAAATAAAGTAATCATTCTTTTTGTTGACTTTTCATTGTCGTTTTCCTTATTGTTAGTGGGAAAATTAATTATGGCGGAAGTTATTATCTCCCACCATTAAGTTTATTTTTAGACAAGCACTTCTTGTTCGCGAATATTCCTTACACCAAAAATTTTTTTAAACCGTTCAACTCTTTCTGGACTACCCATAGCTTTATTTGGGTTATCGGATAGCTTTACTGCAGAACGACCATTAGCTTCTGTAGCTTTGATCACCATAGAGAATGGTTTAAAGCCAGGGTCATCTACTAACGGCCATACATTACTACAATTGTTCCCAAGGTTAGTACCAATACAGGCACTAGCCTTTTTAAACTTGGAAGAAAGTGAAGTGCAAGCATGAATAGCGGTTTCAGCAGTAAGCCCGTCTGATGGCAAAGCTAACTTCTCTTTTGGATCTACACCGTGACCTTCAAGCCAATTGGCAAATTCTTTACCGGCTTCCACTGGCTCTTTTGAGTCAAAGCGTGATCCTGTGCAATTTTGTGCAATATCCCTTTCTGCACCAGCAAAATACTGGGTTGAACCAAAGGTATCTGGTAACAAAATTCCAAGCTCTGGGTACATCTTCATCCAATCACGATCAACCTGATATTGCGACTCACGGATTTCATCATCGTTGTCGTTAGGCGTAATATTAGCATAAACCATTCGCAGTTCATGGGCATTTGTACCAATTGGGTTGGCGCTTCCATTCTTCATAGCGATTAAAACATTCGATGCTCCGAGAAACTGCTGTGGCAAATGCTTTTGTAAGAGATCGTTAATGAATCTCTGCCACCGAAAAGAATTGCGCCTACGAGTTGCAAACTCAACAAAGGTCACGCTAGGTGCATCTTTAAACGCACGAATAAACTCATAAGCTCTTGACTGCATAACGAAATACATTGCAGTAAAGTCACCTTGGCTCATTTCGCCTTGCCTCATTGCACGCTTTACTAAACTCCAATAATAAAGCTCGGAGATAATTTCCATTGCAATAATTTCCCAATAAGTCACTTTGCTCTACGGTCCAGAAAACGACAAATATATGTCGTCCCCTTCATATTCAAGATTATAGTCAGGCAAATTAAGACCAGACAAAAACGTAATATATTCTTCGAAAAACATAGTCCGTCTTGTTGTCATAGGAATCCCACGAAGAAAAGCTAATTCAGCTGGCTTCATACTCAATTTACGTGCGCTATCAAGATGCTCTTTCAACTCATTAATATCGATAATCTTAGCAAGCCTCACATCTTTAGTGCGAATTGTTAATCCAAAGGTCACTTCGACATCTCGCAATTTAGGGTCCATAAAAATAAACTGCCCCATGGTAAATTTATAAAAATCCATGTCAAGAAAACCTGTGACGATTGGCAGATCCGAAGCTGGTGCAAAGATATCTTTTGGCTCAAAAGCTTTCATAGCATTCTCCCATGTTCAATTGGTTGGTTGTTTTGCAAATTTATGCAAACAGAGTTATATATTGTAAAGAACATTTCTAGTAACTACTCACTATATCTGCATTATTTTTGAGCGCATATGGAATATGTAGTAATTTTTCGCAGAATTTAACTTAAAAAATTTTATGTTTGAGTGAAGCGAGTTTAAAATTTTTGTTAAATTGTGCGTAAAAAATTACCCAATATTCCATCCTAAGCGAAAAAGTGATGCAGATATAGTGAGTAGTTACCATTTCTTTCTTAGAAAATTCAAATTGCTTTAAATTCTCTAGAAAAGGGCGGAGGAAAATTCACTCCGCCAAAATTTTATTTTAACTCACAAGAATGTTTATTCTTTTTGATAAAGATTGTTCTCTCGGATGTATTGACCTACCTCGTGACATACTAGATGATACCAACTTTTCCGCTCAGCCACTCTTTGACGAATAATCGAACTTCGGCCAGTCAAATATTCTATCTTTAATACCTCTGCTTTTGGTGGAAGATCTTCTTTTAAAAGTTCATCACAGGAAAAAACAACAACTATAAAATGTAAGTCATTCCAAACTTTCTTACCTTCTTTCCATGCACGATGAATTTCAGACTGACCAACGGCCCCACCTCGAATAATATCTGGACCAATGGCGTAGAAGATATTTGCATCTGGATATTGTGCTTGATAGCGCACGCCCAAGTCAATTGTCGGCGTAAACGATTCTCCTTCAAGGTCAGAGAAATCGAGGCTGACTCCTGGAATACCCCCAAAAGCCATATTCACCATTTTTTTTCTGTGACTATTTTCAATTTCATTGACAGACACTTTATCTGGACGCCCACCACAAGGGATAACTACCACTTTTTGTGTATACTTCAAAAGCCCTTTGATAATCTTGGTATGATGAAGCCCAGGTGGATTAGCACTCAAGCCATAAATCACTACGCTATTCTGTTCTTTTACAGATGTGTCGCGAGGAGTATGGTATGAAACTCGCATGTCCCTATATTTAGTAGTGAAATGCACCCCCAGCATAGATTCTCTTAAATCGAACCCAAAGGCTCGTTTAGACACAACCGGAATTGGAGGCATCTGATTTCGTTTATGAAAGCTATTATGGAAAGCTTCCCAGTGTTTTTCAAGATCAGCGATAAAATCGATCATTCCGTTTGGAAATAGCCTTTGCAACGTGCCAGCTTCAAGTTTAAGTTCGGATTCAAGTACTCCTTGAACATAACATTTAAGAAACCACTCTGGATTTTTGCGAAACTCTACAAAAGCTCGCACCATTTCATCGTGATAGCCTCTTTTAGTAAGTGTTCCGTAACAAAACGGGTCAATTTGTTCTCTAGCCAACTCGGCTGTTGGGGGCATATCTATGCAAACTTTCGGAATAACCTCACAGTCGAAAATTACTTTATTTAGAAAGTCTGCCACTTGGCGAACCTCCCCTTTGACTAGGTCGCCAATTGGTGCCATAAATCCAGCAGAATCACCATAAAGCGTAAAATAGCCAAAGGCCGCTTCGACTTTATTGCCATTATTGGGAAAAACAGCCCCTCTTTTAGCCGCAATGGCTTTAAGAAATTGCATCCGAACAACCGATTGAATATTTTCATATTCTATTGTATCTGGTTCTATCTCACTTATCTTAGCAACCATGTCAACAACCTCATCAATCGGACGGATTAAATATTCAACCCCTAAAGAATCAGCGATTTTACGCGCAATGTCTTTTGTAAGTTGACTATTATAACCCGATGGCATATTTACGGCGATACAATTTTCCCTACCGAATACTTGTGTCATTAAAGCCAGTACAACTGCCGAATCAATACCACCCGAAAGTCCGACTACCACTTTTCTCATACGAGGTGGTAAGTTATCGTACATATATTTAATCGCATTCCAAAGTGCGGCATACAATTGCACAGTGTCTTCTATTGAACTCGTGCTAGTGACCACTAACCGTTCAAGCCGTGCTTTTGCGCTTTGTCTAAAATGCAAAGCATTGTCTAGTGTCGTAACATTCTCGACTGCACTAAATTCGCTTACAATATCCATCACACTTGTCCCAGAGCCATACGGCAAAGCTTCAAAGATAATTTTTCCGTCTTGATTGTAAGCACATGAGCTTCCGTCGCAAGTAATAATATTCCTACCGTTGTTCTGCACGCCAACACCACTCACATAGATCATAGGCACCTTACAAATAGCAAGCAAATCACGCACAACTTGATGTCGCTTTCGATTTTTCTGCCATCCCCACGGCGACCAAGAAAGGTTAATTAATATAGCTGCGCCATTGCCCACTAAATACCGACCTGGATTATGAAGGTAATCGATGTGCCACATATCCTCACAAAGCATAACTCCAAGAAAAATATACTGATCCTTTATTAGCACAGGAAAAGGTTTTAATAACTGACTCAATAATACGCCATGCTCGTCAGCAATTTTTCTCGCCGAATAAAAATGACGATCATCATCAAAAAAACGATATTCAGGCATTAACGCCTTTACTGCAACTGGCAAGATACCGTTACTTAATAATTGGCCACCCTGAGCAATAAAACCTGCATTCCATCTTTGCAAGCGTCCATCTTCGCCAGTCTCTGGTTGACCAAGCTCATTTCTAGGAACATACACAGAACCCCAAATGGCAGTAATACTACTACTTGTTGCTCGCACAATTGCCTTGTTGTAGTATTCGCAATCGTGAATAAACGCTACATCTTCCCACTTGTCGCCAATAAAATAACCTGGTACAGCCATTTCTGGAAAAATAATTACATCAACCCCATTGACTGCTGCCTTTTTTATTTCATCAATTATGTACAGTCCATTACTATCAGGACGCCCTGGAACAATTTTCATCTGACACATCGCAATCTTAAGACCATTTAAAAAAATCGATTTAGTGTCCATGCTTTTCTCCATTTTTGTGATTAAATTGAAAAGATCAAGCTACATATCTTTTTAATAAGTAGCAAATAACTATTAATTAAAATAACTAACAATTACCTACAACATATTAAATAAAGTTAGAGAATATCTTGTGTATTTTAGTAAGATATTCTCTAATTGTCAAATTTAAAGAACCACTTCAGCTTTATCTTGGTATTTTTGACCCATCGATAAAATTGAGATTTTGATTTTCAACTCTTTTTGAAGCCATTGCACATATTCTTTGTAAGTTAGAGGGTCTTTAAGATCACCTTCTATACTTCCAAATGAAACGAACATTGGCCTGCATTCTAACAGGAGACAAGCTAGTTGACTCTGATGAGCCAAGTTTGGCATGGGCAGAACTTTTATATCCTCGATAATCACTTTATCATCTTGAATTCTATACACAAAATATTTGTCCAAAGCGACTGTTTTGTCTCCTTCATAACTATATGCAACACAAACTTTTACATTACCAATTCCATTAAGACGATCAAGGTTTGTTAAGGCAACTTCATCAATATCTTCCACATTTTTTAACGAATACCGAGTAGCCACCAAGTCAAACCAGCCAACCCTAAAGCTATCTTGCCAAACATTTTTCCCATTGTGCATCTCTGGAACTACATCTGCCAAGAAAGAATCTTCAGTAATAAGTGGTCCTGCTCCATGACGAGTATGATAGGCACGGATTACACCGATTTTCTTTGTCTTAGTATCACGATTTTTTTCAATAAGCTGACAAGCATTCCTAAAAGTTGCTTTAGTCTTTGTGATATATGGCCAAAAACCATGTTCACTATCGAGCAAAACACCCTGTGCTCCTTCAAATACTACTCGTTCATGTCTTTCAAATTCGTGTTTATCAACAATGTTTAAGGCATTTTCCTTTACGAAAAGATAATATTCCTCTACTAACAAGGTTACTAAACCAGGTTGGCTTAATTCTTGGACTAATGCTTGCAAAGTTTGATTATCTTCATTGTCCTCCAAAAACTCTTTAGCTTCTTTAACTTTGATTTTTCTAAGTTCGTCCAACTTTTTTCGAATAATATAGGCATCTCTTAAGTCACCCATCATTAAAGCATTTTGGCCTAAAATCTCGCCATCGCGTACCGTTTCTCCAACTCCCATCCCACAACTTCCATGTTTTGACTCACCTCGCATAAACTCACGCACTCTATTCATTGTTTTATGAAATGGCGTAATAACCAAACACTTCGAGTTAATACTCAGTCGAGCTAAAGCATCACTCACGCCTTTTTCAGCTAGAACTAATGCTTCACCATGTAGAGTTCGTGGGTCAACTAACATATATTCTGACAAGTAGGTCTGAACACCTGAAATAAAAGTTCCAGAACCAAATTGAGCAAAGCAATGTGTGGTCTCATCAGTAACTACATGGTGTGCAGCTTGTGATCCACCGTTAAACCTCACCACCAATCCAGCTTTTTCTCTTCGTGTAAGATACTCCGTAATTGTCCCCTTACCTTCATCGCCATAACCTAAGCCAATGACAATATGTGCGTTTTTCATTGTTATCTCCTTTCGATCTCACCCCACACAGCAATAGACTCTTTGAACTTCCTTTGACTAAGACCATCAGAAAACATAAATTGCCGATATCCAAACTGCTTCATTAACATAACATCGGCTAGATCTGCCAAAGACACAACCCAATCCTGCTCTAGTGAACAAAGAATTCTCGAGGCAACAATAGCATCTGCATCACTCTCAACAATTTTCTTTAAAGCACCGAGGATTTCTTTTGGACCAATATTAATATATAGGTCGTCGCGAGCTGCCATTAAATTGACTCGTCCGGTATATTTACGATAATCGTTTTCGACGAATATCATCCCCTTTTGAGATTCAATTTTGGCCACCAACTGAGCTTCTGGGTGAATTGTCCAAACATCCAATAAATCTTCTTCGCGCTCCACGAAACTTAGCATAAAATTGTTTATTCCAAGCGCGCGAGCTTCTTGCAAATATTCTCTATCATCCTCGGTTAAATTCCCTTCAATTTCCAGATCGTCTCCAGCAATATTAATTGCTTGGCCTTCACCTAAAGCGTGTCTTGGTAGTGGATCAACAAAGATCTCGTTTCTCCGAACTACTTTAACAAAAGACCAATCACCCCCCCGAAAAAATATTTTAGCCGGACAAGTTAATTTAATTTTATGATTTAAAAATATTCTTCCGTATTGTGGAACGGCCCATTTAGCGATCCGCAATTGCCTACCTTTCAAATCAATCCAAAGCTTTTTATTGTATCTTTGTGTTAACCAAAGAATTTTTTTTAATGTTAACTTTGGTGAAAAAGCAGAACAAGTGCCAATATTATACCTCACTGCGTCAACCAAAGGATGACTAATGATATCAAGCATCAATTCTTCTTGATGAGCTGCGGGTAAGGTTACAATCAGCATTTTATTCTACTTTTTTTGTTTTTTTTGTTTGGGGACTCGACTTTTTGCTAAAAGCCAAGCCCCCGTTAATGAATCCTTACAATTTAACAACCCCACTTGGCTTGCGCTGTATTTTTTTTGTTGGCAAATTTCCAGCAGTCACAGCCTTTGCAACCGCCCGAGACTCAGCCAAACCTTCCAAGGCCTTCAATGCTCCCTTTTGCTGAAGTGCGCTTAACCCAAGTCCAGCCATATCAACTCGAACATCATCCAAATCGACATCGTCGCTTGCCAGTGCAAGCACACCCATCATAACCTCGATGATAGACTGAGGATCATCGATCTTCAGAATATTTTGCGGAGGAATAACTTTCGCCCATTTTCCAATAACCACACCATCCTTGTAGGCTGCGTATTTATCTGGGTTATAGACTCTTTGGTTTGGATCATAATCAAACTCAGCAACCAAAATATCACTGCTGTAACCTGTCTCACCATTTGGCGAAGCAACTCCTTTGAAGCTTTGAACTCTACCATTTACCTCAAGCTCAACCCGAAAATCAATTGGTGTGCGCGACGCTTCATGAAACGCATAATTTTGCACAATCACTTGATATTTACCTTTTAGTGCTTTTCCATTTTTCCATCTAATATTCTCAACGGGCTTCGTCGTCTCACCGCGAACGTTTCTATCAACATCAAGACAACCCCCACAGCGCGATCGTTTATGACCATAATAAATTCGCTCGTTATGTGGCGTAACCACATGCAAGTCAAGGTCATTTCTGTCGTTCCATAAAAGTGATGCTCGAATGTCGACATTATTATATTGTCCACCAGCCTCTGTAACACGCTTACGGATTTCTGCATCAATGTCATCCTTACGCTCTTCCCATGTCTTTCTTGGAAAAATAAGATAAACATTGAACTTTTTTTGAAGATCCTTGAAAACTTGCTCAAAATCAATATCTGCTGGCATATCCACTCCCAAAAGATCTTTAACTTGACTGGCCGAAACCTTTGGATAAAAACCTTCATCGGTAATGAAAAAGAAATAACCTTTCTTGCCTGGGCGAAGTCCTCGAAGTTCAGTCCGATAAGCATAATAATATGCAACCAACTCGGCTGATTCTTCTCCAGTACCTCCACCCCCTTGCTCGATCCACATCTTTGCTAACTCTACATCAAGCTTATTATCGGTTTCAAATTGTCCCACCTGAAGTGGTGCACGGTCACCGGCTGTCGCATCGCCAAAACCGCAAAAACTGACGGCAAAATTCCTTACATATCCTCTCATCTGACAGACATTAAAGAACTCTGGGATCCGATTATACACAATTTCAGCATCGCGCCCACGAGACTGAGTAAAATCCATAGCAGTCACAATGGGTGTTTCTTGTTCGCACACCCTAACTTTACCTTTTGGATTAAGCTCTGGATGTACTTCACGCCTTTGTGCTCCACTCTCAATACTTGATCTAGATTGCTGCTCAAAATTGAAAGCTCCTTGGTTACTCCTTCGTGATCGTCTTCCTTCATTAATGTCATAAGAATTGGGTCCGCCCATGGTCATTCTCCTTCATTAGTTGTTGTTTGATTTGTTGGTTTGTTGGTTGGTTTGATTCTTTTTGCCGATCACATACGAAATTCTCGAAAGCGATCAGGTCCAAAAACTTCACGCCTTATTTCCCTTAAATGGTGGCGAGTTTGCCAAGCGTCAGAAGCTCGCCCATAAGGGGAACCTAGAACAAAATACCGAATAAGCCGTTGCAATCGAATGTCAACGCAACTAGGCATTTCATTAGTCAAAACATCACCACCCAGCAAATACATCATCGTCTTTCCAAGCGAATACATATCTGCACTAGGTAGAGGTGATGCCTTATCTTTTACTTCTGGAGCACTGTAATCTTTATTCCAAACCTTGAATTGTTCGCCTGTTTTCTTTGGTAGATTAACAGCACAACTCCAATCGCAAAGCCAACCATTATGATCACGAGGTCGAATGAATATTCGAGATGGATCGATATTGCCATGAACAATTCCTTTCTCATGCGCGAATCCAAGTACCGTCAAGATTCTATTTAACATCCAAACTACATGCTCTTGAGGCACTCCTTTAGGATATTTCTCACGAACTTCAAACAAATCATACCCATCAATTTTCTGCCAGATCGAAGCTAATTGATTATCAGAAGTCTTAAATCGACCAAGTAGAACAGGCAAATGTTTTCCAAAATCATATTCATCGTCAGGTTCTTGCAGAATCTTTGAGATACGTAAGTCATTTTCAATAAAGTCGTTTTCACTTTCAGTATTCGCTATTTTAACAATGATCTCTTGTCTCTCACCATCTTCCTTAAGATAGTATCCACCATAAATAGTGAAAAAGTCATCTTCCAATAAAACCTCTTTTAAATGATACATTTGCTTTTTGATTGTAACCACAAAATTAAATTCTTCTTTTTCTTCCTCAACTTGTGATTTACGCAATCCATAAGTACCATCAACATCTACTTTCTTAGCTCGCTCATATAGATCGTTCAATTTAGAGGATGTAATGTGCGCCATAGCTTTAACACTATCTTTCGCACCACTATATAAATCTGGATGAACAATTTTTGCCATATGCCGAAAGTTAACTTTAAAATGTGAGCTATTGCTACCAAAAATATCTTCTGGAAATTCAGCTTGAACAACTTTATCGTGAACAATTTGAAGCTCCTGGATATTCATTTTTTGTCTCCTATTCCGGGATTGAACCCTTTGTTGTAAAGAACATATCTAAGGCTAATACTTCCTTCTTAGAGAATCCGATAGTAATCAGATACTCTAGAAAGGGGCGGAAATATATTAATGATTGATACATATATTTCCGCCATAGTTTAAAAGAACAATTTAGACTGCGCTGGCAAGCTCCTGGGCACTTTCGATGAATAGTACCCCTACTTGACGCATCTTTTCGACTGCTTTTTTAGTCGATTCTGGTGCAACCCCACGACAAGCACCAAGGTTAACCACAACCACAAACCCAGCCGCAATCAGTTCAAGCACCGTCTCAAGAAGACAATAGTCAGTAGCAAGACCACCGACAATCACAACTTGAACACCTTTTGCTTTTAGAAACTCGATCACTCCAGTCGAGATGCTCTTGCATAAGTCTTGGTAACAACCGCCATAAGGATGAGAATCTACTTCCATACCTTTGGTTGCAACAAAGTTATACTCTAGTGCCGAAGGTAGACCGGAAATAAACTCAAAACCGAATGTTCCAAATTTACAGTGCAAGTTCCAATGCAAGTCAAGATTTGGCTTTCCAACGATTGGCGTAAACTGTGGTCTCTCGGTTGTCGCTACCCATTCTGCATTAGTGGAATGTGCATCTCGACTGGCTACTCGTACGCCAGCGAACTTTGCTTGTGCGTTAAGCTCCGGTACGATTTTGTCACCTTCCGGCACTGGCAATTCTTCCGGGCAAAGAGGAGTAAACCCATTTTGTGGATCTACATCGAAACTGGCAACTTGCTCGATCAAATATTCTTTTCCGTTCACTCGGATATTCATGGTAAACTCCTTTACGAATTTGCTGTTTTTGTATAATTCAAAGAACATGCTACTCATTTAGCAGTAAACAACTAACTACTAACTACCAAGAATAATTAATTGCTTACCATTAAATTTAGTTTAAATATTTCAATTATAGTGTATTTTTTACAATAACTAAATATAAAATTTTTTATATATTACTCTGGCGCATATTTTGTATCATCTTATAATAGAATATGCGCTAAAGTAGTTCTAATTTTCAAACTTCATATAAAATCTATTTTATAATCTCCTTTTCCAGAAAACCTATACAGGCTTGCTGGTCGATGCGCTCCTCCACTGGTTTTTCTTTTAGTATCTGTGATCATTTTTATTACCATCATCTTTTTCCTAAAATTCCGCTTATCAAACTCCCTCCCCAATATTACCTCATAAATTCTTTGCAAATCGGTTAATGTGAATTCATCTGGCATCAAATATCGTACTATGTTCGTATAAACCACCTTTGACCTTAATCTTGTAATAGCTACTTTAATTATCTCTTTATGGTCGTAGGCTATTTTTGATGGTATTGCATTAACTTTAAACAATTTAATGTTTGAATATTCCTCGCTAGCTTTTAATTTCAACTTCTCCACTGGCGAAAGAGCCAAATACCCAACCGAGACAATACGCCCTCTAGGGTCACGATCCACCTCACCAAAAGTATAAAGTTGTTCTAAGTGGATCTTGCTTATGCCGGCCTTCATTTTTATATGTCTTGAAACTGCATCTTTGATGGACTCTTCTGACCCAACCATTCCACCCGGCAATGCCCAATAGTTTTTAAATGGCTCATTTTTAAGCTGTATTAACGCGACTTGAAGTTCGTTACCTTCTATTGTAACTATAGCGACATCTATTGCTACTATTGTATGTTTAAATTGTTTTGTTGTATTTTTCATTATATTTATTTAATTCTCTTGATTGTACAATAACACGGATTCTAAATTTATAATTTTATAATTCGTTAGTTATTGTTAATCTAACACTATCTTATCATACAAAATGAGTTTGTCAAGAGTTTTAACCAATTACTTTCAATTTCTTTCAAATTTTATGTAATATTAGCAAAAAAAAATTTAATATTATCCCCCTAGTTAGTGTTATTCTTACACAACTTAAATATATTTGTAATAAAGTATGCAATAATAAAAAAAGCCGATATTTTAATTGTTTATAGTTTATTATTTTTACAATTTAATTCCCCCATCTTTAACTTGATCAATTTGCTCGGGGTTTAATGTAGACCACTGAATATATTGAGCAAGAAAATTACTTTTATCGTCGTCAGTTAAAAGGATAGGCTTGGTAATGTTTGACTTAAAAGGGTGAAATAGAATACTTAAATTATCATCTTTCAATTCCATACCTAACGCCAAACCGGTTTGAGTGGCCTGCGAAAAATATTGGTCAAAAACAAAATTTCCCAAAGAATAAAATATTGGCTTATTTTTGTACATTTCCATACCTTGCACAACATGCGGATGATGTCCGACTATAATATCTACGCCCAAGTCAATCAATTTATGTGCAAATATTTGTTGTTGTTGATTAAACTGATGCACATACTCAATACCCCAATGAACATTTGCAAATATTAAATCTGTTTCTTTCGCTAAATTATTCACCGTATCGCTTAGCTTATCTAAGTCTAATTTTGAATAAACCATACTCAACCCCAACATACCGATTTTCTTGCCATTAATTTCAACTATCCTTACACTACATTCATCAACTAGCCCGTCCCTACATCCAGAGTAATTAATTCCCAAAGCACTCAAATTGGTCTCTGTCTCTTTTATTCCAATATCACCCTGATCACTTAAATGATTATTCGAAATGCTAAAAAAATTAAAACCATAGTCCTTAATGCTATCAATTACTTCCGGTGAAAAAGCAAAGTCATTAGAATGTATTGGCTTGTAATGCTCACCTCCATTTGTTACCGCCCCTTCTAAATTTGCGCTAATCAAATCACGATTATCAAAAAAATTTACCGCCTTCAAGTCACTAAAAATATAGTCAACGCGATTTCTTTCAATAATCGTTTTAACATAGCGATCGAGCATTATATCGCCAAAAAATAAAAACTTTAAAGGCTCTGGTTCCGGCACAACATTCAATTCAGATTCAAGTAATGCGGCTTTCATTAAAGTGTCGCTTTTCCCTTCAGTGTAATAGGCAAAGAAATAACTTGTCACATCGTCGTATTCTGGACTATTTAAAATTTCGGCTGCATTAAGATTTTCTACCAAATTAAAGTGAGATCCTTTTATATCGGAATCTGACTTAATAACGGCCACATCTTCGCTTGTAGTGGTGCCTGTATCATGAATAACAGTATTGTCCATTACTTCTTTAAAATCTTGGGGCAAAACAATACTGCTTGTCGGTATGGCAAAAATAAACAATAAGATAATATAAAAGATATTCATAATGACTCAATTTGCGTAACCTCATTAAACAAATCTTGGTTAATAAATGTTATTAAATAATAAGGAGATTCTGACAAACGGTCGACCCAATATTCTTTTAAACTGGCTTACACATTTCCGCCATTGCACCAAATTCATAATGCTTAAACTCAATCCACCTACCAAAAACATCTTTCCAATACAACAATGGGTGCATACCAATAAACTCCTCATAAGTATATTTATTATTACTTAACTTACCATTATTGTAGTATGCCAAAGTAAATTCATCGTTATATAAGTCTAGCAATGCGCTATTATCAGTATTAATATATTCATAAATTATTTCACCGGTACTAGTCTTACCTGCAATTTTCAAATTCGTCTCAGGCTGTAGATTTTCTTCACTTACAACTGCAAGTGGCTCACAATAAGAACCACAGCCAACAATCTTTGTATAAGAATAAACAGCAGTATTTGTCTCTCCATCTATAAAAGTAATATTTGGTATTCTTTTATCATCAACAAAATTAACCGGAAGATTATATACTTGTACCGTATGATCTTTTAACTCAACAATTACACAATTATAAGTAGCAGACCCTCTAACCTTAACACCAGCAGGCTGGCCCTTCCTTGCTTCTAACTCTTCATATATATCAATAGGATAAGCCAAATAAAAATTACCGAGACTTTCATGATTAAAGAGTGTTTTAACGATCTGGAAATCGGAAAATAATCTAGTTGGAGAGTAACCCTTCTCTAGAACATAGCTAGTGTTAGGCACAACCAATTCTTCTGGTAAATTAGCTAAATCAGAAATTACGATATTACTATCCTTAAAAAATATTTTTATTCCATCTTTAACTACATAATAATCAAATTCATAACCACCCATTCCAGCAGTTGCGTTCAAAAGAAGACGAAGACCATTATACTCGCCAGAACTAACCTCACCGACTAAATAATTACTAACACCGGGTTTTTCATCAGAATCTATCAATGTTAAATCTTCTGACCACTTAACCGAAACCTCTTGCGATAAAACATGCTCCTTAGCATCAAAATAAATAATAAACTCCTTGGTACCCAATACTACATTATCAGCATAGGCGGTAATTCTATAACTATTCTCTCCAAAATTTAAATTTCTATATTTAACATCTGCCACATACTCCCAAGTCTCATCTCCTTTATTAAAATTTGTAAGATAGTAATCGTCACTCAAACCAGATTTTGCATGCTGGTATTCAACTCTAATTGCATCAACACCATCAGCTGCAACCCCAGTAATAACATATCTTGACTCTTTGATTTGTGGATTATCATTTTCTTGCGGATAAATCATCGTAAGAACTTCTTCATCACCAGCAATACTATCGCTATTTTCTTCCAAGTCAATATATTCATTATCTGATTCCTCTTCATTGTCAGCAAAACTTGAACCCTCCGTAACTGCCACTTTCTTTTCTTGAATAATCCTTGTTTTAATCCCAAGAGACAAATAAGCAATTCCTGCCACAAGAAAAACACTAAATAAAATCAAAGAAACTATATGCAAAATTCTTAACCAATTAGTTGATCCTTTTTCATTAAATTTTTCATCTTGATTGTACATATAATTATAAGAATATTAATAATATAAATTATCATTTATACCTAATCTTATTTAAACTTAACATTTATATACTCATTGTACAAATTTACTATCTATACAATAATTCCCCATTGTTAATATATAGCTCAATCGTCCCATCTAGATCATTTCGATATACCTTCGAACCGATTCGCTCTAAACGGTTTAAAGTTCGTAAGCTCGGGTGACCAAAAGTATTATCTGCACCAACTTGAATAATAGTAATTTCCGGCTGGACTAAATCTAAAAAAGCTTGACCATTAGAAGTATCCGATCCATGATGGCTAGCTTTGTAAACATCCGCTTTTAGATCCATTTCTGCTTCGACTAATATCTCCTCAATTTCTAACTCAACATCACCCGCAAGCAAAAACTTTTTATTCTCACAATCAAGCCTAGAAACAACCGAGCTATTGTTAATATTTTCAAATTCTTTCGCACTAATATCCTCAAAAGGATAAATAATACTCAAAGCACAATTATTACCAAAGTTAATATTTATCGGTGCGTCAATAACCAAAGTTTTTATATTTTTTTCCTTTATTATGCTAAGCAGAGCTAGATACAATGGCGAGTCATACGAAACATTAGTATACATTATCTCTTTAACCTTATAGCGCTTAATAACTTCAATAGCTCCACCAATATGATCGTTATGCGGGTGAGTCAAAATAAAAAGATCGATTTGCCTATCAAACCAATCCAACTTAGTACTCAACTCTTCGATTATTTTTACACCATCCCCAGAATCTATTAATATGTTTTGTTCGCCGGGAGTCTGGATCAATATTGCATCTCCCTGACCGATATTTAAAAAAGAAACACTTAGATTAGCATTTAAATTAACAAACAACCAATAATATATCAAAGCAGTATTAACAACCAGAATTGCAGTTATTAGTAGGCGCTTTCTTATCTTTTTCGTTCGCAATAAAGTCATTCAAAATTCATTAATAAACATTAATAAATACTACCACACTCTATAATATAAAATAAAAAGCCAACAAATACT
Organism: Patescibacteria group bacterium; assembly: GCA_016784175.1. Classification (GTDB taxonomy): domain Bacteria; phylum Patescibacteriota; class Patescibacteriia; order Patescibacteriales; family BS150m-G62; genus BS150m-G62. The sequence continues at coordinate 14,403 of JADHVC010000007.1, read as the reverse complement.
ACTGTTGGCGATTATATTTCATGTTTAGGAGCATCGATTAGATACGCCTTATATTTTGGTGTTTCAAAGAACTTTCGTACTCTTTTTCGAAGCCATATCCAATCCTTATCAAAATTTGTTAACTTTCTACCATAGTTTAAACGCTTGTCGTATGCATTTCTATTATCTTTGCATAGTTGCTCTGCTACCGCTTGTGGGTCAGCAAGTCTGTCGATCAAATTTTCTTTACCAAGTACTTTTCTATATATATCAATCCTATAAACACGCTGTTTTAATGTAGGAAGGGGGTGCGGAGCTAGATGAAACATGATCCATTCTTCAATTTCTTCAAGTGTTTTAAACTCTCTTTTTAACATAGCAATGAATCCTGTTAAAAGTGAATCTACCGCTTTATTTATACCGGGCTGCGCAATATCTTGCCGTAAATTATTTTTTTTTGCAATATAATGTAACCAGCTCTTTGGATCAGTTTGTATACAGTCTTCTCTCTCTTCTACTTTTTGTGGCTGATTTGATTGATCGGACATATTAACCTCCTTTTTTTTAATGAGCACATGACTTTGGTTAAAAAATTAAACCAAAGTTATTTGTTCACTAATGTGTTAACCGTAATTGAGCTTTAGTCTTTCTCTGATTTTTTTAGAAAAATCGCCAACAATACTGTTGGCGATTATATTTCATGTTTAGGAGCATCAATTAGATACGCCTTATATTTTGGTGTTTCAAAGAACTTTCGAACTCTTTCGCGAAGCCATAATCTATCCTTGTTAAAGCTTGTTAACTTTTTACCATAATTTAAACGCTGGTCATAGGCTCTTCGGTTATCTTTACACAGCTCTTCTGCTACCATTTGTAGGTCTTTAACTTTATCATCTAGACCTAGACGAAAAAGTGCAATTCTACATATATCAATCCTATACACACGCTTATTTAAGCTAGGAACAGAGCTTGGTGTTAGATGAAACCGTATCCATTCTTCATCATCCTCCCAACTAGTAAATTCGCTAGTCACCCTACAAAGATATCCATAAGATAGTGAGTTAACAGCTCTTCTTATGCCAGCAGCGGTTATATCCTTTCTTAAATCCATTTTTTCTGCGATATAATATAACATCTCTATATGATGAAGTTCTCTCCAACCTTTTTTCTGTTTTTCTTCTTCTGTTTTAACTCTTGGCATATTAACCTCCTTTTTTTTAATGAGCACATAACTTTGGTTACAAAATTAAACCAAAGTTATTTATTCACTAATGTGTTAATTGCGCATATGAACTATCGTTTCTAGTAATTTTTCCGAAGACATACCAATATTATCGGCATTTACGATATATTCTGTTGCACGACTTAGTAATTCTAGTATTTTTTCTATTCCTCTTTCGCGGATTGAACCTTGACTATTTTTACTTTTAACAGTAAATTTTTTGCCTTCATCTTCCTCCACTACAAATGACGAAAGATCCAGGGCACTGAAAACTTCCTCTTTAAAACCATGGTTTTCCATTGCATTCACTTCTCTAAAGAAATCAGTTCGTTCCAATTTAAAACCCAACAACCTCTTATTCTCCTCAATAACCTTTGCAATTTCGGCACCTTTTTCTGCGCGCTTTATTGCTTCCAGATGATCCAGCTTTCGTTGCTCTGCGCTGTGTCCGGTAGAATCTCGCATTGTATCGGTAATAATTGTCTTGACTATCCTAGAATTTGTTTTTTCTTGCAAGTTAAAAAGGAGCGTTTCTATTTCTTTCTCTGTTACATTATCATTATTTATTGCAATAGTCAATTCGTCTCCTCCTACTAGAGTTAAAAACGCTTCTTTTGGCAATAGCTGCTTAAATTCCTTAAAAGCGACCTCTCGCATATCACGCATACTTGCAGTAACCTTGTCACCTGCAATTGTCGAAGCATCCTCTAAGCCTTTTGTTTCATTTACAACCTCCTGCTGCAATTTCTCAAATTCCTTAAGCAAATCTACCCCTAAGTCCAATCTATCTAACGATATATCTGTACATTTGTTTATCTTTAAAGATTCAGCATTAAATATGGCCTCCGAGGTACAAAACTCATTCTTTGGAGCACGCCCTAATAGCTCGACAGCTCTTTTTGCTTCGCCTTGTGTTAACTCTTCTTTATTTAATATTTTATCTGCAATCGTCTTTTGCTCTTGCATTCTGCCCCGAAAAGACATTTCACTGTCGCGTATTTTTTTGTCCCCACTAATTTCATTATGAGTAAAGGGCTTCATGATATCGAAAACATTTACTCGCCTTATGTATTGGGCAATATCATTTAAAACAGGGCCGAATGATTCCTTGTCTTTATCTCTTAATTTAAATTTGTCTTTTCTAACAGCACGCATCACATCAGTATTCATTTCTAGCAATCCGTCTTCCGTAACTGTAAAGATTTTATGCCCAACACCATTTTGGTCATATAATAATTGTGCGCCTTCTAATTTTTTTTGTAACTTTTCTTGCACCGAGCTTTTATCGTCACCAATATTAAATCTATTACCGCCAAGCTTAGATATTATTTCATTACGCAACTCGCCAATTTCTTTTAGCTCGCTTTTTATATCTTCTTCGTTAAAGACTTTTCCATACTGTTCCTTTTCTCTTCTTGCCATCAATGCTGTTTGAGTTGTTATAGCTAAGCTTAACTCAATGTGTGACATATCCTCCTCGTCTGTCGGATCATTAGCTGTGCCTATCTCTGTTATTCCATATGTAACCCTAAAGCCCTCTCTTGTAATGGCTTCTTTGAATGCTTCAAGCATCTTTATTTTCTCGCTTTTTGGATCTTCTAATTCTAGCTCTTGGTTGATCATTCCAAGCAAATACTCACTCATTTCTACATTTACTTTCTGGCAAATAGTTTCCATTACTACTCGTTCTTCTTCAGCACTTTTCTTAGTCTTTATACCTTTTTTATCAACTGATCCTGTATCAACCTTGCAAGTTGCTGTTTTAAAATCTTGTTCTAATAACTGAATATTGGCTTTTTCCAATAATGTAGCCATTAAGGCTCTTCTTTTTCCTATAACAGCGTTCGTCTTTTGCATACCAAAAATATTATCATTCATATTTTTGATAGAAAGTATACCACCACTTGGCACCATAAAAGTAGCAACCTTATCACCAGTATTTAAATTGTTGTAAATATTAGCATTATTAATATTATTGATCATTGCTGCTGCATCAATACGCTCTTGCAGTTCAAGCTCAATACTACTATCTAGCTTATTCATAATATTAAGAACATTTTCATCTCTTTCTAAACGCTCTATCTTCTTTTTCTCCTCTTCGGTATATTCTCTTTCTTTTGCTTCTGGTTTTGTTGGTTGTTGTTCCGTTGTATTTTGTGCAACCGGTTTTTTTTCTTGGCTTGCTAACGGTAAACTATCTAGAATTGTCATATAAGTTTTATTTAATTATTACAACTACACTTTTAATTTAACACATTTACCAAACAAATAAAAATAATGACTCGATATTAAACCGCAAATACAAATAAAATAATAAACAAAAATCCAATATGCTTCTATATTATCAAATAATAAATAAGCAAAAGGCAATTTTATTAATAGTGCTGAAATTAAAATAATATATTTTAGAAATAGGTTTATAACAATGAATAATATTATACCTAGTATTGGCAAAATTAAACTTACAATAACCGCCACAATAGCTAATATCATTAGTATTGGCAAGCACCATAGCACCATAACATTTGTCATTGGAGCAACTATAGACAAAACTTTGAAATTATAGATTATTATTGGCAAGACAAATATCTGCGCGCTCATTGTGACATTTATTATCTTCCCCACCATAATAAGAAAACCCTTTATACATTTACTGTAAAAATACTTTGTGCTTAACCTAGCGATTATTATCTCGAACCAATTGTTAATTATTGGATAAAATACAATTATCCCAGTAACCGCTAAAAATGATAGTTGAAACCCAATGTCATCTCTTAGCAATCTTGGGTTTATAAGCAACAGTAATACTGCCGAAAAAGCCAATGAATAATATATTTTATTTAACCTTCCAATATTTAAAGCTAGTAATACCAAAAAACCCATTACACCCGCGCGAATAGCTGAAGGTGGTGCACCAATTAAAATAATATATACTGACAAAAATATACTCGACACCACAAAAGCAACTTGTCTTTTTGCGCCAAAAAAAATCAGCACGCCCATTAGTAATGCTGATATTATACTAATATGCATTCCAGAAATTGCCACAACATGACTTATTCCAGACTTTGAAAAACTATCACGCAGCTCACTCGTTATCCCTTTTTTATCACCCAAGATAATCGCCCTAAGAAGACCAGCCTCTGGGTCACCAAGGTTATTGTTAATAATATCTTTAACTCTACTTTTTATATCATAGATCCAAGAATACAATATACGCCCATTCTGCCTGCTTATTATTTTTATTTTGGGATAATTGCATATCGAATAAATATTTGACTTAGCTAAAAAACGATCATAAGCAAAGTCATTCAAACCCTCTGGTGCTTTTAACTTACATCTTACTTCAAGCTCATCACCATATTTTATTACTGGGTAGAGGTCCGCGGACACTAAAACATCGCCTGATATATTAGCCCAATTAGTAAAATTATTTTTGCTCTCGATCCTTACCTTTTGGCTACTAATTTTGAAACTTTGATTTTTTGGTCCAGCAATTATCTCAACTTCAACCCTTCCATGAATCGTGACATTTTTCTCATTATAATGTTTTATTTGCCCAAGACCAACATCGTGAATACCTATCGAGTAGCGGAATATTGCAAAAAACAAAAATGCAAACCAAATAAAAACATTTCGAATAGCTCGCTTTTTAAAGAAGAGTTGGATTAATGCGGTGCATAAGGTAAATAGTGCAAACCAATTAAATTCGTTATTAGCAATATTTCTCGGCAAAAAAGATGCAACCAATATTCCAACAACAAAAAAAACACAAGCGATAAAAAAGACCTTTGCCTTCGATTTAATATTTAAAAATTTGTTCATTATTGCAAAGATCGATATTGAACTACGCCCTTAACTTATCTTCGCAATCACATTGTCTAATTCTTCATCAGAATAAAATTCTATCGCAATTCTACCACCACCTTTTGATTTGCGCATTATATCCACTTTTGTATTAAAAAAATCTCGCAATATTAACTCTTTCCCTTTATCTTCATAGTTAATTTTAACTCTTGCATCTTTTGTACCACCCATTCGTCTTGTCTCGTTACCCGTTGCCTCAACTGTCAATTTATTATTGATAATTTGATCATAAAGTTGCATTTGTTTTTCTTCCGTATCCAAGCCAACAATCAACCTTGCATGCCCTTCGGTAATAGAACCCTCAATTAAACCATCCTGAATACCACTTGGCAAATTAATCAACCTTAGTGTATTTGTAACCGTTGGTCGAGACTTTCCAACGCGCCTTGCTAGCTCTTCTTGATTAATATTAAATTCGTCTAAAAGTTTTCTATATGCAAGTGCTGTTTCGATAGGATTTAAGTTCTCTCTTTGAATATTTTCAACTAAAGCTAACTCTAATTTTTGCTGACTATTTGCATCTCTCACAACAACTGGAACAAACTCAAGACCCAAATTTTGCGAAGCTCTAAGTCTACGCTCACCGGCAATCAATTCGTAAACTCCACTTTCATTCTCAGTCACTACTAGGGGCTGTATGATACCATGCTGTTGGATTGAGTCCATCAAATCATCTAGCTGTTGTTGCTTGAATCTTTTACGAGGTTGATAAGGATTAACTTTTATCGCATTAGGATTAAGCCTTAGAATTCGAGTTAAATCGTCTTCACTAGTAACACTTACCACCGTTTCACCGCTGGGATTAATTTCAATTTTATTTACTTTATTTGGTATTAGAGAGCCTAGCCCTCTGCCTAATCCTGCCATATTTCAATTAACTTATTTATTTGGCGTTTTGTTAATCCAAATAACCAAGCTCTATTAAAAATTATTTTCAAGCCCTATTACTTCACGAGCTAATCTTTCATAAGCCTTTGCACCCTTTCCGCTTGGGTCATATCTTAAAATCGACTGACCATAACTCGGAGCCTCTGCCAAACGCACTGTCCTAGGGATAACTGATTTAAATACTCTATTGGGAAAAAATTGATATAACTCCTTCATAACGGAATTCGAAAGCTTGTTGCGACCATCGTACATAGTGATTACTGCTCCCATTATCCCTAAATTTTCCTTAAGGTTAGCCTGGATTAAACCAACAGTTTCTAACAATTGACCCACGCCCTCCAAAGCAAAATATTCACTTTGCACAGGAATCAAAACTTCATCTGCTGCAACAAGAACATTTATCGTAAGTAAACCAAGCGAAGGTGGTGCATCTACAATAATATAATCATATTCATCTTTAAGTGATTGCAGTATTTTTTCTAAGCGATATTCACGATTTGTAATATTTACCATCTCTATCCCAGCTCCAGCCAAAGATTGGGTCGATGGAAAAATATGAAGGTTATCTTCGCTTGTTCTTTTCAAACACTCACTTATCTGTTTTTTTTCAATAAGAACATCATATATTCCATAATCCAAACCATTATATTCAATGCCAATACCAGAAGTCGCGTTCCCTTGCGGGTCCAAATCCACTAGCAAAACATGCTTACCTAGCTCAGCTAAATATGCACTCAAGTTAATGGCTGTTGTAGTTTTACCCACTCCACCCTTCTGGTTGACTATTGATATAATTTTTCCCATCGTTTTATTATATTATAGTTCATTATTTCATAACTGACAAATACCGTAATAACTATATACATGATTGCGGTGGTCGATCGAATTTTCCCTGAATTTGGAGCAATTTTTTCTAATCAATTTGGTAAATCTGTACTTGAATTAATGACTCAATTTTCGACTCCTGAAGAATTTTCAAACGTCTCAGTAGACGACTTAATGGATGTTGTAAAAAAAGTGAGTCGTCGTGGAATTAGTAAAGGTAAAATTGAAAAACTTCATTCAGCTTCTCAGAATTCAATTGGCATTACATTCGGTCGCGAAGGCTTTAAAATTGAGCTTGAAATCTTAATTGAACGATTGAAATTTTTTCAAAAACAAGTTGATTTTTTGGAGCAAAAAATTGATGAAATTGTTGATACTATTAAAACACCAATTTTTGAAATTCCAGGAATTGGAAAAACAACCGGAGCTGTAATTTTATCTGAAATTGGGAATATTCAAAATTTTTCTGCTGCCATTAAAAACTCTTCAATTGCCATACCTTTTATCTTTTATTCCTTTTGCATTTAAGAATGTGATGCAATGCTAATATAAAGTAAATAAGATTTATTATTGAACTGTAATTTTGTGATTATAATATTCTTTAAATATTAATAAAATTTTCCATAACCAAATTATAACTAAAGTTTGCATAATATACCAACATTGTTATAATTAGGTTAAGAAGGTTGTATAATAATCAGTTAGGCGAAATTTTTTTTCTCGCTATTTAGAATTGTTTCCTTCTGGCCTTCTTTTTTGAAATAAGGAAGACAAAATAAGATTTTCTTTTTATTTTATAGAGTGGAATAAGGTGTTTTCTTCCGCTACGCTACAGAAAACTATTTTTTAGATAAGAAAAAACCCCTTCGTATTTCGTCAATGACGAAATATCCAAAGGGGTTAAGGGTGTAAGATGAGAGTGTTAGGCAATGCCTAGTTTCTTGACAACCTCTTCTGAGACGATTAGAAATCCTAGATTAACAAGTGTGTCCTTCAGACGAGCGACGTGATCCTCTAGCTGCTGAATCTTTCGTTCCTTGCGAGCCAACTTTTCCTGTTTGTACATCCTTTCCCAAGAGATCCACTCGTTAGCGTCGTAGAGATAGGACCCACTCGCGCCAGGGTACTCATTACGCAATACGAGACGATTATCCTCGTCGTCCAGGACAACGTAGTATCCATCTTTCCCTTCCACCTTTTCCACGATAGTGAAGGCGTAGGGTTGGGGGTACTTAGCGAGCGGATATTTCGTAAGATCAGGGTTGTCCCCGTAACTCACTTGGTCAAGGATGACCACTTGGCCGACTCGGCCCTTGCCGTAGATCGCCGTAACTTCAACCTTCTTTCCATCTTTCCAGAATTCTAACATGACTTCCTCCTTTACCCGTGGAATTGGATTTGTCCGGAGCTGGACTTTCCGCAGATATGGTATACTTTAGTGCGTATCCCACGCACCATACACTCACCGTGAGTAGCGCGCTGAATACCAAGAATTTTGATACCCAAGGCGCTACTCACCTTAAGCGGTAAAAGAATAAGTTATTTCTCTCATCTTGTTAAAGAACATCAATTAAGAGATTTGCCACTGCGTAAATTAACAGAACAATATCTACTCAATTGATACTAGAGTATAGCACGATTATACTAGGTTCACAATCTAATTCAGAAATGATATAATTAATGTATTAATCTTAACTATATCCCCATGCTTAAAATAAATATTTCAGAAGAGGAATTTCAAGAAATTAATAATAGAAAGAAAAAAGTTAAAGATAAAAAAATATTTCGAAGATTACAGTTTTTATACTTAAAATATAAGAAAAAAACAAATACTGAAATTGCTGATATTGTTGGTGTTTGTAGCGATACAATAACTAATTGGTCTAGGGAGTATCAAGAAAAAGGCTTGGATGAGTTTTGTATACTAATTGATTTTGACCGAAGGTCAAGTAAAATTGATCCATATATTGAAGATATAAAAAAAGATGTAAAAGATAATATGATTAGCACATTAGCTGAATTGCAAGCTTTAATAAAAAAGAATTATGATATTAAAATTGGTAAAACATGGACTTATGAATGTTGCAAAAAAAATTCAATTTGTCTTGTAAAAAAACGCGTTTAGTGCCTTGTGGGGCACAAGACCCAGAAACGCAAATAGAATTTGCTGAGCAAATTCTAGAAACAATAAAAAAAGCAAAAGACAATAATGGAGAGGTGCTTTTCCTTGATCCTACTCATCAAATTTACAATACAGTTAATGGCTATGCTTGGCAGAAAAAAGGAATAGATTGAACAAAAGTAATATTTTCAAATAGTGGTAGAAAAAGAATTAATATTATAGGTGCGATTAATGCAACAAGCTACAAGCCATCAAATTTTATCACTGAAGATAATTGTGATAAAGAAGTGATAATGAGATTTTTGGAATTAATCAGAGAGGACTATCCAGGTTCAAATACAATTTATATTTTTCTGGATAATGCGAGATATTCGAAGAATAAAGAGGTTTATGTAAAAGCGGAACAGCTTAATATCAAATTGAAGTTCTTGCCAACTTATTCGCCAAATTTAAATTTAATTGAAAGATTGTGGAAATTTTTAAAAAAGAAGCTGAGACAAAATAGATACTATGAAACATATTCAAAATTTAAAAAAGCAATTCATGAATTTTTTAAAAATATAGAAGATTATCGACCTGAGCTAGAAAAACTATTAACCCTAAAATTTGAGGTAATATAATCTGAATTAGGTTATGAATTGAGTATAACCCAGGGGTAGATTTTTATGTGAACCATGTGATTCTTGGTGCTATAATTAATGAAGTTTTTCCCCGATCGCTACCTTTGCCTGCTGAAGATTATTGTAAAAGGTGGCTTCAAGCATTAATTATGCCTCAGCGCAATAAAAAGGATGCGTGCTCTTCATCTGTGATAATACCTATAATAAAACAAAGATATTGATAAATTCACCTGATACCGACCTTGTTATTCCTAACAATTCTTCACCCCAAAGAAAAGACTCCCAATCAGTGGGAGCTATAGTTATTGAATGCCCTAAATGTTTTAAAAAGTATTGGCTACATGTCAATCAAAATAACGTTGAACTACTCCAGTTCGTGGGTCACCGGGGAACAAAAAAAACTGCAATAATTTCAATTAAATCAAGTCGCACCTAGACCTCGCGAATAACAAATAGGGTCTTTTTTTTTATTTAATAATAGCTTTATATAGACAGCTGTTATTAATAGTCCAATTTTTCAACAAGTTCACTTATATATTGGAATCTTCGATGCTAAACTCTCATGACTATTGAGGCATCTTTACTACAAAAATTGCACCCTTTGGTTTATTCTTTTTTACATACACCTCTCCGCCATATCTACTTATAGTCTTTTTAACGATATACAAACCTAAACCGGTATTAGCGTATTTTCCGTATTTAAACCCTTCATTAAAAATACTCTTCTCTATCTCACTTGGAACGCCTTTGCCAAAATCAGCAAACTCAATTCTTACATTATCCTTCATTTTTTTTAAAGTAATTTGAATCTTTCTTGTTCTTCCGTGTCTTAGAGCATTTGATATTATATTTTCAAAAACCGTTTCAATCGCATCGTCGCAATGAGCGCTTGCACTTCCTCTTAGCTCAATTATTATTTTATATTTCTTAATAATACGCTCTAATATCTCATCAAGGCTTTTAAATTTTAATGACTCACCTAAACTCACCATACCCTCCAACTCTTTCATGTGATGAATTATATTTTTACCACCTGCAATAATTTCACGAACTGAACTTACAAACTCTTTATTTTTTAGCGATCTTTCATGAATATCTAAAGTTAAAGAAACTGACGTAAATGCATTTGCTAAATCATGTCTCAAAATTTTATTAATTACTTTTAAAGTATCATTCAATTCCAATATTTTTCCCTCAGAGACTTGCTTATAAAAAATAAATCTTGCCAGCATCCAAAGAATAGCTAAAAATGCTAGAATAATCGACACATTTATTATAACTAAGTAATACAGCGCTTGGCTTGATTCTAACCTTAAAACACTATTTGGAGTAAAGGTTACTAACTTCCAAAAACCACAAGCACAAACCTCTTTATTTACAATATTTTCTTCAGGATTAATTGTTGAAATGACATATAACCCATTTTCATTTTCTACAAACCCATTCTTTACGCTATTGATATCAGTCCATAGTGATGGATTTTGTACTCTAAGGGTATTTTCTTGCCTATCCTCAAACATAAAACCCCACTCACCATCAGGATCCAATCCCTTCAGTAAGTACCCATCGCTATTATATAGATAACTTATACTATCACCCAAGCCACCATCATGGAGTGAGTACAACAATTCCTCAGCTAAGTAATTAAAAATCAAAACGCCTGCAATTTTATCATTAAAATAAACGGGTACTCCTATTCTGATCACTGGCTTACGAGGGAATTCAATTCGGCCAAACTCAGAATTCAAATCAAATTTAGAAATATAGATGTCATCTTTTTCCAAACTAATCATATCCTGAAAATAATAACTATCACTCTTATTTTGCAATAGGTTTTTCTTAACAACTTCTGGACTGCCTAGGTTATAATTAATTCTTACTTTTTCGTAACCATCGATTCCAATAAATCCAATTTGATCATACTTTTTCCTATATTTTACGATAGACAAAAACTCATTGGCTAAATTTTCCTCCGATTGCTCACTTGGGCTCTCAATGTATTCCCTCAACACACTATAGTCTCTGGTTGTTAAGACTTCCATAACGATAGAGTCAATCGTTGTAATAATTCTTTTTTTGACAGCATTTACTTGTTGCTCATTTTTAGTTTTATAAAAAGAGAATTCATTTTCATAAACCTGCGCATAATACGAATATGAAAACCCTAAAATTATACCAACAATAACAAAATATCCTAAAAATAATAATAAAGTTAATTTATTAAGAAATCTATTTTCCATTCTTTGATTGTAAAAAAAGAACCCTCGTAAAGGCTCTTTTTTAAAAAATTCTTTACTTAAAAACTTAACGCCTTTCTTTCATGTAAGTACCGATAGCATTGCCAAGTCCTATGCCAATCGCAAGACCGATAGCTAAAGAAGCCTCTAAACTTTCCATCATAGGACCTAATATATAAAGTCCGTAAATTTCACCAACTGCGATACCAATTAAAGCACCGGCGATATAATTCATTCCCTTTGACATAATAAAATTTTTTAATAATTAAGCTATTTATATAATGTCTATACTATAACATAATAATCACCTTAAAGATAATTTTAGGTTATGTGCATAACTATAATTTTTTTAATTTTTCTAAAATATCTGCATTGGCTATAGTAGAGGTATCACCTTTTATTTCATTGCCTTCTGCTATACTCTTTAAAATCCTTCTAATTATTTTACCACTCCTTGTCTTTGGCAAATCATCAACAACAATAATTTGAGACGGCCTAGCAATTGGGCCAATACACTTAACCACATGCGCACCTAATTCGTTTATTAATTTTTCTGATTCAGTAAATTTTAAATTTAAAGATACAAAGGCAACAATAGCCTCACCTTTAATTTCATCTTGCTTGCCAACAACTGCTGCCTCTGCTACTGCCTTATGCGAGACCAAAGCACTCTCTATCTCCATCGTCCCCAATCTATGACCAGCCACTTTAATAATGTCATCTGTACGACCCATTATCCAAATATATCCATCTTTATCGCGACGCGCTCCATCACCAGAAAAATATACACCTTTAATTTCATTCCAATAAGTTTTTTTATAACGTTCGTCATTCTTATAAACAGTTCGAAGCATAGATGGCCATGGTTTATTAATTACAAGATAGCCACCTTCATTTACTTTTGTTTTTTTGCCTTTCATATCAACAACGGCAACATCAACACCAAAAAATGGAAGAGTAGCAGAACCAGGCTTGGTAGGAGTAGCGCCAGGCAATGAAGTAACAAGAATTGAACCCGTTTCTGTTTGCCACCAAGTATCAACTACAGGACACCTTCTTTTTCCAATATTATTGTAATACCAAGTCCAAGCCTCTGGATTGATTGGTTCACCAACAGTGCCAATAACCTTTAGACTTTTTAATTTATGGCGAGCAGGCCACGCACGACCAATCTTCATAAACATTCTTATTGCAGTTGGTGCAGTATAAAATTGAGTTATCTTGTGTTTATCAATCAATTTCCAAGGCCTCTCTGGAGTAGGATGAGTTGGCAAACCTTCTGTCACTATAGTTGTAACACCATTTAAAAGTGGACCATAAACTACATAGGAATGGCCGGTTATCCAACCAACATCAGCTGTACACCAAAACTTGTCATTAGGATGTAAATCAAAAATATATTTTGCACTCATCGCAACTTGAGTTAAATATCCACCATGAGTATGCACTACGCCCTTTGGGATTCCAGTTGTACCACTAGTATAAAGAACAAACAACGGGTCCTCTGCGTTCATTTTAGCGGGCTGACACACGCTACTAGCCTTTTTCATTAAATCTCCATATAAAAAATCTCTATCTTTTTTCATCTGCACTTTAATACCATTACGCTTTACAACAATAACGTTCTTCACAAACTTAACACCCGACAAGGCCTCATCGACTGCGTCTTTCATTCTTGTTTTATTTCCTTTTCTGTATCCTCCATCCACAGTAATAACAACCTTTGCGCGCGCATCATTAATTCGCACTTTAAGTGCCTCAGACGAATACCCACCAAAAACGACCGAATGAATAGCCCCAATCCGAGTACATGCTAGCATTGCAATGGCAACTTCAGGAATCATCGGCAAATATATTACGACACGATCACCCTTTTTAACCTTAAATCCTTTTAAGACATTAGCAAGCTTACACACCTCTTCATGCAATTCGTTGTATGTTATATTTCGCTTGTCTCCATTTTCTCCATCCCAAATGATTGCTGACTGAGTTCCTTTATCAGACAAATGCCTGTCTAAACAATTATAGGAGCAATTAATTTTTCCACCAGAAAACCATTTAGCAAATGGCTGTTTCCATTCTAAAACATTATCCCATTTCTTGAACCATTCTAAATTCTCTGCCTCGCGAGCCCAAAAAACTTCCGGCTTCTTTATACTTTCATTATAAAGCTTAGTATATTCAGCCATGTTTTTAATATGAGCATTCGCACTAAACTTTTTTGATGGATGAAAAACTCGATCTTCTTTTAATGTAGATTTAAAATCAGGCTTAATTATTTTATTAATCATAAATTATTTTGTATAAGTAAATATTCTTACAGTATAACATTTTTTGAATAAATACTTATCAACAAGCGAAATAATACTCATTTTTGGATCAATTGTTTTCCCTTTCATATGCCTCTATATCACAAGTATGGAAAGAGTCCGTCTAAATACAAAATACCTCAAGAAACTGAGGTATTTTTTCTTAAAAATTTAGTAAGTGCTCACTACACCTGAATCACTTTTTCGCTTAGGATGGAATATTGGGCAATTTTTTACGCACAATTTAACAAAAATTTTAAACTCGCTTCACTCAAACATAAAATTTTTTAAGTTAAATTGTGCTAAAAATTACTACATATTCCATATGCGCTCA